>JANONW010000325.1:0-2599 GCA_031421065.1 Prolixibacteraceae bacterium
CCTTCCTACCCCAAAATCAAGTCTTGAAAAAGCACTAATTCGACTTCCCAGGAGCATTCGTGACTGCATGCCGTTTTGTACTCAGCCATTCGAGCGCGGCGTCCGGATGGCTTTCGTGCCCGCCGTCGAAGATCGTGATCATCGATTCGCCGCTGCTGCGTCGGAGCAGAATCTCTTTGCCAAGAGTCTGATCACGTTCCAAGTCTGATGTTAGCGGAAATTTCAGTCGTTTCAACGTGCGGAGTTCACTCATTTCCGTCTCGGAGATCTGTGGATCACCGTGAGCACCTGCAATGGCATTGAAGGCGGTCAGCGAATGACGAATGGGCACCGAGCCGCTGTGACCGTCATCGACTCCTGCCCAGATGCTCACAGGCAGGTCGGCAACTCGGTGCAGATGGAACACGGACGATCGATCTCGGTAGTCGGCATCGATGCCAGCGGACGTTCCCGGAGCACCACCGAGAGATTTCTCGATCATCACCGCGTATTTCTGCGGTTCACCATTCTTTGTATGGAACCGATGCCATTCGGCAAGGTCGGTGGGCCCGACCCATGCCGATACGGCACTGAATTCTTCTGGATGATGCCCAGCCATCAGCAGCGCCATGTGGCCTCCACCGGAAACGCCTGCCAGATAGATTCGCTGTGAATCAACGCGCCAGCGTTTGCGGGCGAATGCGATTGAATCGAGAACGTCCTGACGCGCATATCGGGACCCGCACGCTTTCGGCGACTGATTGACGCCGCGAAAATTCGGATGGAGCCAGATCCAGTTGTGTGCAGCGCAGATTTTGAGCCATTTGGAATTGTCCTGTTGATAATCACTGCTCCATGAATGCAGAAATACCAGCATGGGTGTGGGATTATCGACTGCGGTTTCCGGAGCCCAGTGCAGCAGCGGTTGTCGTTCACCATCGAGAGTACTGATCGTTTCGCCCGCCTGAGTTGTCGGCAACTCGTCCGCCAGGCAGCGATACCCGGCTGCTGCCGACATTGTGGCCGCCAACAGGAGAATTCTGATTTGTAAGTCACTCATTCGTCTGTCCTGTTTTCAAAGTGTGGTTCCTCGTGGCGTACGCAGTCTGCATCGGTTTCCTCTATTGCATTGTCAGGATTTGATTTTGTGGTAGGCCAGACTCAACCCCAATTCGTTCGATTGACATGGCAATATGTTGACTGCATCAGATCCGAAATACCATCTTCGATCAGCGGAGGTTCAGATCTCGGAACTGTAATATTACGTGGCATGCGCAGCCTGGCGTGCCGTGATGAGTTGCAATCCTGGAATGGTCTGCAATCCTGTGCGACTTGTCCGCCGCATTCACTAATTCAGAAAGTCATGACCATGAAGTTTGCCATCTGCCAGGAGTTGTACGAAAACACAGACTGGTCCACGCAGTGTCGGCTGATTGCTGAAGCGGGATACACGGGGATCGAAGTTGCTCCGTTTACGATTTCGACTGACCTGGCATCCGTGCCCGTGTCCGTATTTCACGAAATGCAGCAGGAAGCGGAGCGGCATGGACTGGAAATCATCGGCCTGCACTGGCTGTTGGCAAAGACGAAGGGACTGTATCTCACCAGCCCTGAACCCGCGATTCGGAAGGCAACGGCCGAATATTTAGGCCTATTGGCCCGCGTCTGTCGTCAACTGGGCGGACACCTCCTCGTTTTTGGATCGCCACAGCAGCGCACCCTGCTGCCGGGAATCTCGAAAGCACAAGCGGCAGAATTTGCCGCTGATGTCTTCCGCCAGGCGGCACCAATTTTCGCGGACAATCAGGTCCTGTTGTGTCTTGAACCGCTGACTCTGAAGGAGACAGACTTCATCAACACATGCGATGAAGCGCTCGAAATTATCCGCATGGTGGATCATCCGTCGATGGCTCTGCACCAGGATGTGAAGGCCATGTTGGGCGCAGAATCGTCTCCAATTCCCGAAATCATTGATCGTCACAAAAAAAATTGTAAACATTTTCACGTCAACGATTCGAACCTTCTCGGCCCCGGAATGGGCTCCACCGACTACCATCCGATCCTGCGCGCGTTGATCGAATCGAACTACTGCGGATGGGTTTCAGTGGAGGTCTTTGATTACAGTCCTGGCGCGCAAAACATCGCGGTGCAGAGTCTGAACTACATGCGATCAGTCCTTGCTGATCTGCAGCGCGATGGTGTCAAAGAGAATGCATGAAGTATCGTTCGACGAATGACTGAATGCGTCTCGCCTTGAAAAATATAGTGTTTTTGAAACACAGCGGAATGGCAGATCGCAGTTGCGCAACGGTGTCCGAAGCCACGACACAGATTTTACAGCTGCGATGTTGGCATGTCGCGCGGTCATTCGATCGGTGGTCTGCGCGACGTACAGTCTGGTATGACGATGATTCATGATGCGCGCCGCGCGAACCTCTGACCCGGCCGTCACATCGTCAATCAGCCTGCTCGATACGTGAATCATGATGTTGCAAACGCTCTACTGAATCTGAAAAAAAAATTCTGAGAACACTCGAAAAATGCGGAACAGTCTTGCGTTATCCTTTTGATCTCCTACGATTCCGATCACTTGGTGTTCAAAAGTTTCAGCATCAGTGAT
>JANONW010000326.1:0-1794 GCA_031421065.1 Prolixibacteraceae bacterium
CCAGCTTCATGGGCATCCCCGGCGAGTCGCTCGGTGGCGTGCTTTCGGCCAACGAATGGCTGACGCGCTGCAACCTGATGCGCGGGCGCGATTTCCCGGCCTTCGACACCCCGCTGCAACCCGGCCGCCGCGTCACCGTGATCGGCGCGGGCAACACCGCCATGGACGCCATGCGTGTGTCGCTGCGCGTCGGTGCCGAGAAGGTCACCTGCGTCTACCGCCGCAGCGCCGCCGAGGCGCCGGCGCGTGCCGAAGAAGTCCACCACGCGCAGCAGGAAGGCATCGAGTTCCTGTGGCTCACCAGCCCGCTTGAGCTGCTGGGCGATGAGAAGAAGGGCGTGCGCGCGATGCGCTGCGAGCGCATGGAACTCGGTGAGCCCGACGCCTCGGGCCGGCGCAAGCCGGCGCCGATCCCGGGCAGCGAGTTCGAGCTCGAGACCGACATGGTGGTGTTCGCCATCGGCACCAACGCCAACCCCATCCTGGGCCAGACCTCGGGCCTCAAGCTCAACCCGCGCGGCTACATCGAGTGCGACGAGAGCCTGCAGACCTCGATTGCCGGCGTCTTTGCCGGCGGCGACATCGTCACCGGCGCGGCCACCGTGATCCAGGCCATGGGCGCCGGGCGCAAGGCAGCGCGCGGCATGAAGGCCTTTCTCGGCCTGCGCGACACCGCGTGGGTCTACACGCCCAGCGGTGGCGATCCTGCGGCGCGCCTCTTCGGCATCGACCGCCGCGAGCGCGGCTATGCCCATCTTCACCTGGCCTGACGCATCGGAGCCGCACGCGCCATGAACGACACCGCCGTCCTCGAACGCCCTGCCGCCGCCCCGCGCGCGGCCACGGTCATCTCCGAACACATCGTCGAAGTCATCTCCGACTCGGGCGAAGGCGCGCAGCGCTGCGGCCAGAGCCTGGCGGCGATTGCCGCGCGCATGGGCAACGGCATCTGGACCACCGAGATCATCCCCGCCGAGATCCAGCCGCCGGCGCGCAGCGTGGCCGGCGCCAGTGGCATCCGCATCCGCATGGGCAGCCAGCGCGTCACCAACGGTGGCGACGAGACCGACTTGGTGGTGGCCTTCAATGAGCAGGTGCTGATCGGCCGCGTGCAGGCGCGCGAGCTCAAGCCCGGCGCCACCATCCTGCTCGAGAGCATGTGGGAGCGCCACCGCGACCCGGCGGTGGTGGCCTCGTACCGCAAGACCGTCGAGGCGCTGCGCCACGATGGCTTTGACGTCCACGAGGTGCCGCTGGAGGAGCGCTGCAAGGAGCTGGTGAGTGACCCGCGCAAGGGCAAGAACATGTTCGTGCTGGGGCTGCTGTGCAACCTCTACGGGCTGGACGCGCAACTGGCGCGCGAGCAGATCGCGCGCATCTTCGGCAAGAAGGCCGATGCGGTCATCAAGAGCAACGTCGCGCTGTACGAGGCCGGCGCGGCCTGGGGCGAGGCGCACCTGCCCTTCAAGTACCGCATCCCGGCGACCCGGTCCACCGAAGCGCAGATCGTCGTCAACGGCAACACCGCCATCGCGCTGGGCGTGATGGCCTCGGGCATGGACATCTGCGCCATGTACCCGATCACGCCGGCGACGTCGGCCTCGCACTACCTGAGCGAGGCCTTCGAGAAGGTCGGCGGCCTGGTGCACCAGGCCGAGGACGAGATCGCGGCCTGCGCCTTCGCCATCGGCGCCAGCTACGCCGGCAAGTGCGCGGTGACCATCACCTCCGGCCCCGGCTTCTCGCTCAAGCAAGAGGCCATCGGCCTGGCGGTGATGGCTGAGATCCCGCTCG
>JANONW010000327.1:0-3565 GCA_031421065.1 Prolixibacteraceae bacterium
TAATCCCCACGAAAGTAAATGGGAGTATGCTTCAAAAGACGCAGAATTAAAATACAATCCTCATGAAAGTAAATGGGAGTATGCTTGTAAAGACGCAGAATTAAAATACAATCCTCATGAAAGTAAATGGGAGTATGAATATAAATAAAACATTACCTAATCGAGTAGCCCGCCCCGCCAGCAAACGCTGACAGGGAGAGGCTCTCACACCACCGTACGTACGGGTCTCGTATACGGCGGTTCGTTAAATCATGGGGAACAAAGCCTTACTTGGCTTGATTTGATTGTAGAGTTCCAACAAAGAAACATAACCACGCTTTTTCAACCTATCAACTGTAATAGTAGTTCCAAGAATTGGGCTTTGGGCAATTGCCCAACCTCCCATCCTTGAACGGCTCCATGCATAGGCTTGCCCCTGTTCAACTCCTAACCGAATCAGGTTTTTCCTTTTCCGTTCAGGCTTTTTCCAGTGATGCCAAATGCAATATCGGAGCCGGTTCCGCAGCCATCCATCCAGTCCATTGAGTTTGTTTTGAATACTCGCCATACGGAAAGCATTCACCCAACCCCGCTGAACTTCGTTGAGTTTTCCAATTCGTTCGTCAAAACTCATTGGTGTGGTTTTTCGGGTGAGGATTTTGAGCTTTTGCTTTAGCTTTTTCCAACTTTTTTCGGATACTACCAGTTGATACTTGCCACGTTCGCCTTTTACATAGGTAGGTACAAAACCAAACCCCAAACAGGTAAAATGAACAGGTCGGCGGATGCCGCTTTTCTCCCGATTGATAGTTAGCTTCAACTTGTTTTTAAGAAACTTGAAAATGTTGTTGCCGACTTTTCGGGCGGTTGCTTTGGTTTTAACATAAATGCTAAAATCATCAGCATAGCGAACAAATCGCATGCCCTGCCTTTCCAATTCCCTGTCCAGTTCATTTAGCATGATGTTGGACAGCAAGGGACTTAGCGGACTACCCTGTGGTACGCCTTTTCTGCGTTTGACTAATTTCCCGTTTATTAGAATCGGAGAACGGAGCCATTTGCGGATTAAACGTAAGGTTTCCGGGCATTTGATTTTACGGTAAAGCAGTTGTAACAAATAGCAATGGTCAACTTCATCGAAAAAGGTTTTTAAGTCGATATCAACGATATACTGAAACCCATCGTTGATGTATCCCTGTGCTTTCAAAACTGCCTGTTGCACGTTCCGGTTTGGACGGAATCCAAAACTGGAGTCCGAAAATCCATACTCAAACCGTGCATTGATAACCTGTAATACTGCTTGTTGAAGCAAACGGTCGGTTACGGTGGGGATACCAAGTAACCTTGTTTTCCCTTCTCCTTTTGAAATCTCTACCCCTAAAATGGCTTGTGGCAAATACTTCCCCGAACGAACTTTCGCTGTCAGTTCTTCTTTGTCTATCGACAAAAGTTCCGACAGTTTGCATACCGGCATGTGGTCAACTCCTGCCGAACCGTAGTTCTTCTGAACTTTCCGCATTGCCTGTAACAGGTTCCTTCTGGTTAAAATCTGCTCAATCATTTTAGTTTCAATTTCTTGTTTCCCTGTCCCGCTTAATGCAAGGCTATATCCATAAATGGAAGATTCCCTGCAACATTTGGGACAACTTAACGTTCAGCCCTTCAGTTCGTTTGTGAGACCTCCGCCGTTTAATGACAGCTCGTTTCCTGAACCTAATATGGCCTCTGCTGACTTCTCACCAGTTGAATAACAACCGATGAGACCTCCCCAGGTAATAGCATGTTCCTTCCCCCAATCCCTGCGGCATCTACAATAAAGCACCAGTCAATTTTCGGACGTTGCAATGATGTGCTTGCTTATCCATGCTTTACAGCCTCGTATGCCGTTCCTGTTCGTCAGTACCGGGGTTTGCCGGTTGGCTTCCTTCACTGCACCCCTCACGGAGAACCAGCGTTCGACTGAGCTCACGCCGAAGTCTTGCCACTTGCTAACGGTTCGAGGCGTTACCCCCGCCCGTAAGGGACTTTCACCCTCTGGAATAATTTCATGCATCACTTTATTGTTTAGGAATAAAAAATAAATAACTTATAACAGTTTGATAAAATAATGCTACATTTGTGGCATGAAAAAAACAGATTTTAATTTCGATATTGAAAGAGTCACATTGTTTTTTTATGGCAATTTATCCGAAAAAGATAAACGATTATTTGTTGGCTTAGAAGCAATGAGAATAGGGTATTATGGAGTATGTGAAATATCCAAAAAGTTTCAAGTAAACAAGCATACGATTCGTAAAGGACAAAAAGAATTATTAACTGAAAACCTTGTACCTGCCGAACGAGTGAGAGAAGCAGGTGGTGGCAGAAAAAAAAAGTCGAAACGACTCTAAATATTGTTTCACTTTTTTTGTTTGTCGTAAGACACTATACCGCTGGTAACCCAATGGACTCGGATGTCAAATGGACAAATTTGAAATGCAGTCATATTAGCGCCTTACTAAAGAGAAATGCGGTAGATGCAGGTGTATATGTGGTAAAACAACTTTTAAAAATGTGTGGATTTGTAAAACGTAAAATGGCAAAAACAAATTCATTAAAAGAAACCAAAAATAGGAATGAGCAGTTTGAATATATTGCAGAATTAAAAGAAAAATTCATATCAGAAAAATTACCTGTTCTGAGCATTGATACCAAGAAAAAAGAAATGTTAGGCAATTTTTATCGAGATGGGAAATTATACACAATTGAGCCGATAAAAGTTAACGACCATGATTTCAACACATTTGCAGATGGAGTAATAGTGCCACATGGGATATACGATATGAATAATAATAAATGCTATTTGACAATAGGAAAAAATAAAGACACTGCTGAGTTTGTGTGTGACAATATTGAACACCATTGGAATAATTCAATAAAGCAATTATATCCGAAAGCTGATAAAATGCTAATACTTTGTGACGGCGGAGGAAGCAACAGCAGTAGGCATCATGTAGTAAAAGAACAGTTACAAAAATTATCAGAAAGATTAAAAACAGAGATTGTCATAGCACACTATCCAGCATATTGTTCAAAGTGGAATCCAATAGAACATAAAGCATTTTGCCATATTACAAGAGCTTGGCAAGGCATAGTGTTTAATAGCTATGAAATTGTCAAAGAACTTGCTGAAAAAGCGACAACGAAAACCGGATTTTCTGTTGATGTTCACATAAATGAAAAAATATATGTTACAGGGAAAAAAGCATCTGTAGAATTTTTGAAATTAAGACCTATTGAGTTTAATGAATTCCTTCCAAATTGGAATTATTCATTTAAACCAAAACTGTTATAAGTTATTTTTAAAGTATTCCTTAGTAATGGCATAAGGAGAGAGAGGACGACCTATCACCTCTTCTACTTTAGGAAGTGCTTCGGAGTCTCCATAAGTGGATGAGCTTGCTGCATAAACAAACCGTTTTACTTTGGCATCACGTGCAGCTACCAACATATTCAGGAATCCCCCAATATTTACATCGTTGGTGGTAATCGGATCGTTGATTGAGCGCGGGACTGAACCCAATGCTGCTTCGTGTAAAATGTAAGC
>JANONW010000328.1:0-11971 GCA_031421065.1 Prolixibacteraceae bacterium
ACAATTTACTTATTTCCTTATTTGAAAGGTCATCAATGTTTTCATTTTCAATCGTTACCTTGCCATGAGTTGGCTTATCTAATCCGCACATTAGACTTATCAGGGTTGATTTACCTGCACCTGAACGTCCTTTAACCAAAATAAATTCATTCCTGTTTATACTCAGATTAACGTCATCAACTGCTTTAGTAATCTGATTTCTTCCGGTAAAATATTTGCTGAGTGAAATACATTCTATAAATGGGGAACTCATAATCAATAGTTTAATTTTTTACAAATAGTTTCTCATAATATCTCCGGCACTGAGTCTGAAAATTTTATAAATCGGGAATAGGCTTGCCAGTAAAGCGCCGGTTAATGATAATACCCAAACAAATAAGATCTGTGTCCAACGAATAGTTATGGCCGATGTCTCTATTGATTGAATCTGGAAATGATTCAGAACATACAGAATAATCAAAGACAGGATTGATCCAACAATACTCCCGATTAATGCATGCATCATTGAACCTGCAACGACCTGGCTGCCAAGTCGGCAATTAGACCATCCCATCGATTTAAGAATTCCGATCTCTCTCAGACGTTCCATCAGGGCTGTAGTTTGAGTTTTAGCAGCAAAAATTATAAGGAAGAGAAAGATGATTCCATATAGAATAGCAGATGCTTTCCCTATAATTGACATAACATTTGCAGCCGGCTTATAACAGTTATAACTTGATAAAGAAGCATATTGATTTTGTATTTTAATCGCTTCCATAACTTCAGCCTGATTACGCGAATCCTCTACTTCAACTAAAATAACGTTCAGATCAAATCCCGACATATTTAATTTCAACTGATCTTTAAGAATATCCTTTAGGTTCTCAAAGGTTGAATACAGATCCGCTTTGCCAGGCTTTACCCCTGAATTAATTATACCAACCAGATTTAATTTTTTACCGCAAAAATTTATTGTATCACCAAGATGAAGATCAAAGGCCCGTGCGAAAGCTTCTTCTGCAACAATTTCGCTGGTATCAGAAGGGAGTAACTTTCCTTCAATAATATCATTGGGCGCACACACATTATTTTGGGCGGCAATGCTGTTTGGTTCCATACCCCCTATTGATATTTCTGATTTATACTTTTCCTCATATTTTCTATAGAGAAGATATGGTGAAGCATCTCTTACACCCTTGACCTGTTTGATCTGGTTAAGAAAATTTCTGCTTAACAACTTGGTGTATACGCCATCAGAGTATAGACTTCCATGTTTAAAATCATTCCCGGAGACTTTTTCACCGGAGGCTGATGTACAAAATTCAGGGTCTACACAACATGTAGCGTCAAATGGGACATTGTTATAAGGGACGCCAGATGGAACATATATTATAAAATGCGTTCCCGTTCCCTTTAAAATATTAGCAGTATCTTTTTCGTTATTCCGGGTAACTGCAATTATAAGAATTATAAACGCTGTAGCAATTATATAACCGCTGATACTTAAAAACGTTCTCCAAAAGTGACGCTTTAATTCTTTAAAGACATATTTCATTCTGTTCGCAATATTTAAATAAATTCTATATAAGAAGGTGGTAATAAGAAAATTACATAGCTACTTCATTGCCTGAAACAATGACTTTTTTGATATTCAGTTTGCCGACAACATCATTATAAAAAGGTTTGCCAGCTTTTAATCCAACATTTCCGAAACCGGACTCAGTCGAAAGGAAGCTTGTAAAATCTCCAATACGTGAATCTATATACAAAACCTGCTCAACCGCATCGTAATGGACCCCGGTAAGACCCTGTAACATTGCATAGCTTGACATGGCACGTGCATACCAGTGCCCGCATTCATATTCATTGAACGGATTTCTAATTGTTCCATCATAACGATCACGGCAGGCACGAACGATATCAAGGCCTTTTTCAACCTCTCCCTGAAGCATCAGGTGAGAAGCTACCGAATATTCTATACCGGTCCATATTTCGTTACTGTAAACAAACGGAAGGGAAAGAGCGCCTCCTTTTGGCCAGGAACATAATAAAAGGCCACCCTCATGCCCCCATGCATAAGTCGGACGCTGGGGATTAGAATGATTTTTCAGGTCTTTTACTAAATTATATTTATGTATAGAAGTCAAATGACTTTTAAGTTTTTCATTATCAACGACTTCATTTAAGCCGCTAACCTCAGCCAGCCAGCTTCCCAGAACACCATCGGAAAGACATCCTGTGCCATACTGGTATTTCGGGCCTTCTTTTTTCAACAATTCCACTGCTTCCGGAGAATAATCTGTCCTAAGGGTACCTGCTGTAGCTTCAATTGGATTAGGAGCACTAAGATCTTCCCACTGTATCTTCTGAATAAAATATTCTCCATCCCACAGAGTAGATTCCATTGCGGCTTTTCCTTTATTATAAAGAGTTTCATATTTTGAAACATCTTTCCCGGCAGCTTTGCCCATTTCCTGAATGGCTTGTAATGCTCCAAGGTAGAAACTGGTACACATTCCATTCGGTCCCCAGAATTCGATATCATAGGTATTATGATGAGGCTCTTCAAGCATACCTACACCTCTTGGATCCCATATTCCAATGCAAAAATCCATACTTCTTACAACAGCCGGATACATATTTTTCATCCATTCAGTGTCACCGCTTATGCGCCAGTCGCGATACATTTTAATAATTCCTCCCAACTGTCCGTCTGCGGCTGCATGAAAATCATGGGTCAAAGGCCTTATTGGCAATGCAGCACGGAAAGCCTGATGGCCTTCAGGACTTTGGCTTACAAGGAATTCGGTTTCTCTCAGAGTTCTTTCAAGTTGCGGGAACAAATGAGGAATAGCCTGTGCGTAATTCCATACATGGGTGCAACTACCTGCACAACATCCTGAGTTGTCACTGCAGCCTTCCCATGACCAAAGCCGGCCATCAGCCTGTCTTAGAACAGTCGGGGATTTGATAATAGTAAGATTCGCTGCAACAGCTTCAGTAACTTCAGCGGGTAATGTACTGGCATAAAATGCATCAGTGAATTGTTGAGATTTCGTCTGAAGATCATTATAGGTTGTTTTCCAGAAGCTAGAAACTCCCTGGATATCTTTAAACTTACTCGTATACCATGGTTTATAATTGGTTTCACTACCTGGAATAACTTCCGGAGTTCCTTCTGGATCTCTACCTGATCGCAAAGTAGTGTTGGGAACATACCAAGCCATCATTAAACGGATCACCTTTTTTTCACTTGGTTTTAAGGTAAAAGGAACAAAAAGTGAAGCTCCCGGTGCTCCTGCCTCAACAGGAGCTGAACTTTTAGTTTCTCCATTTGCGATGGTATTCCATACCATTGTTACACCATCAAACCATCCGCCCCTGAACCAGCAATGATCGACAACTGTATTAGGTTGATCAGTAAAAATTGCAAAATCACCTTTATTATATGGTGTTTCTTCGGAGCTTTCTTCTGAAAGTATGAATCCGTTCTCAATTGGTTTGATTGTAGCCTTGCTAATTGCCGGACGTTCGCCAGCAACAGGGCGGGCAGCCTGTCTCATAAAATTCTTTGAATTATATGAAAAAACTGCTTCAAGATCAGAATTTCCTGTATTCTCAAATGTATATTCAATACCTCCGGCAGGAAGACTTGAATTATCAGCATCATTTGGAATAAAGGGACTCCAGCCTTTGATCTGAACCTTTAAAGGCAGTTCATTATCTTCCAGGTCTATATGAGCGAAAGGAAATCTTGCAAGGAATTTTGCATTTTCAAAACGTGGCAGACCCCAGCTTGTGCCGTTAGAGCCATTTCCTGTGCTTGGTCCCCCAAATTTTTTCCAGTCGGGGACCTGACCTTCCAGTACTTTTGCCCCGTTTTTGACTCCTTTTAATGATATAGCTGCAAACATGCAAGGTTCGTTAAAAACCTCAGGACTATTCCTGACAGACATGTGTGAAATAGCTCCCGTACCTTCAAGACAAAACATCCCTGCTCCAATCCCGCCGATTGGAAATGCAATTTTATTGAGGTTCGTACCCGAATAATCACCGTTATAAAGGTGATCAGAAGTTTTATTATTAACAGATGTGTTTGAATTACAGGAATTCAAAAAAACAGCAATTAGAAAACTTAAAGTTAAAATTTTTAATTTATTCATCTCTGATTAGGTTTAACTTGATTATTAAGAGACTGTTTAAATTTTATTTTTTGATTCTATTAAGCATTAATTAAAAGATGGCATTGAAAATGTCTCGCAAAGAATGTTTTCTTTTACGGTTGTCGCTTAAAATGCCACTTAATAGCACCCATTGGCTATCGGTAAGGTTGGTTGAATAGTGTTTCATATGTTCTTAACAGTTTGGAAACCATTAAGATAGCAAAACAAATTCGATTAAACAACTGATAGCCAATGTATTATACTAATATATTTTAAATTTAAACAGTCTCTAAGAAATTGCAATAACAAAATCAATTATATTGACAATTAATATGTGTGCCTTTGTGAGAAGTGAATAAATAAACAAAGTCACTTCATTCACAAAGGTCACACATTTTATTATCCATTACTTACTCCAACCAGGATTCTGTTTAAGTGTTTGGTTAGATTTATCAATTTCTGATTGCGGTATAGGGAAAACTTCGTTCTTACCATCTACGAATTTAAAAAAAGAACCCCCATATTGTGGATTAATACTTATGTTGTTTTGCCATCTTTGTGGGGATCTTAAAAACGTACCAGCTATTCCCCATCTCCGAAGATCAAAGCTAATTTTTCCTTCAAAACTAAATTCAACTCTTCTTTCATGACGTATTGCTTCAAATACTTGTTCCTTGGTTAAACTTGTTGAAAGAGCAGGCATTGCTACCGAAGGTCTCGCTCTTACATTATTTATATAAGGCACTGCTGCTGAGGGATTTCCCAGCTCATTGAGTACTTCGGCATACATTAATAGAACTTCAGCATAACGATAAAACGCAAAATTGGCAGAGCTTTGCCATGGGAAATTAGGCTCTATTTCAACTCCTTTCTTCCCGGAAATCAACCATTTTTTTACTGCAAAACCAGTTCCGTTTACTACATCCTTAAAAATTTGTCCTTCTACGTTATCTCCTTTTCTAAAGATGGAATAGGTTAAACGAGGATCTTCCTTTGGTGTTGTTTCATATTCATTGACAAGATCTTGTGTAGGTCTAATCCATCCCCATCCTCCACCAGGAACGTAGCCTTCCCCATTAGGGGCACTATAGGTTGTTGAAAAATTTCCTAAACCTTTGCCAGTATTAGCCTTCATTTGAACCTCAAAAATAATTTCTTTAGAATTTTCAGTTGTGCCATCAAACAGTGAAGAATATGAATCAAGTAGTTGGTACCTTCCTGAATTAATAATAGCTTCCAGTTTTGGCTGAGCTTTAGCCCATTTTTTCTCCCACAAATACAGTTCTGCCAGCACCGTCTTTGCTGCTGCTGAGGTAGCTCGTCCTACGTTTGCATTGTCATAACTATCGGGAAGAGATTCTGCAATTAACAAGTCTTTTTCAACTTGGCCAAAAAGTTCTTGTCTGGTAGAATTTGGAATATACAACTCATCTACAGTTAACGTTTTTGTCACCAATGGAGCACTTCCATACATTTTAGCAAGCCTAAGCATCCACCATGCACGAATAAAATGTGTTTCTTTTAATAAACGGGATTTTAAAGGCTCATCCATAGTAATTCCAGGGATTTTTTCCAACGCTTGATTTGCACGGAAGAGACCTTGGTAAATTAAAAACCACTGACCCTGTACTTCACCATTTTCGGGTTGTAAAGTATATCGATAAATTTGATTCCAGGCAACACCGTCAGGATGTGGTTCGGCATCAGAAGATTGTATGTCCCCCCACATGTCCATCCCTGATACAACTCCCCAACGGGTATGAAAAGCAATAAGGGAATTATAACATGCCATTACAGCCGCATTTGCATCATTAGAAGTTTTATAAAAATTAGCTTGTGAAATCGATCCAATTGGATTAAGATCTAATTCCTTGTCACAGGAAAATGCCAAAAATGCAAGCACAAAAACAAAATACTTTATCTTTTTCATAAAAATCATTTTTATAAATTAAATGCCTAAATTAATACCAAAATAGAATGAACGGGAAAGAGGATAAGTTGTCGCATTAAGTTCAGGATCAAATCCAGGCCAATTTGTGAACGTTGCGAGATTTTGGGCAGCTAAATATATGCGCAACCGACTAAGCCCTGATTTGCTTAACAATTTTCCAGAAAAATCATATCCAACCTGGAGGTTCTGGATTCTAAGAAAGTCTTGTTTTCTAACCCAGAAAGTGGAGGATCTTGCATTGTTGTTAGGATCCCCACCAACAATTCTTGGAACAAAGTTACTTGTTCCTGGACCAGTCCATCGGTCAGCCCACATTGCATTGGTGGATTCTGCTGCCCGTGCAGCTGCAAATCCTACAGAAAATATATGCTGATATCTTCCAAGATCACCATTAGCCGAGACAACAATATCAAAATTTTTATACTTGACACTTCCATTGAACCCCACAATTTGTTTAGCCATGAAATTACCTAAGTAGGTTCTATCTTTAGAATCGATGACTCCATCATTATTAAGATCAACAAATTTCATATCCCCAGGTTGCGCATTCGGTTGGGTGGGAGAATTCAATATTTCTTCTCGCGTTTGAAAAATGCCATTTTGCACATGCCCATAAAATGAATTAATACCCTGTCCGAGAGATGTCCGAGTTTCGGTGCCTCCTTGACCGCCACCAGCTAGTATGATATCCAGTCCTTTAGTTAGCTTGGTTACTTCATTCTTATTGTTAGTAATGTTAAAACCAACATTATAACTCAAATGTTTGTTTTTACTGGTATTTGCATAATCTACAGTAAACTCAAATCCATTATTTCTAACACCGCCAACATTTTGATGAGGGTTGCCGCTTAAACCGGACAAGAAAGGGAGCGGAACTATAACCAAAATATCTGATGTTCGCCGATCATAATAGTCAACTATAAACTTGAGCTTATCCAGAAAAAAGTTAACCTCTAATCCAGCACCAGTGGTACTTGTTTTTTCCCAACTGATACTTGTGTTCGCTAGACCTGTAGGTGCGGCTCCTGGTACTACCGTTTGCGATGTTCCTAAATTATACTCTAAATTCGAATTAATAATGGATTGATATGGGTAATTACCAATAGCTTGGTTTCCTAAAATTCCATAACCTGCTCTTAATTTCAAATAACTTATAAATCCTAACTTCTCACTAAGAAATTTTTCTTTTGTAAGAACCCATCCCGCAGAGAAAGAAGGGAATATGCCGGTCCGATTACTATTCTAAAACCTTGATGACTGGTCAAACCGTACATTGGAATTAAAAAGATATTTATCTTTATAAGAATAATTAACCCTTCCTAAGTATGATTGTATCGCCCATTCTGTATAATTACCACGGGCTCGGTCATTTTTTGCACCAGCATCTAAAACTCGCAGATAATCGTCATTTCTGCTGAAACCATCTCTGTAGGCATTCAAATATTCCCATCTTTCATCCTGAAATGTATAACCTACCAAAATGTCGATATTATGGGTTTGATTGAAATTCTTAGTATAAGTTAAAATATTGTCTACCATCCAGTTCATGGTATTATTAGTATTTCGATTCATGAATGCTGTTCCAACAGAATTACCTAATCCATAATTATATGCAGGAACAAAATGCGTGCCATCGAAATTATTGTATTCGATTCCCAAGTTATTTCTAAACTTCAGACCTTTAATTATCTCATATTCTGCATATATACTTGCCAATGCACGTAGTCTGGTTTCGCTATTATAACGCTCATACGCAGCAACCAAAGGTTGTGACATGGTTGTAGGCTGTCCCGCCATGTTGGCAATTCCATAACTTCCATCTTCATTGTATGGCTTGACATTAGGAGCATAAATCAATGCTCTGTCAATTGCTTCCTGAGGGTTACCATGCTTGGCTATTCCATTGCTTATTCCAATACTATTTCCAATCTTTAATCCTTTTAGTGGACTTATGTCGTTATTAATACGAAAGTTAACTCTGTTATATTTTGAATTGACCACAATGCCTTCAGCTTTATTCCAACTCATAGTCAAGGCATGTTGTGCTTTTTCGCTACCTCCACTTATTGATAATGCATAATTTTGTTTACCTCCAGTCCTGAAAATTTCGTCTTGCCAGTTTGTTCCTTGACCAAGCGATTTAGTATCTGCATAAGGTGCATCTTTCCCCGCATTCGTGTAAAAGTCATTCACCATTTCACCATAAATGATCGCATTAACTGTTGGAATTTTTCGGATTACATTATCCACGCTATAATAGGTATCAAAATTAATGATTTCTTTACCTGCCTTGCCCCTCTTCGTAGTTACAAGTACAACCCCATTAGCACCTCGTGATCCATATATAGCAGCCGATGAAGCATCCTTCAAAATAGAGATATTTTCTATGTTGCTGGGATCAATATCACTTAATCCTGCAGTGGTAATTATTCCATCAACAACCACCAATGGAAATGTATTTGCGCCAAAAGTACCCCAACCTCGAATACGTATTTCAACGCCAGCTCCAGGGGAGCCATTGGTTTGTCGAATTTGTAAACCAGCTACTTTACCTTGAAGTGCTGCCCCTACAGAATTCACTGCATTACCTTTCATACTTTTTTCGGAAACCATACCAACTGCACCAGTCAAATCAGATTTCTTTTGTACTGCATACCCAATCGCAACTACCTCTTCTATCCCAATTGTCTCTTCCTCCATCACAGCATTAATATTTGTCTGGCTGCCGACAACAACTTCCTGCCCTTTCATCCCCACAAACGAAAACTGCAAAACAGCATTTTCAGGAACATTTGAAAGGGAGTAACTCCCGTTTGTATCAGAAATCGTCCCAATAGTTGTTCCTTTTACAACCACCGATACTCCCGGAAGCGGCGAGCCGGAGGTTTCCGTCACCTTTCCGGAAACGGATTTGCCTTGTTGTACTTCTGTGGTACTGAAGTTTCCACGGGTGACGACAATGTTTTTATCCAGAATACGATAATCGTAATTGTCCATCAGGATTTTTTTAAGGATTTCTTCGATGGAAACGTTTTTCAAGTCAATCGATACCCGTTTGTTAAGGTCGATTTCTTCGCTTTTAAAGAAAAACCCAAATTCGCTGGTACGTTCAATCTCACGAAAAACATCCACAAGGGAGGCATCCTGCATTTTCAGGTTAAGACGTGCAGTCTGGCTGTAGGTTGAGCCAGCAGTTGCTGCAAATACAGCAAACAAAATCAGTGTTAGTGTTAGTTTCATAACGCGTGTAATTTTTTTCCACCTTCGTCGCGCTAAGCACGACAATTCACAACTTTTTTTCATACGTTTGTTTTGAATTTAGTTAATACTGGAAACTGACTCCACTCAGTTTCATTTTATTGAAATTCGGATGCACCCCTCCACGGGTGCATTTTTTATTTCCTTATTTTGATAATGTCTTTTCCCTCCTTTTTATCGGTTATTTCATATTTTATCTGGTCGGTTACGGCCAGTATTTTTAACACCATTTGCACGGTGGTGCTGCGTTTTACCACGCTGGTATAACGGGTGTTGGCCAGTTTCTGGTCAGTAATCTGTATCTCAATGTTGTACCAGTTTTCCAACTCTTTACAAATTTCGGACAGGGTTTTGTCGATAAATACAAATTTACCCTCGGTCCAGGCCGTAACAATGGATGGGTCTTGCTGATTAACGACAATTTTTCTATCCGTTTTGTCGTAATTAACCAGTTCGCCCGGTTTTACTGTCAGAAATGATTCCCCTGAATTACGAATCAAATCAATCCGGCCCTCAACCAATGTGGCCGAAATGGTATGTTCCGATTTGTAAGCACGGATGTTAAAAATGGTGCCAATATCCATGACTTTAAACTGCCCGAGATCGACGGTGAATTTTCTTTTGGGGTCAGGAACAAGGTCGAAATAAGCTTCTCCATCAAGCCGGGCAACAATTTCTCCCACATCGTTTTTATCTAACTTCAAGCTTGTGCCCGAACTTAGCCAGATAGTCGATCCGTCTTCCAGGTGAATTTTGGAAACGCTTCCTTTTTCAGAACTGTATTCGATATGCTGACTTAATTGAGCAGCGGGTTCGCGGTTCAGGAGGAAATCGGCCATAAAACCCAAGGTTAGTGCAACGATAAAAATAGCGGCATACCGCATCCATTGAATGATCAGTCGTTGAGGTTTTTGAGTTTGTATGCGTTCCCAGAATTGTATGAAGCTTTTATTTTGCTGACCACGATATTTTTCCGGGTTCAGGTTGCTCAGCACATAAAGGTTTTTATAGTGGTAAAACTCCGATTGCTTTTCCGGATTGTTTTCAAGTGAAGCAAAGAATTCACTTTTTTCAGCCTCGCTGGCTGTGTTGTTCAGTATTTTATGGAAGGTATCTTCGGTCATGTGTAGCTTGATTTAATGACTAAACACATAAACCTACAAATACCCTATCTAAAAATGAAAAAAAGTAAAAAAAATTATAATTCTACTGATAAAAGTTCGGTGCCTAATTTATGCAAAGCAGTTTCAATTTTTTTTCTTTGTGGTTCACGAGGTATTTTCAGCCCGGTAGCATAATGATACAAAAGCTTTTGATTTATACCGGTCAATCGCTCTAATGCAGAATTTGAAAAGACGCCTTTGTAATAGCTTAACAAGGAGGCCGCATCAAATTGATAGATAATCTGATAATCTGATTTTAAAATGTCAGGAATATTTTCTTCAGTATTATATGTTTTTAAAAGTCGAATAGCATCTAAAACCGACTGTTTAACCTCTTCGACGGTGTCTCCTCCAGCGAAAATGCCATTGACATTATCTGAATGAGCAGTGTACATGTCCTTTGTTTTTTCAATTATTATTTTAATTGTTTCCATAGCATAAGGGGGTTTAAAATTAATAATTCCAGTTTTGCTTACATATTGGTATGATTTACAACTATGTAATTTATTTAAGAATCGGAAATAAATATTTAAAATCCACTTACTTGTTTCTGCCATACCCTTCATTTCTGACAGGTAGCGGCAGGGCCGCAAAATATTTGTAGCAAAAAGCCGAATGAAAGCGGGAAAGGTGCAGCGCACCGAAATATTTATTCCCACCTCACATCATCGAAAAATTCGAATACATATTCATCCTTGAATTCAATTTCATTCTTACGGAGTATTTCCAAATATTCTTCCCTGAATGATTTTTTCTGATGATGGGTCTCCTGGTTCATGATGTATTTTACAACTGCATCAATCTGAGAATGAGAGTACGTGAATGCCCCATACCCTTTTTGCCATTCAAATTTGAATTTTGATAAGTTTCCTTTCTTGATCCATGCATTACTTGAAGTTTTTATTTCTTCAACTAAATCGGGAATTAGTTGACTGATATGATAGCCTATAAAAATGTGGATATGGTCGGGCATGGCATTTATAGCCAAAAGTTTGTGTTTGTGATTTTGAACAATGCCGGTTATATACATTTCTAATTCATTTTTCCATGATTTTTTTATCAGGGCATCTCTGTTTTTTACAGCAAAAATGAGCTGAAAATAACACTGTGTGTATGTGTTTGCCATTATGAAAAAATATTACGGTGCGATGCACCTTCTGTGTGTATTACATTATCAAAGCTACAAATATAACCGGTGCGATGCACCTTTTTCAGTTTAGGGGATTTAAAATTTATAATGCCAGTTTTGCTTCTATATTGCCATGATTTACAATTATGTAATTTATTTAAGAATCGGAGATAAATATTTAAAATCCCGTAAGTATTCTTCTTTATTTTTCTAAGCGGCTCTGAAGACTTCATTGGAGTAAATCATTTTGTCAACGAAAAGGTAGTAAATATACTACTTATTGAATGCGATACCTATGTCTTTTTTTACGAAATAAATCGTGAGATCA
>JANONW010000329.1:0-1962 GCA_031421065.1 Prolixibacteraceae bacterium
GGCGGCACGTTCGGTGCGCGCCGCTGTCGGGCCACATAGCGGTGCCTCTGCCAAACGAAATTTGGTGCAGATGGCCGCGCTATTGATGGCGGCCGCTGCGCGGCCGCATTATTGAAGCGTCCACAGCACAACTTGACGTTAGCTGGACCACTTTGCCCTATGACCTCCTGGCGAGACCTCGAGCACGAGTTCGATGAGCTACATCAGCATGGCTTCGCGAATCTCGGCGCGCGGATCGATCGCACCTGGGGCGAGGGCGTTCGCAATCAGTGGACAATTGCGGGTGGTGCGGGATCCCTGCTGAGTTCGAGGTTCACCTCGCTCGCTACGCTCGCGGGCCGAATGATTGAGACGCTCGACGAATCCCTAGTTGACGCGGTGCTTCTGGCAGAAGGCGATCCCTTCGGGCGGTGGCTACTGGCGATCTGGCACTCAGCGCCGCCCGTGGCCGCGTACGGAACCAGCACTTCCGAGGACGGACAGCAGTCAACGTTTTTCATTGGCTCGCTTCAGCACCCCGCTGCCGTTTCCGCTAACCTCTGCCTTCACTACGTTGCGCATTCGGTACCGCTAGTCGGGCGCGTAGATATCCAGTTGCAGTCGCCGCGGTACGCCGCGGTTCTTGGACACTGGAAGAAGGCGCATGCGTTCCTCGATCCTCAGGCGCTCGACCTTCCGAATGCGGTTAAGGAGGCGGTGTCGGCCGTTGAAGCCCTTGCTCAAATCGCCACCGGCTCTTCAGGTGCAACGCTCGGCGACTGCGTGAAGCAGCTTCGTAAGTCCGGTCACCTCTCCGCGCCGTTGCTCAAGGGAATAGAGGAGCTGTGGGGATTTGCTAGTGAATCTCCGGGCGTTCGACACGGCTCACCGAACGACCCAACGCTCGAGCGAGCGGAAGCCGACTACGCAGTCGACCAAGCGCAGGCAGCACTAAAGCTGCTCCTCTCTCTCGACCGGGCCAGCTAACGGCAGTTGGTGACCGACGGCCGCGTCAGGGAGGCAGGTGGGCGGCCGTGCTCTTTTGTACCTTTCGGTATCGCACGGCCGCCCACCTGCGTTTTATGGAAGCGGCCGCGGCACAACTTGACGTTAGCCGGATGCAACCGAGTGTTACTCCGAGGACCATGACGAAGCTGCGCGCTCTTGGCCGGATCACGATCCTTGCAACGCTACTGCTCTCCACTGGTTGCGCCACCACGCGCAAGCATCCCGTTATGCCGCTCCCGGTGCGGCTGGTCTCGCCGACGCCGTTCTTCGCACATGTGCGGGCTCGGGCCGACACCGCGGCGACCTACTGCCAGGTGCTGCGCATTTCAGGTACGGTCGCCGAGGTGCGAGGTGATACGCTCGAGTTCGCCGCGGTCGCGAGTGATTTGCGACCGCGAGGCGCGGCTGACTGCCTCGAAGGGCGCGCGGGATTCGTGGTACTGTCCAGCGCCCCTGGTTTACAGGCAGAGACGACGATCGTGCGCAACTGGCGAACGGCCGGATTGGTGTTGTTTCTCGTTCCGTTTACCGCAGTTCTCACTTTGGTCGCGCTGATTGACGGCATGTCGTAGCAACGGTGTGCCCGTGCGCCGGGGTCCGGGCGCGCACCGGCTAACGGCAATACGGTTCAGTTAAGCAACCCAAGGGGCCTTTCCTGCCATTATCGCCCCGGGGACAGCAGCGTTCGTCACGGTTCGGATGCTGAAGTAAACAGCATTGCGGCTAACGACGGTTGGTGACCGATGCCGGTCTAGCGAAGCCGGTGGGCGGCCGCACCTTATCGTACCTTTCGGTACGGCGCGGCCGCCCACCTGCATTTTATGAAAGCGGCCGCGGCACAACTTGACGTTATGCCGACCCCACGCTGCAAGGGAGTGATGGCCACAGCCCTGCCGTTGTGCATTTCGCGCTGCACCCGTGACTGCAGGCGCCGTCGAAAGAAGAGCTTGGCTACAAGCGGCGTTCGCGTTCAGC
>JANONW010000330.1:0-2624 GCA_031421065.1 Prolixibacteraceae bacterium
ACGTGGTGATCCGCTGCACGACGAGCCGTTGCGAGCTCGTGAGCGACTTACGGAAGTAGGGGGCTTCGCGGTGCTTCGTGGCGAGCCGCCAGAGGGCCTCGTCGCCCATCCCGGACATCGAGCGAGCTACCGCCGCGCCATTCGGGCCGCCGTACTGGTACAGGAACGTCCTCAGCTTCCCGAAGAGCGAGTCGGACATCGACGGGGACTTGCCGGCCCAGCCCCATGTCCCCTCGCGGGTCTGCCGGATCATCGTGAGCGGCGACTGCGTGCTGATCGTGTTCCATGTCCCGATCGGAGCGTCGATCTCGTTGATGGCCTCGATCCGCTGCTGGGCGTCCACCATCCGGCCGGCCCGCTCGACCATGACATCGTCGATCGCCTCGCGTCGGCCGTACTTCACGGACTGGGAGAACGGCTCGATCGGCTCGCGCACGTCGGCGAGGAGGCGGTTGAGATGGCCGCGTTCCGCCTGGAGTGCGTTGAGGGCTTGGCGGTCCTCCGGGCGAACATTTGTCTCGACCGTGGTGGTCTTGCGTTGGTTGTCGGCGGCGGAGACGGGACGGTACGTGAGATCGCGGATCTGCTGCTCAACGTCCGCGAAGGTCTGCTCCAGGCGTTCGACCTGGATGCCGCGCTCCTTCCACGGGGCTGTTTGCACATCGGCCCAGTCGGTCACCTTCGTCACGAGGTTTTCGGGGGTCATCGCCGCGAGTTCCGTGTCGCCGAGGATGCCCTTCGCCTTCGCAAACGCGACCAGGAGGTCGTGAGAGGCAGCGTCCGGGACGGTCGTCTCCATCGCGCGGATCGTGTCCTCCTTCGTCCCGAGCGCCTCAGCCAGATCTCGGGTCCTGGTCCGGCTGTTCGGTCGGAGGATCGGAGAGACGCCCGTGGCGAGATTGACCGGGTCCGTCTTCGACTTCACGGCGTAGGCGTCGGCGGCGCGCTGGAGGACCGTGTCGAACACGTCGCGACTGACGGCCTCGGTAGCGGACTTGCCGGCCACGAGGTCGTGGTACATGCCCTTGATCGCGGGGTAGTTCTTGTTCAGCATGTTGAGGTCCCGGAGGGTCACATCCCCGCGCCTGAAGAAGTCATCGACCTCCTGCAACGCGCGCATCTGTCCCTCGGGCCCGAGGTAGTCAACGCGCCCGACGACGAGATCCCCCCGCTGTCGGGCGGCGTCCGTCAGATCCTTGGCAATGCCGTAGTCAAGCTCCACGGCCCCCGCGACGTTCGGGTTCCACGGGCCGGTGAACTGGTGATCCTCCCAGTCCCGGCGGAGGCGGGCGACCACGGCATCGGGGTTGTTCTTGATCGTGTCCATGATCTTCTCGGGGTACTTCGCGATAACGGCCCGCGCCCGCTCCGCTCCATCGGTGATGGCCCCCATGAGGGTCCTCTCCTCGACGGAGAGGGTGGTGGAAACGTGGTCCCAGGCGAGTTCGACCACGCGGTTGGTCGCCACGTGCCAGTTTTCGTAGGCGAGCCCCGGACCGACGTACTGATCGGCCCCCTCGCGGGTCGTGCCGTACATCTTCGCGATGAGGTCGCGGGTCAGGGTCTCGCTGGTGTAGAGCCGGACGAACTTGGCGGCGATCGGGGGCGGGAGGATCTTGTAGATCGGGATGCCCCCGGCGAGTTTCAGCGTGCCGCGCCCACCGGCCTTGACGGTGTACTTGATCCCGGGCAGCTTCCCGGCGGATCGGATCGGATCGACCGTGAACGAGGTCACGAGCTGGATCGAGGGGTTGTCGCTGATGAGGGTTGTGCGGTTTATGCGGTCGTACCACTCCACCGCCGCCTTGTCGCCGTGGACCCGGGCGATGGTGTCGACCATCGTGGAGAGTCCGAAGTAGCCCATCCCCGAGGCGAGGAACGCCCTCTGAACCGCGATCGCACCCGGAACGGAGACCCGCCCAACCTTGAACCCCTTGGCCCCGGCGTGCAGAACCTCGATCCCGCCCGCAAGGCCGCGTACCGTGCGGGATGCTGTCGGCAAAGCCGCGGCGCCCCTCACCGCCAAACGGATACCCGTGGCGATGCCGCCCGTCAGGAGGAACTCCGTGGCGTAGATCATCATGTTGGAGCCCGCGTTGAGGATCATCCCTTCGACGCCGGGGGTGTAGGACCACTGGCGTCCCTGCTCGCCCTCGTCAAGGAACTTCGCGGGGTCGGCGTCAGGATCGCGGGCAATCCCCTGCTTCACCGACTCGGGTAGGTCGATTGCCTCCGCGAAGAGTGCGCGTGCCTGCGGGTCCATCCGTCCGGCCATGCCACCCTGAAACCCGAGCGATCGGTCGTTCGCCCCGTGCAGTGAGAGGATGCCGGACATGATCTGCTCCAGCGGGCCAAGCGACTCCCCGGTGACGAGAGCCCGGTAGACAGAGGTCCGCTGATTGAGGGAGATATCGCGGACGAGGTTCGGGGCGAAGTCGATGACCGGGGCGAGGAACCCCGCAACCGCCTCGGCCCCCTCGGCGATCTTGTTGGTCCAGTCCGACCATGCGTTGTCGTCGTCGCCCGTCAGCTTGGCCGCCGCCTCGTTCGAGAGCACGCCCAGACGCTCCATGCCCCACGGGACGGCGTTGGAAAGGTTCACGGCGCCGCCGTCGCTGAACATG
>JANONW010000331.1:0-2640 GCA_031421065.1 Prolixibacteraceae bacterium
GTGGCGCTGCACCGGATGGTGATCTGGCCGGCAGCGGTCTGCGGTTTCAGGACTGGCAGATTTACCGGGCCGAACGCGCGCAGACCGATACCCGGATTTTGGACTGGGCCTCGATGCTGGACGCGGCGGCGCTGGAAGGCGAGTTGTTCTGGATGTCGAAATCCGCGGCGCGCCATGTGTCCCGCCCGATTGCAATATGCGTCACGCATTTCTTTGTGCAGCAGACGCATCACCGGGGCGTGGTGCACGCGCTGTTGGGGGCTGCGGGTGCAGTGGTTGAGGATTCTGCGTTGTTTTTGATGCCAGATTTGTTGGAATAGAGGGCCGTGATGTTCAAAGCTTTGGTGGTCGAAAAGGACAGCGCTGGTGTAACCCATGCCTCGGTGCAGGATTTGGCGGACGACAGGTTGCCCGCGGGCGATGTGACGGTTGCTGTGGACTATTCAACGTTGAATTATAAAGACGGGCTTTGCATTGGGCCGGGTGGTGGCTTGGTGCGCACATATCCGCATGTGCCGGGCATTGATTTTGCTGGCCGGGTGCTGGCGTCTGACGATGCGCGCTACCGGACGGGTGACCGGGTTGTGCTGACAGGCTGGCGCGTGGGCGAGGCGCATTGGGGCGGTTATGCCACACGGGCACGGGTCAAGGCGGATTGGTTGGTGCCGTTGCCCGCGGGAATTTCGACGCGGGCTGCGATGGCGGTTGGCACGGCGGGGTTCACATCCATGCTGGCGGTGATGGCGTTGGAGGAGCATGGGCTGACCCCCGACAAGGGCGAGGTTCTGGTGACGGGCGCTGCGGGTGGCGTAGGGTCCGTGGCGGTGGCAATTCTGGCGCGGCTTGGCTATTTGGTGGCGGCGGTGACGGGGCGGCCAGAGGCGGAAGGCTATTTGCAGGGTTTGGGGGCAGCGAGAATTTTGCCGCGCGCCGAGCTGGCAGAGGTGGTGAAGCGCCCGCTGGAGGCCGAGGTTTGGGCCGGGTGCATCGACGCGGTTGGTGGCGCGATGCTGGCGCGGATTCTGGGGCAGATGAAGATGGATGCATCGGTGGCGGCGGTGGGGCTGGCCGGAGGGGCGGATTTGCCGGCCAGCGTGGTGCCGTTTTTGCTGCGCGGAATAAATTTGCTGGGGATCAATTCGGTGTTGGTGCCCTATGCGCGGCGGGTTGCTGTGTGGGACCGAATTGCGCGGGATTTGCCGATGGATAAGTTGGATGCGATGGTGCGGACGGCGTCATTGGCGGATCTGCCCGCACTTGGGGCGGCGATTTTGCGCGGTGACGTGCAGGGGCGCGTTGTTGTGGATGTGAACGCTTGAATTTGGAACAGGCCGGCGCGGGGCACGCGGGAGGCCGTAATGGGATGAATGATGACCAAACTTGATCTTGATTTCGTGCGGGCGCAGTTTCCGGCGTTTGAGGCGCCTTTGACCAAGGGTCAGGCGTTTTTTGAAAATGCGGGCGGGTCTTATCCCTGCAGGCAGGTGGTGGACCGGTTGCACAGGTTTTACACCGAACGGAAGGTGCAGCCCTATGCGCCCTACCCGGCAGCCAAGGCGGGTGGCGAGGAAATGGACGAGGCGCGGGTGAGATTGGCCGCGTTGATGGGGGTGGAGACGGACGAGGTGTCGTTCGGGCCATCGACCAGCACAAATACCTATGTGCTGGCGCAAGCCGTGCGGCAATGGCTGATGGGGACAGACGGCGCGGTGGTGGTGACCAATCAGGACCACGAGGCGAATTCCGGCGTGTGGCGGCGCTTGGCGGATGCGGGCATCGAGGTGCGCGAATGGCAGATTGATCCGGAAACCGGGCATCTGGATACGGACGATCTGGCCGGGTTGCTGGCCGATGGCCGTGTGCGGCTGGTGTGTTTTCCGCATTGTTCCAACGTGGTGGCAGAGATTAATCCGGTGGCAGAAATTTGCGCTATGGTGCGCAGCGCGGGGGGGTATAGTTGCGTCGACGGTGTGAGTTACGCGCCGCATGGCTTGCCGGATGTGCGGCGGCTTGGGGCCGATGTGTATCTGTATTCGGCCTATAAGACTTACGGCCCGCATCAGGGGATCATGACGATCACCCGCGAATTTGGGGCGGTCTTGCCTGCGCAGGGGCATTGGTTCAACGCGGATAGTCTGTACAAGCGGTTTACGCCTTCGGGGCCGGATCATGCGCAAATCGCGGCCTGTGAGGGGATGGCGGATTATGTCGATGCGCTTTATGCGCAGCACTTTGGCGCGGGCGAAGCGACGCCTTTGGCCCGCAATGGCGCGGTGCACGATCTGATGCGCGAGCAGGAAATTGCGGTGACGCAGCCTTTGCTGGATTATCTGGCGGCGCGCAATGATCTGCGGCTGATCGGGCCAAGGCGGGCGATTGACCGTGCGCCGACGGTTGCGGTCGCATTGCAGGGTGCTGCGGAGGATGTGGCTGCGCGGATGGCCCGACATGGCGTTAACTGTTGGGGCGGCGATTTCTATGCGGTGCGCCCGTTGGAGGCGATGGGCGTTGATCTGGACCTTGGCGTTTTGCGGATGAGCTTGGTGCATTATACCAGTGCTGAGGATGTGAGCCGGTTGATCAAGGCGTTGGATGCTGAGTTGTGAGGGCAGGGGGGCTGTCTGCCCCCCTCTTGGCCAT
>JANONW010000332.1:0-2196 GCA_031421065.1 Prolixibacteraceae bacterium
CTTGCGAAATAAATTTAAGAATACCTTCTGGTACTACTCGTTTTACAGGTAGTATTAATTTTCTCAACGGATCCGAACATTAGTTTATTTGCCTTGTAAAAAAGTTTTATTTTTTCACACCATACAACTTTTTAACCCCTCTGAAAACGTAAGCATCTTCAGTAATAGCCACCGAAGCCCAGAACTTATCGTCCAGCTTATTTTGCGACAGTACTTTAAACTCTTTACCTGCCTGAACAACTTGTGTTACGCCCCTTTCGTCGTAGAAATAGATCTTGTCACCATCCGTCCACGGAGAAGCCCAGCAGGCTGCAACTTTCTCAATTTTTTCCAGATATACCAGTTCTCCCGTTGCGGCATCGAAACATCGTAGTTCGCCACCTCTTCCGCTAAGCACGTATAGAAGACCGTTGAATAGAAGCGGCGAAGGATTGGAAATACCTGCATCCCTGACAGTCCACTCCACACCACTACTGACCAATCCACTATCAGCAGGGGTAATATCGCCCTCAGCGCCCGCCTTAATAGAATAGAAAAATCCGGGCTTATCGCGCCCACCGGCATTTCCAAAATAAATATGGTTGTGAGGATTAAAAAAGTCGTGGCCCTTTAAATTGTCCACCCATTACGAAAAACGGCCACCCCCGAAGGAGCAGCCGTTTAATGTCTATTTTTGGGGAAGATAGATTAATACCCAGGGTTCTGAACAAGCAGATCATTTTTATTCATCTCACTACGCATAATCGGCCTGAAATAACATTTGTTATTTCAGGCCCTTGCATCTCCCGGCACATCTTTTACCGAGAAAATCGGCAATCATTTTATGCTTTTTTTTCTTCACCCGGAATGGCAACTTTTGCAGTTCCAACAATTCCAACCGATCCCATAATGTATGTTTCTGGCCCAAGTTTCATGTCAGAGTTCATCATTTCGTCCCAGGTTACTTCTTTTCCGGTGTAAGCCGAAACGCGTCCCATAATGGCTGTCATGTTCGAAATGGCAGTCTGTTCGGCTTCGTTAACAGCAATGTTCTGGCGGATACAGGTAACCAGGTCAATGTGTTCCTGAACGTAAGGACTGATCTTTACACTCTTCATAGATTCTCCCTTATCGTCAAGCGGATAGGCATAAGCGAATTTTTCGACACCTTTTGCATCCCAGATTTTATCTTTACAATTGGTAGAACCATTGCTTCCCATTATAAATTCAGAAACATTATTGGTACAGCCATTGATCTGACGGCACATACTGTGCATGTGCATCCCATTGTCATAAACAAAATCAACGCTGAAATTATCGTATTGGTCGCCGGTCACACGATGCTGACGGGAACCAAAACCAACTGCCTTGGTCGGATGTGCTCCGGCAAACCAATTAATTACGTCGATGTTGTGAACGTGCTGTTCAACGATGTGATCGCCCGACAGCCATAACCAGTTTACCCAGTCGCGGATCATGTATTCCATTTCAGTCCAGGTAGCCTGAGGATTACGGTACCACAGTTGATTCTGGTTCCAGTAACAGTTTGCCGAGGTAATTTCACCAATCGCGCCATTCATCACCTGTTTGTACACTTCAATATAATCGAGCTGGTGACGACGTTGTGTCCCGGTCACGATTTTCAATCCGAGCGCTTCAGCTTTTTTTGCAGATGCCATTACTGAACGGATACCAACAGGATCAACTGCAACCGGTTTTTCCATGAAAACATGTTTACGTGCCTGAACGGCTGCCTCGAAATGTACCGGGCGGAAAAGGGGGGGAGTAGCCAGGATTATCACATCAACTCCCGAATTAATCACTTTCTCATAAGCGTCGAATCCAACGAATACGTTTTCATCGGCAACTTCCAGATTTTTTTCTTTTTTCAGTTTAGCGCGGCAAGAATCAATATTGTCCTGAAAAGTATCACCAAGGGCATGAACGGTCAGGTTTGGCCCCGCATTCAGGAAGTCGATCATGGCCCCCGAACCGCGGCCCCCGCAACCGATTACACCAACTTTCAGCGGGGCGCCATCGGGCGCCTGTTCCAAAAGCGGTGGCAGATTTAATACTACTTCAGGTTTTTTAGGGCCTGAACATGAACTCAACGCGTTAACACCAATGACACCCACTGCGCTTATAGCTGCAGCATTGGCCAGGAATTTTCTCCTTGAAAAATTTGATTCACTCATGGTTTCTTTTAGATTTATGATA
>JANONW010000333.1:0-4019 GCA_031421065.1 Prolixibacteraceae bacterium
TGCAAAGCCGGAGTCAAGCTTGGAGCGGATGGACTTCTCGATCGCCTCGGTGTTTCCGTCCCAGCCCTCGACATTCGCCTTGAGGCTCGCGGTCAGGCGGGCGATGCCGGCCTCTTCATCCATCCCCGCCTTGACCGCATCCCCCAAGAAGCCCACCGCGCCGCTGATGGCGCCGCTGAGCAGGTTGAACGCCCCGATCCCCGCGCCGATACCGAGGCCCTGGCGCATCGACTCGCCGAGCTTGGACTCGAACGACTTGCCCGCGGCCTTGCCCGCAGCCTCGCCGGACTTCTTCGCGTCAACCTGGAGCCCGGAGCCTTCGCCCCTAAGTGCGAAGAAACACGTCGCCTATGTTCATCTAGGCCACCTCCTCCCTGATCTGTAGCGCCCGGCGCTGAACGCGCAGAACGGCGCGGGCCCGGCGAGCCTCTTGTGCTGCCGGAGTGCCCGCGTTGAGTGCTTGGAGGGCCTCAACGATTGGTCGGCGCAGCGCGTGATCTGCCTCCGAGAGGGGCACGCTATGTGGATGGATCAGCGCGATGTATTCGAGGGCAAGGGCCGCTGCCTCGCCCTTGACCCGCAGGTACGGGAGCACGTCCCGCAGGAATGGTGCCGCGTTCTTGCCGTTCAGCAACCACCGCCACTGATGCTTGTGGTGTGGATTGCGGGAAGGCTTGTCCCTGAGTGATCCGCCCCAGCGTTGCTGCATTGCGACCAGCGGTTCCGAGGCCGACTGCGCGACGACCACCATCAGATGTGTCCGCAGGCCGTGCTTCGGAGCCGTTTCGAAACCGGCGCTGATACAGCCCTCGCCATCGAAGAAGCCCGCCGCCCACGCCACGAATGCGACGTTTGGGCCCGGGACGTCGCCGATGGCCGACCGCGTGACGAAGTCCACGGGCTTAGCCGCCGGGCTCCCGATCCGTTGCCAAAGCCGAACCCTACTCAGCCCGACCTCGGCTGCGAGGGCAGCAAGCATCTCGCCGCCTTCCCACCGAGCGCGGAGGGTCTCCACGTCAAGATCAGTGCGCCGCGTTCTGTTCACTGGATGACCTCGCGCTCTCCGCGGACGACCTGCCCGCCCAGGTCCCGGGCAAGCTGGGCGAGGCCGCGCTTCGCCTCCGCCCGGCGCTGCTCGGGACTCGGCTGGGCGTAGGACGGGGTGATGTCGCCGCGCGTCTTCACCCGCCCGACGGCGACGTCGGCCGCCATCAGGCCATCCCGGACGCCGGTGTACAGCTCGACGAGCCGCCCGCGGTTCTCGCGGACGATGCGATCCTGTCCGGCGTCCCAGAGATCCATCAGCTGGGTCGCGTCGAGCGCGTCTTCGAGGGCGCGGGGGTCGAGCCCCCACTTGGCAAGGCCGAACTCGTAGAACTCGGCTGGCTTGACGCGGCGACCGACCGGGCGAGCAGGGCGCCCAGAAGCATCGGCACGCTCCGCGCGAAAGGGAAAGCGACCTCGGCCATCTGTCCGGCCGCGACGTAGAGCTGCTCGGGGTCCGCGTGTTCGTCGAGCCACTCCCGGCCGCCCAGCGCGGACGTCCGGTCGTAGGTCACGACGACGTTGAGGACGGCGTCGAGCGACAGGTCGATCAGGCGGACGGTGTCGCCCGGCGTCAGGTCGGCATCGGAGACGGCTGCCGCCTCGTCAGGCGCAAGCGCCGCCTGCCACTCGCGGGTGGCCTTGATCGGGAGCGTCGGAACGATCTTCTCGTCGCCCCCGACCGCGATCCGAAGAACACCCGCGAGGCGGTCTTCGTCGCTGCGGCTTGACATCACGCAGCCGGTGCGCGCAGGCGGACGAGCGGCAGCGTCAGGTTGGTCTCGTCCTTGCGGGCCGAGAGCACAACCCGGATGCCTGCCGGTGTCGAGCCTTCATCGGTGTACGACAGCTCGACCTCATCCGAGACGGCGATCGCCCGGAAGATGAGGAACTCGTACCAGTCGGCCGGGCTCTGGGTGACGAGCGCCCAGTCGTTGTAGACGGTCATCGGCTGGCGGCGGACCAGCGGCGGGGTGATCTCCGTCTTGCCGTCGCCGAGCGTGTCGATGAACGCGACGCCGCTGGCGTGGGCCCGGAGCAGCGGGTCTCGGAACGTGATGCCCGAGCCGCCTGCGCCGGCTGTCCCGACGCTCGTGGCCTGGCGATACTCGGCGAGCCCGCCGGCGGTGACATCGACGCGGATCCACGACCCGACGACGAAGGTCGTGCCGGCGCCGGTGACCGCGACCACCTTGACGTTCCGGTCGCCCACCGCGCTCGCGGCGGCGAGCGTCGTCGCGTTGGCGCCAGCGGTGACCGCAGTGGGCGTCGAGACGGCGCCCGGGATGGCAAGGGAGAGCCTCGCGGCGGACAGCTCGGGGAGCGTGAACTCGATCTCGGCCGACACGACCCGCATGTAGTCGAGGCCGCGGATCGAACCGTCGATGCCGTTGAGGGCTTCGGAGGCGTTGGCGTTGGCGAAGCCGATGCGGGCGACGGCATCGTCCATCGTGAGCCCGACGTTCGTCCAGTCGGTGAGGACGGCCGGGGCGCGGTAGTAGATCGAGGCGTGGCCGAGGATGTACTTTGAGACGTCGACGCTGGTTGTCATCTCTGGTTCTCCTTCGCTTGGCTTCGGCCGCCGTGACGACCGCTAGCTGGTGCCGCCTGGGCGGCGACTGGGAGGGGATGGACTACGCCATCGGCACGGTCGCTGCGATGACTTCGATGACGAGGTCCTGGTGCGGCTGATGGGTGTCCGGGTCCTTCTCCGCACCTTGCCCGATGTCGTCGAAGCTGCGATAGATCAGGACGCCCGCCGCGTTGCGTCGTGGGCCGACGTTGTGGATGGCCTCGGACACGGCTCCGGCCACCGCAGCCGCATCCTGGAAGGTCGACCCGTAGCAGCGGGCGAGGATCCGGGACTCCGCGATCGGCAGCCGCCTGTCGCGCTGCGTGCCCTGGTTGACCAGCACGACGAACCGCTGGTAGCTGCCCGCGCCCAGCGCGTCGCCCGGGGCAGGCTCACCGCCGCGGATGCGAGTCGTCAGGGCTGCCACGCCCGCGTTATCGCGGATCGTGGTGAGCAGGAAGCCGAGCGAGTCGATCATCCGGCGGCCCTCGCCGCTGCCCGCTTGGTCGAGATGACCTTGTGCTTGATGGCCGCCGCCTTGACGAACCCGTGAGCGTCGGGAAGGGTCGCCATCAGCTCGGGTGTCAGGAACGGGCGGGGCGGCTGGTGGATTGTACCAGATTCAATAAACCGCGCGGGGAAGCCGTAGCCGCCGATCACGACGACCCCCGGGCCGAGCTTGGCCGCGCGCGGCTTCTTCACCGTGGCGTCGCTGCCGGTCGAGAACGTCGACACGAGCTTCTTGTCGACGTAGGCGATGACCCCTCCCCCGCGCACGAGACCAATGCCCCAGGGCGGCCGATCCGGGACGTCGGCCCCCGTGACGACGGCCTTGGCAAGCTCGAAGAGGCCGTCCGCGGTAGCTCGCGTGATCGCATCGAGCGCGGCGCGGTTCAGCACGACCTTCGCCGCTCGACGCGCGAGGATCTTGGGACTCGCAATCTTCGGGCTGGGCACGGCTACACCACCGCTACCGAGGCGTACAATGACCGGGACGGCTGTTGTGGAGCCGGTTTCTCATGCCCCGTCTTCGGCCACAACCCGAGGGCGGGGCGCTCCATTTGGTTGGCTGAATGCCGTACAGGGACCCTGAGAAGAGGCGGGCCAACAGCGCCGCCTACTACGCCGCGAACCGAGACCGGATCGCCGCCCGGGGTCACGCCTACTACGTCGCTCATCCCGAGAAGGCCAAGCAACGAGCGGCCGAATGGAAACGGGCAAACCGCGACCGGGCGAGAGATCGTGAGCGCGTCTACCTCGCCGCCCATCCGGAGGAGGTCAAGCGCCGGGCGGCCAAAGCCAAGGCCCGCTACGAGGCCAATCGAGCGAAGACAGACGAGCGAACCCGGGAGTGGGCCAATGCCCACCCGGAAGTGGTGGCGCGGCGCGGGCGAGCTTGGAG
>JANONW010000334.1:0-1614 GCA_031421065.1 Prolixibacteraceae bacterium
TGGGTGATTTGTTTTCCGGTATGGATGACCCGCGCATCGAGGCATCTCTGGTATCGTCCCAAGCTCGTGCCGAGAAGATGCAGGTCGATTATAAAGGAAAGATCAATGTTCCAGATCTGACCGCTGAAACGCTGAGCAAAGCTCTTCGGGAATATGAAGATATTCAGCAGGAGGCCGCGAAGCCTGGGACGTATGCATCTCTGCTCTTTGCGACTGCGACCGGCGATGCCGCACGGGGAGCGTTCATGCAGAAGATGCGCGAGCGCGGATCACAGCTGGCACTTCCACTACTGTTTTTTGACCTGGAGCTGGCTGCTGTCCCGGATGCTGTGATAAACCCACTGCTAAACACACCTCCAATCGCACCCTATAAACATTACATCGGGATCGTACGGGCCGCCCAGCCACATATGCTGTCCGAGACTGAAGAGCGCCTGATGGAGGAGCTCGCAAATACCGGAGCTCGGGCTTTCGATCGGCTCTTTGATGAGACCACCGGAACCGCCACGTTTGAACTCGCTGGAGAAAAGCTGTCTCAGGCACAGGTCATCGCGCGTACCATGTCGACAGACCGCGAAACCCGCCGTGCGGCATCGGAAGCATTCAGTGCCGGGCTGGAGAAGCACAGCCGGATCGTGACATTCATCTTCAACACCCTGATGGAGGATCAAAATGTCCAGGACCGCCTGCGTAAGTTCCCCACCCCGCAGGCCTCTCGGCACCTGGCGAATGAGCTGACCGAAGAAACGGTTTCCCTGGTTGTCGACACCGTGGTTCGGAACTACCCGGTCGTAGCGCGATACTATGACATCAAGCGTGAGATATTAGGGCTGGATACGCTCACGCACTACGACCGCTACGCGCCTCTTTTCCAGACTGAGGAGACAGTATCGTACCCTGAAGCGCAAAAGATCGTGCTGAACGCCTTTGGAGATTTCTCCCCGGAGATGCGCCGCAGAGCGTCCGAGTTCTTCGATAACAATTGGATTGATGCCCCGGCGACGCAGGGTAAAAACGGCGGTGCCTTCTGCTCTTATGTTACGCCTGATTCCCACCCGTACGTTCTGATGAATTATCTGGGCCGTATGAAGGATGTGATGACGCTGGCCCATGAGCTTGGACACGGCGTGCATGCGTCGCTGTCGCGGTCGCAGTCGCTGCTAAACTTTCACGGTACCCTACCGCTGGCCGAGCTGGCGTCGACCTTCGGCGAGATGCTGGTCTTCGAGCAGGTGACGAAGCAGGCCTCACTCAAAGATAAGCTGGCTCTGTATGCCGAAAAGATCGAAGGGGCAATCGCCACGATCTCGCGGCAGACGGCTCTGTACCGCTTCGAGCTGGCGATCCATACGCATCGGCGGACTATAGGTGAGCTGACCACAGAGGAGTTTGGTAACTACTGGCAGCAGGAGATCCAGTCGATGTTTGGGGATTCCGTGGCGCTTGGAGAAGAACATCGATTGTGGTGGTCCTACATTGGCCACTTCTTTGGGACTCCCTTCTACGTCTATGCCTACTCATTTGGCGAGTTGCTGGTACTTTCACTCTATCAGCAGTCCAAAAAAGAAGGCCCAGCGTTTGCCGAGCGGTATCTGGGGATGCTGGAAGCCGGGG
>JANONW010000335.1:0-4885 GCA_031421065.1 Prolixibacteraceae bacterium
ATCAACCGAAGGAATTTGCTCCAACTCATTCCATCCAAATGTTTTCACTACTCCGTCCTTATGGGATGATACGATGTCTAACCCGTAAATAGTGTAATGCTTTTTAAGGGCAAAAACTAAATTGCTACCTACAAAGCCGCGGATGCCGGTGATAAGTATGTTCATATTAGCAATGAATTCACCAGATTTATATACATCTCTGTAACAACCTCTTTTGAATAATTCGAATTTATGTCAGTAAATCCTCTATTACCCATTACTTTTAATTCCTCCTTATCAATAGATTTAAGAATTTCCACAATTTTTTCTGTTTTTTTATTCAAATCACTTTCATCAATTAAGAATGCACAGTTTTTATCTTTTAAGAAATTGATTATTGGTGTATTTTCACCTGAACAGCCCAATATGGGTTTAGCACAAGCCATGATTGTATATATTTTTGACGGAAATCCATGACCTTCAGTCTGGGGAGACATAAAAATAAATTGAAGATCAGAATAGGCTATTAAAGAGGGCATATATTCCCTTGGTTGATAAGGAACAAGATGGATATTGAATAGGATCATGAGTCTCAATTGACCTTTCCAGATAATCTTTCATAGCACCTTCTCCTATTATGAAAAACTCAATTTTTTCTTTTTTTAATTGAATTGCAATCGTCACCAATATTTCCCAATCTTGTGCATGACCAATATTTCCTGCATACATTAGTTTTAAAGAGCTTGTACTAGGGAAATACTTACTTTTGATTTCAATTTCTTCTGGAGACAAAGGCTTATAGATGGCTGTATCTACAAAATTCGGGATAATACATAACTTCGATTTGTCTTTAAATCTGGAGACCACTTTGTTATAAAAAATTTTGTCAATCGTTGTCACCTTAACAGATGTGTTTTACATTAATTCCTCTATAATTACTTGTATAATACAACCCCAGACATTTAGACTTAAGTGGCTGTCTTTCAATATCTATTTCAACTATATTGTAGTGAGGGGTTGTGGTTAAAACAATAACATCAAAACCGTTCTCTTTAAATTTAAGGGCAATATCATTATAAACAATGATCGGAAGTTGGTACTTTTCTGCAATCAGGTTAAGTGAAGATACTAATTTATCAAAGTTTGAAGAGTTGATGTTTTCTTCCCTGTGGGCCGACACCAGAAAATACTTTTCTTTTTCCAGAGATAGTTTGCTTAAAACAACAGAATTGTCGATTTGCAGCATGTTTGCGTTCAATACCTCAAACATCGGGCTTCCGGTTTTGATAATCCGGTCGGCAGGCAAACCTTCCCTAAGAAGATATTCCCGGGCAATGTCGCTGTAAGTTAAGTTGATGTCAGAGATATGATCTACAATCTTACGATTGGTTTCTTCAGGAACGCGCTGATCGAAACAACGGTTTCCTGCTTCCATGTGGAAAATAGGAATGTGTCGCTTTTTTGCCGGTATTGCGCATAGGCAACTGTTGGTATCGCCCAATACCAGAAAAGCATCGGGTTGTTCTTTTTCAAGCACGGGGTCGATATTGATGATGATTTGGCCAATGGTGGTTGTTGCATTGCCTCGGGCAGCATTCAGAAAATGATCTGGTTTACGTAATCCCAGGTCTTTAAAGAATACTTCGTTTAGTTCGTAATCGTAGTTTTGACCGGTATGTACCAGAATGTGTTCTATGCTGGCTGTTTCGTCAAGTCTTTTGATGACTTCTGATAAACGGATTATCTCGGGGCGTGTACCTACAACGGTTAATACTTTTAATTTCTTCATTTTGTAAATTATTTCACAGTGTTTCACAGTGTTGAACACAGAGTCTCACAGTACTTTAAATAAAATAATATACAGTGTAACACAGTGTTTGACTCTGTGTTACACTGTGGTCTATACTTTTTCGAAATATGTATCCGGATCATTGGCATCAAAATGCTCGTTGATCCAGAAAATGGTGTATAATTCTTCATCCCCAACATTGGTGATATTATGGGTGTACCAAATTGGCATATCAACAAACGATGGTTCTCTTCCATCCAATTCAAAAGAATGTACTTGATCTGTCCCAATACGGCGGAGTTCAATTCTTGCTTTTCTTTGATTACTGCAAACCGTTCGGCTTTTCGGGTATGAAAATGATTGCCTCTGGTTATTCCAGGAATAGTAGTTGAAAAAGAAACCTGACCCCCGCTGTTTAACTTGACTGTTTCAACAAACGAACCGCGCTCATCGGTATTCAATTTGAGCTTAAAAGGAAAGAATGTGTAATGGTCGATGTAACAGAGAAATGTATTAAACAGGTTCAAGTCAAAAGTGCTATCCAGATTGGGGATCGTCCCTTTTTCAAAGTAGTTTTCCTTGAAGTCAATTAATTTCTGAAGCAGTATCGAAACTTTGATTTCCAACGTATGGGGGATTGAAATAGTTTCACAGTGTTCCACCGTGTTAAAAGATGTTTCACTGTGTGACTCTGTGTCCAAACTCTGTGTAACTTTATTTTTTCAATAATATAATCTACCAACTCTCTAACATAGATCAACTTTATTTCTCCATCCACCTCAATCTTGGGTGTTTTATTATGCGTCAATTGGTGACAAAAGGTTGCTATTACCGAATTGTAATATGGGTTTCCAAAAGGCCCAAATACATTTGGAATGATGAACCCGGTAAATTGTGCTGAATTTTTATCGGCCCATTGTTCCAATAATTCCCTACCTTCCTTTTTTGATTTTCCATACAGGTTATCGCGTTCTTCCTGGGTGCTCGATGAAAACAAGATGTGCGGTGTGGACTGGGTCGCTTTACAGGCTGTAATAAGCTGTTTAACGAGTCCAATATTAGTTTGATATAGGACTTCCGCATCATTGTGACGGTTCATGGCTGCAAGGTGAACGATTGCATCACAGCTTTGCACAAACTCTTTTAGTATCTTTTCATCCGAAAAAAAGGCATCTTCAAAGGGGATTCGTTCAAATTTATCGGGATATAAACCCAAGGGTGTTGTATAAATGAGTTCCTACAAAACCTGATTGTCCGGTAATTCCAATTTTTAGCATGATGGTGTTTTTCGATTAATAGATATGATGAAAGAGAGGGGGAGAAGGGGTGAATGGGAGAGGGGGTAATTAAATGGACCATTTTTCTGGGGATTTAATCATATTTACCAGCATCCCAATTACATGTTCATATTCAGAATTTAGTCGGTCACATAATTCAGATGAGATGTACCCGAAATCCCGTGAAAAATCAAGCCAGGTCTGCGTCTCTGCGGCTTCTCCTTTAGAATCTGAAAGCTTTGCAACAAAAGCTTTTTCGTATCTGCGTTTACGAAATGCTTCAGCTAAATTGGCGGCTACTGATCTGGACGAACGCCTGATCTGATCAGTCAATGAATAGCGTTCTTCTCCGGGAAAGGTCTTTGATAACTTATAAATCTCCATAGCCAACTTATAGGCTAATTTATAAACTTCAAGCTCCTTATGCGATCGAATTAAATTCATTGTAAATTCTTCTTATTTTTCCTTTTCTTCTTTGCTCTTTTTTTCACCCTTTCACCTCTTCTACTTTTCACCCATTCACCCATTCTCGCCCTCACCTTTTCTCGCCCTCACCTCTTCTAATCCGGGTATTGTTTAATGTCTTCGCCTAATACATCCCTTCGAATCACAGGTAGTTTCATCAACAACTCTTTTGTGCCTTCCACGTCTAACCTGCGGGTATTGTGAGAATGATAATCTTCAATCACAGAAACCTTTTCTTCGCCTTCTGTAAAATAACTGGCATAATTTAAGTCGCGGTTATCTGCAGGTACGCGGTAGTAATTGCCCATGTCTATCGCTTTGGCCATTTCTTCCCGGTTCACTAAAGTCTCATAGAGTTTTTCACCATGGCGGGTTCCGATTACCCGTACTTTGCTATTGGATTGATATAACTCAATTAAGGCCTGGGCCAAATCAGCAATGGTTGAAGCTGGCGATTTTTGTATAAACATATCCCCGTTTTCGCCATGCTGAAAGGCATAAATAACCAAATCGACCGCATCTTCCAGGGTCATCATAAACCGGGTCATATTCGGATCGGTAATGGTGAGGTCTTTACCAGCCTTAATTTGTTCGACAAACAATGGAATGACAGAACCACGTGATGCCATTACATTTCCATATCGAGTGCCGCAGAAAACTGTTGCAGAGTCTTCATCCATCGAACGTGCCTTTGCCTGCATCACCTTTTCCATCATGGCTTTCGAGATACCCATGGCATTGATCGGATAAACTGCTTTGTCAGTACTTAGGACAATCATTCGCTTTACTCCATGCTCGAAGGCAGAATCCAATACATTTTGGGTTCCCAGCACATTCGTGTTTACTGCTTCGATAGGGAAAAACTCACAGGAAGGAACTTGCTTGAGTGCAGCAGCATGGAAGATAAAATCACTCCCCGCATCGCGTAATCGACACTGCGTTTATCGCGCACATTCCCAATATAGAATTTTACTTTGGGGTTATTTAACCGATGGCGCATATCGTCCTGCTTTTTCTCATCTCGTGAAAAAATACGGATTTCTTTAATATCAGTATCTAAAAAGCGGTTAAGTACAGCGTTGCCGAAAGATCCCGGTGCCGCCGGTGATGAGGAGGGTTTTGTTTTTAAACATGCGTTCTGTTTTTATTTTAATAATCTTAAGTTGTCCTGTACTTGTTTGCTATGTTCACGCTTTACTTCAGCATTTTGGGCATACATTTCCCATCGGGATACCACGCTTGTTATTTGTTCTATAATAATCATTGGATTTTTTATATCCATCTTTTGTCCTGTCGATAGCAAGTCCCCGAGCGTGAAGTTATCGCGTTTACCATTCAGTGAGAGTTGGTGTTGATTGGTCCATTTGCCCGAAGG
>JANONW010000336.1:0-42246 GCA_031421065.1 Prolixibacteraceae bacterium
TTTATGGGATCGAGTTGCGGTGTGTTGTGTTCTGTCCCGAAGGTGATCAGGAAATTTTTAGAACGGAAATAGGTCACAAAGTCTTTTAGTATTGCGAAAGTATTTCTGCCCGGAATTAATTCAAGACTGTAAACGCCTTTACTGACAAGGGTTTCATACAACACGACTTTGTTTCGTTCGTAATCGGTAAAATTACCTTTGGCATCGTCGAGCAGCACCGGATAACACGGTATTCCACCAGCTTTTACAATGATGCCGATCACCTGTTCCAAACTCAAAAATGCTTTCGGATCTTCGGGAACAAAAGCCCGTCCTCCGGTTTTCAGCAGGTTGCCACGAATTTCATTTTCAATGCCTGTGACATCATTCAATTTCGATTTCAGATCTTTCCCTGAGAAAACCTGAACGTAGAAAGCTTTCTTCTCTTCGGAAGTACTGGATTTTTCATCGATTGCAATACGTAAAGCCTTGGCAATGTGCCGTTCGCGAAGCATGTTTTTTGCATATTTCGCTTTCAGCCCCTTAAAAGTAAAGCTGAACCCGGCCTTCACTTCGGTAAGCAATTCATTGAGTTTTTCAACCATTTCGGCAGTCTGAACATTGCTTTCATGCTGAACCTGCTCCAATAAGCTCAACTGTTCGCCGGTAAGAATAAGCGGGCTGGTAAGCCCTTTCCCAGAGAAATAGGTACGGCCCGGATTTGCAGGATCGTTTACCCGGACACCGGTATCCTGCAAGTCTTTTTGCAACGACATAAATTCGATGTTGAACAGCGGAAATATTTTATACCTCGCGGCAAGGTCAGCAAATTCAGCATATCCGTCAGTCGTATAGAAATCGTTGATTCCAAGCACCTGAACGCCTTCGGCTCCAGCCATTTTGAATACCTGTTCGATTTCGGTAAATGCACTGAATGAAAACGGGGTATGAAAATGCCCGTTTACCAGCAGCGTATTGTTTGGTTTGCTTTTCGCTTGAGCCAATAAAACCAGACTTTCCGGAAATCCTGCAAAAATCGATTGATTGTTCATTGTATATTATTTTTAGTGTAATTTCAGAATGGTGACACAAAATAAACAAATACTGATGGGAATTGTATCCTTTGCTGTCCTGTAACCTGATAGCAATTGTAATTTCCGGATAACTATTTCAGAATTAAAATAAAAGGAGCTGGAAGTATTTATTTCGTAAATGTTTTCTAATTTTATACAGACAATAAATTAGTCTTCATTTAAATATGATATGACCATTATCAGAGTTAATGAAACCTCTGATGATGGTTTTTCTATATAATTGGATAAAAAAAATAATCCTTGATTTTAAACTTTAGGATGAATTTATAGAACATGTTTAGACAAATATCTATTCATTTGCATTTTTAAATGATTAAAATAGAACTATGGGACCAAGAAGAATAGAGGAAGTCTGTACCAAATGTAAAGATCGTTGTTGTGCCCGTTGTTTTGACGATGGTGAAGAAAGCATCTTCGACTGCCTGACAAAAGATGAACTGGAACTATTGGTCAAAGAGAAGAGACATGTTCACTTTAAGGCTGGCGAAACCATTTTAAAGCAAAATACCTCTGCAAGCCATGTCGTATGTGTAAAACGCGGATTGGCAAAAATTATAGCCGAAGGTAACGGCGACAAAAAATTGATTCTTAGGCTGGTAGCAACTCATTCAATATTAACCGGAGGAGGGCTGTTTATTGATGATATCAGGCATTTTACCATTCAGGCTGTAACCGAAGTTGAATGTTGTTTCATCGATTCGGACAAAATATACGAACTGGTATCAAGTAACAGTCAATTTGCATTTGAACTTTTAAAGCTGAACAACCGGCAGAACATTCAGATGCTGAACAATCTGGTCGGAATCACCCAAAAGTATATGCCGGGCAGGGTATCCGACTTATTACTTTATCTGAAAAATGAAATTTTCCTGTGCAATCCTTTCGATACCCGCCTTTCGCGACAGGAGCTTGCCGATATGACCAGCATGACCATGGAAAGTTTTATCCGCATTCTGAAAGAATTTAAATTGGCCGGAATTATTTCTGTCGAAGGTACTAATATCCACATTTTAGATGAAGAGGCTCTTAATTTAATAAGTAGGAAAGGATAATTTTCTTGACTACCAGATTGATAAATGTCAATATTTTATCTGTGTTTAATCAGCGATTATACAGGTAAACATCAATGACTCAAACTTAAAATAATGAAGTAAGGTTCCTATTTTAGCAACGTGAAAAACTGTAAAAGGAGCTTCACAAAGAGTTATCAACAATAGTAACCTTAACATACTTATTTTATGAAACTTAAAAATTTAATTCAGCTCTTGCTTCTTGCAACTGTTATCATGTTTACAGCTCCGTCATGCGTAAAAGAGGGGCCAATAGGACTTACAGGACCAGCCGGTGTTGATGGGAAAGACGGAAAAGACGCGAATGAAACCTGTAAAATGTGCCATGCTGCGGGCAAGGTAGATCTGATCTCTGTTCAATTCGCATTTTCAAAGCATAGTACTGGTGAAGTTGCAGTTGCTCAATCAGGAAGTACCGGATGTTCCCCATGTCATACCTCAGAAGCTTTTAAATTTGTAGTAAAAAACAATGTTTCTTCAGGCTATACTTTAAATACAACAACTAACCGATTTACTTTGGACTACGTTGTCCCTGCCAATGCTGCTTACGGAAATTTAGGTTGTGCGACATGCCACAGTTCATTGCACTCAACTTACGGTTATTCTGATGTTTCAGCGCTTACCACAGTTGCACCTGTACCGATGGTTATGTGGGGAGGCAAAAAAATCATCGACCTGAAAGCCGATGGCGGAAAAAGTAACCTTTGCGTAAAATGTCACCAGCCTCGCCCGCAAACACATCTTCAAACGGGTAATGCACAAGATTGGGTTACCATTGCTGCTACTCCAACAGTATTGGCTTATGATGCAAATAATAATGCTGCCACTACCAATATTGTAAGGCCAAGTTACCGTACCCATATTCATTATGGAAGTGCTGGAGCAATATATGCCGGTATGGGCGGTGTTGAATTTGCAGGAACTGAGACTTATAAAAATTCGGCCCACACTACTGTTGCTTCTTGTGTTGATTGTCACATGGGGCCTATGAATGGAAAAACAGGTGGCCATACTTTTACCGCAAAAGGTAATTTAACTACTTGTAATACTGCGGGTTGTCATACAAGTGCGGTCACTTCTACTTCGACTACATATTGGACAACCCCACGTGCTGATATTAAAACACTTTTGAACCAGTTGGCAGCTAAATTAACTGTAAATGGTGTTGATATTTTAAACAGGGATGGTGATGCCACGCATAACCTATGGATCGGGCTTACAACAAATAATTACGATGGTTACCTCAATGTTTACCTTCCTGAAGTCAATCCTTATTTTGCAAAATACAATATTACAGGTACATTCCAAAATCCAAGCCCTTCAGCTTCCTGGACTGCCGAACAAAGAGCCTTCAACCTAACCTTGCCAAAACTAAGTTTGACAAACGCCCAATATGGAGCAATCATTAACTTCCAATTGTGCCTGAGGGATTTTAGTTTGGGTATCCACAACTATCCTTATACATCAGCTTTGCTTAAAAACTCTATCGCTATTATTAATTAAGGTATGATGTGACAGGATAAAAAAAGGCTTCAATTTTTAAAAAAGAGAAGCCTTTTTTTTATATTAACTTTAAAATTGAATGCCATGAAAAAAAATACAATATTCCTTATTATAGTTCTATCTTCATTTTTACTGAACAGCTGCAAATACGATTTTATTTTGCCGGAGGTAGTTCCACCTATTGATAATGGTGGCGATCCAATCAGTTTTGCAACACAAATAGCTCCAATTTTCTCAACTGGCAATAAGTGTACCTCATGTCACAAGCCCGGAATTACTCCTCCTGATTTGACTACGGCCAATGCTTATACGCAAATTGTCCCGAAGTATGTCAACACCACCAGTCCTGAAAGTAGTAAAATTTATACTTTCCCAACCTCTGGAACCCATTATGCTACGGTTTCTGCGGCACAAGGTGCGATTATTCTTTTATGGATAACAGAAGGAGCTAAAAATAATTAGTGCAAACATTTAATATTCGCAGAAATGAAAAATAAAATGCTATTCATAATTCTTCTGTCACTAATTTCAACCATCACATTTGCACAGGAAGATACAACGGCAGTTGCAGGAACTAAAGATAAACCAGTCAGGTCGCCTTTTGAAAGTGGATACCTGATTGATGCACAAACAACGGTTATACCGAATCCAAAGACGCTGGAAATGGTAATTCAGCACAAATTCGGCGCCATTGAAAATGGCCGTTCTGATTTGTGGGGAATTTATGCACCAGCTAACATACGTATGGGCTTTAACTATGTGCCGGTGAGAAATTTGCAGATTGGTGCAGGAATTACCAAAACAAAAATGGCAACCGATTTAAATGCCAAATGGACTATTCTGGAACAAACCAGGGAAAATACCATTCCTGTTGCAGTTGCTTTGTATGGTGTTATGGCCATCGACGGAAGAAACATCAGCGCTTTTGCTGATAACGTAAGTGTTGCCTCACCTGTGGGAAAAGTGAATGCATTTGCATTTTCTGATCGCTTAAGCTATTTCTCACAGTTAATTATTGGCCGGAAATTTACAGATTGGTTGTCACTTCAGACTGGAGTGAGCTTTTCGCATTACAACTTGACACACTACCAAAGAGTTGGCATGCAATACGACCACGATAAAATTGGCGTTCATTTTAATGGTCGCATAAAAGTATCACCACAGGGATCTATCGTTTTCAATTATGATGCCCCCTTGAAAATTAAAGATATTTCGGAACAGGCAGAATGGTCTGACGAATTTCCTCATCCAAAATCAAATTTGTCCTTCGGATACGAGATTTCGACCAGCACACATGCATTTCAGATCTACGCGGGAAACGCCGGCAATTTTCTGCCTCAGGAAAATATGATGTGGAACCAAAGAAGCATTAGCAAGGATAATTTTGCAATCGGATTCATCATCACCCGTTTGTGGGGATTTTAGCAGAATCGGGCATTGCAATTTTGGCAAGATAATTGTTAACTTTATGCAAGTATTAATTCAAAAAAAAGATATATGAAAAAGAGAATCATTTTACTCAGTGGAGTTGGAATGTTCGCGATTGTGACCGCATTTTTTGCCTTCGTTGTGCCACAGGATCAAAAGGTTGGCACTGCATGGAACGTACCTGCAAATTATAAAAGCATGAAAAGTACAAAAGCTACACCTGAAACAGAAAAGGTTGGCAAATTACTTTATGCAAAACATTGCAAATCGTGTCACGGTGGTGTTGGCGAAGGCGATGGACCTAAAGCGTCCAGCATGAAAACAAAAATCGGATCATTAAAAAATGCTAAATTTCATGCTCAATCTGATGGCGTAATTTATTACCAGTCGTTTGTAGGCCGTGATGAAATGCCAAATTTCGAGAAAAAAATTCTTGAAGAAGAAGATCGTTGGGCGATCGTAAATTACATGCGGACTTTAAAATAAACAATCATTTATAAAAGTGCTGGAGTCCGACATCCGAACTCCGGCATTTTTATTTAACAGCCTGGCCATGCGAAGCTATTTTCAATTTTTTGTATTAATCATTTTTCTTTGTTGTTTTTCCGGAATCAAGGCACAGGAAAACCCTAATGTATCGGAGAACGAGTTATGCCTCAAATGCCATACCAATCAAACTTTTACCTTTCAAAACAACTTAACGGACACTGAAGATAAACGGATGATGAATCCGCTTTATATCATGAACAAAGATCATTTTTCGTCAGGAGTTCATGGGAAATTTAAATGTACCGATTGCCACTCTTCTGATTACGGCACTTATCCGCACAATGCAGAACTAAAGTTGGAACCTTTGAGTACATGTCTGGATTGTCACGGAGGCGACGAACAATATGCTGCCTACCAATTTGAAAAAATTGACGAAGAATTTCAAAAAAGTGTCCATTTCCAGAAAAACGGCGAAAGTTTTACCTGTTCAAAATGCCATGATCAGCACTATTATCAGGCAAAATCGAGAACAAGTCCCGAAGTAAGCGAAATCGTGGGTTTCAGCAACGAGATGTGCATGTCGTGCCACAGTAACAGCAATAAGTTTCATTTGATTTCAGATGAGAATAAACCTGAGCTCGGTAAAATTCATAGTTGGCTACCCAATCAGGAACTCCACTTCAGAAATGTAAGATGTATTGAATGCCATACCGAAGTGGTAGATTCATTGTCGGTTTCACACAATATTCTTCCTAAAGAAATGGCATTGAAGAATTGCGTTGAATGTCATTCAAAAGATTCAAGGCTCATTTCATCGTTGTACAAATACGAAAACCTTCAAAGCCGAACCTCCGACGGCAAGTTAAATGCCATTATTGCCAACAAGTCTTATGTGATCGGGGCATACCAGAACGCATGGTTAAACAACATCAGCATTGTTATATTTTTGATGGCACTGGCCGGAATTGGTATTCATTTGATTTTTAGATTCAAAAAAAAATAAATTCATGACTTCAGAAAGTAAAATCTATTTTTATCCTGTTTGGCTAAGGATCTGGCACGGAATCAATGCGTTGGGTATTCTAATTTTAATCTTCACCGGGATAAATATGCAGTATTCGAATCCCGATTATATATTATTAGATTTTAAACTGGCTGTGAGTCTTCACAATATATCCGGAATTCTGGTTTCGTTAAACTATCTGCTTTTTTTTATCGGCAATATAATGACTTCAAATAAAAAATATTACCGGCTTAAACTGAAAGGTTTGATTAAAAATTTAAAAGTACAGATCAATTATTATACTTCCGGAATGTTCAATAATCAGCAACCACCGTTCCCATTGTCGGAAAAGCGTAAATTTAATCCGATGCAAAAAGTGGCCTACCTTTCGGTGATGTACCTGTTCGTTCCCGGTTTAATTTTCACGGGTCTGGCCTTGCTTTTCCCTGAAACCATCATCGAAGAAGTATATTCGTTAAGTGGAATTTTTCTAACCGCGGTCTTACATGCCAGTCTGGGTTTTCTGGTTTCAATATTTCTTGTTGTTCATTTGTATGTTGCATCTATCGGAAAACATCCGTCGAATAACTTCAAAAGCATTATCAACGGTTATCACGATATCAGCGGTCATTAACTGAATTCGCAAATGGGGCTATCAGAAATATCCTGATTTAACAAGGTTCAGTCAGGATATTTCTGATAGTATTCGTTTCACACTCTCCTTTTTTATGGTTTATTTTATATCAATTAATATATTCACATATATCAATAGGTTCAAACTGATAAAGTCTGATATCCTTTCTACTTTTAGCCATTTATTTTTATGGGATATAAAATTAGTACAACAGTAAAAATTAATCATAAAAGAAATTAATCATGAAAAAGCAATTAAGGAAGCTATTTTTGAGTGCAGGTATTATTTTTAGTTTTATTGCACTTTTCGCTTTTGTTGTTCCGCAGGACCAGAAAGCTGCCGCCCCATGGGTAATTCCGGCAAATTATAAGGCCATGAAAAATACTTTCAAGGGCGATGCCGCCTCTGAAAAAGTGGGTAAACTTCTGTATGCAAAACATTGCAAATCGTGCCATGGGGGTGTTGGTGAAGGTGATGGCCCTAAAGCAGCCAGCATGAAAACAAAAATCGGATCATTAAAAAATGCGAAATTTCAGGCGCAAACCGATGGCGAGATTTATTATCAATCCATTATAGGACGTAATGAAATGCCTGCATTTGATAAAAAAATACTCGATGAAGAGGATCGTTGGGCGATTGTGAATTACATTAGAACACTGAAGTAACTATTATGAACTTGCCAAAATCTACAAAAAACCTGGTAACCATTGCAGGAACAACCATCGCAATTATCAGTTTCCTGATCATCTTATTCCTGTTCTTTATTTCAACCTTATTTGAATCAAATAATTCCTTCCTGGGAATATTTATTTACATGGTGCTTCCGGCATTAATGGTTTTTGGCTTGCTTTTAATCCCAATCGGGATGATCAGGGCAAAAAGACAGGAAAAACGAAAAGTTGCAGATGCCCCTCAGTACCCGCTTTTTGATTTTAACAAACCATCAACACGCAATGCCGCTATTATCTTTCTTGTAGGAACAGTCTTTTTGGTCATTCTTTCTTCCATCGGAAGTTTTCAGGCATTTCACATTACCGAGTCGAACGAATTTTGCGGAAAGCTTTGTCACAATGTGATGAAACCTGAATATGCCGCCTATCAAAATTCGCCCCACTCCAGGGTAAACTGTGTGGAATGTCACGTTGGTTCAGGAGCAGGCTGGTACGTCAGGAGCAAAATTACCGGTTTGTACCAGATTTATGCGGTTATTACCGGTCAGTTTCCGCGTCCGATCCCCACCCCAATCGAAAGTTTACGCCCGGCCACGGAAACCTGTGAGCATTGCCACTGGCCTGAAAAATTTTACGACCGCAAACAAAGAAATATTATTTCTTATCTGGCCGATGAAGCCACTACAGCATGGAATGTTCACCTCCAAATGAAAACCAGCGCCAGTAACAGCGCGCATGGAAATGCACAGGGAATTCACTGGCACATCAACAAGGATGTAAAAATCGAATACATTTCATCAGTTCGCAACCGCGAAAAAATTCCATGGGTGAAATACACCAACCTAAAAACCGGCGAAGTCACCATCTTTGAAGACAACGATGAGAAGCTTACTGCAGCTCAGCATGATACTTTAAAAATTCGAAAGATGGATTGTATCGATTGTCACAACAGGCCTTCGCACAATTACCAGGCGCCACAAAATTTCATCGATGAGCTGATTACTGCCGGAAAAATACCTCATGAATTACCTGATGTGAAAATAGTGGCCATGGATATACTGAACCAGGATTATTCGACCACCGACAGCGCTATGGTGGCAATTAAAACACAGGTCAATGAATACTATTCGGCGATGTACCCTGAATTACTCGAAACCAGTAAGAAAGAGATAGAAAAAGCGATAGCAGGAATGCAGGAAGGTTACAGTCAGAATTTCTTTCCTGAAATGGCCGTAAAATGGACAGCCTACCCCAATCACATCGGCCACATGGAAACAAACGGCTGCTTCCGTTGCCACAACGACCGCCATACATCGGAAAGCGGCAAGGTAATTTCACGTGATTGTGATTTGTGCCACAATATTGTTGCACAGGGAACAGATACTGAAATGCAGATTTCAAACTCATTCAATCCACTGGAATTCAGGCATCCGATTGAAATTAATGATGAATGGAGAACTAAATTGTGCTCTGATTGTCATTATAAATTGTATTAAAAAAAACCGTTAACAATATTTTGCAATTCTTATTACCAATTGCCCTTCATCAGAAGGGCAATTGGTAATAAGAATTGCTATTTTTATCCAACACAAAAAAGGATGTTCTCACCGACAGCCTTTTAATTTATTCAAAAATTTAAATTTTAGTTCGAATGAAAAACTTGAAAGATTTGCTTTTTTCGATGCTCACCTCTGTTTTACTGTTGATGGTATTTGCAATCGCCATTGCGTATGCAACTTTTATCGAGAACGATTACGGGACTGCTACTGCACAGGCACTTATATATCAGTCGTGGTGGTTCGAATTGCTGCTTTTACTCGGTGCAGTTAATCTGGCAGGAAGTGTATTCAAGTACAAACTGGTCAACCGGAAGAAATGGGCCATCCTGCTGTTCCATCTGGCTTTTATCGTGATCATTATCGGGGCCGGGGTTACCCGCTATGTGGGTTTCGAAGGGAACATGCACATTCGCGAAGGAGAATCGAACAATCAGATTGTATCAACCGAGACATATATTACCCTGAAAGCAAGCGTAAACGGACAGGAAGAAACAACCCATACAAAAGTAAAATTTACACCAAATACCAACAATCGCTACAAGGAAACATTAGAAATCGCTGGCAAAACGCTGACAGTTGAAAATGAACTATTCGTGCCGAATGCAGCAGAAACCCGTGTCCCGGATGCAAATGGATTTCGTTCACTCGTTCAGGTTCCTGATGAAACCGGGCAGGGCGGAGTAAATGCATTTACCGCAAAAATCACTTTAGGAAACGAAACCCGGCGACTGAATGTTTTTGGTAGAGATGGAAGTATTTATGAACCAGCCACTACCACTTTAGATGGCATCAATGTCAGCCTTTCTTATGGCTCGATTATCCGCGAATTGCCATTCAGTATTTATCTTCGCGAATTTCAACTTGAACGCTATCCCGGCTCAAACAGCCCTTCATCGTACGCGAGCGAAATCACTTTGAAAGATCCTGCTTCATCGGTCGAACGCCCATTTCGGATTTACATGAACAACATACTGAAATACAACGGATACCGTTTTTTTCAATCGTCTTTTGACCAGGACGAAAAAGGTACTGTTCTTTCCGTTAATCAAGACTATTGGGGAACAATGCTTTCGTACCTTGGATATTTCCTGATGACACTCGGTATGGTTTTTACCCTTTTTAGCCCTGGCAGTCGCTTTCAGGCACTGGTTCGCCTAAGCTCAAAACTTCAGAATATGCGCAAGGCCGGGAAAACACTTTTGGTACTTGTATTCATATCTGCATTGAGCTGGACAGTAAACGATGCTTTTGGCGCGAATGTTACAAAAAAGCAACACATTTCTGCTTTTGGCAAATTACTGGTACTTGATAATCAGGGAAGGATTGAACCAGTTAATACGCTGGCTTCTGATCTGTTACGCAAAATCACGAAGAAAGATAATTGGGAAGGACTTTCGCCGGTAGAATTTTTTGTTGGGATGAGCGCCAATCCTGATAAATGGAAAAGCGTTCCAATTGTGAAAGTGGGCAATCCGGAGTTAAGGAAATTACTTGGCATTTCAGGAGATTTTATTTCATTTAACCAAATGTTCGATCCGGCCGGAAACTATCGCCTGAATGAACTGGTTCAGCAATCGTATAACAAAAAGCAAACAACGAGGAACAAATTCGACAAGGAGGCCATCAGTGTTGATGAGCGGGTGAACATTTGTTATCAGATATTTAAAGGCGATTTCCTGAAAATTTTCCCGGTTCCGAATGATGAGCGCAAAGCTTGGGTAACACATTCAACGATTCCGCCCACCATGAAAAAGGAAGATGCCGATTTTGCAGGCAGCATCCTGAATTTGTATTACGGTGAACATAATAATGCCACACTTTCGGGAAATTGGTCGAAACCCGCCGAATATCTTGGGCATATCAAAAAATACCAGACGACTTATGGCGCCGGCATTATTCCTTCACCTTCAAAAATCAGTCTCGAAGTCTTCTACAATGAATTCAACATCTTCGGAAAACTGGCAAAAACATTCGCCTTACTTGGATCCATTTTACTGGTATTTCATTTTATGCTCATTTTGAAACCGGTTGTGAGATTTACTAAATTCATCAATATCGGAACGGTCCTTGTATTTGTCGCATTTATGCTTTACACACTTGGATTGGGCATTCGCTGGTATATTTCAGGTCATGCTCCCTGGAGCAACGGCTACGAAACCATGATTTACATAGGTTGGGCAACCATACTTTCAGGATTCATTTTTGCACGCCGGTCGCCAATCACATTGGCAGTAACTACCCTTTTAACATCCATCATTCTTTTTGTAGCCGGAATGAGCTGGATGAACCCTGAAATCACCCCTTTGGTTCCGGTACTAAAATCATACTGGCTGATTGTGCATGTCGCAATTATTACTGCCAGTTACGGATTTTTTGCCATGGGTGCTTTGCTCGGAATGCTCAACCTGGTGTTAATGATTCTGCGTAATAAAAAGAACGAGAAAAATATCCGTTTCACCATTCTTGAGGTTTCATATATTATTGAAATGGCATTGATTATTGGCTTATTTCTGATGATAATCGGGTCGTTTCTCGGCGGTGTTTGGGCCAACGAATCTTGGGGCAGGTACTGGGGCTGGGACCCGAAAGAAACCTGGGCACTGGTAACGGTTCTGGTTTATGCAATTATTCTGCATCTGCGTAAGATTCCAGGATTAAAAAGCACGCTTGCGCTGAGCAGTCTGGCACTTGTTGGATTAAGCGTGGTACTGATGACTTTCTTTGGGGTGAACTACTATTTATCAGGAATGCATTCTTATGGGGCAGGCGATCCTCCACCAATTCCAAATGCCTTGTATATTTCAATAGTAGTCGTATTTGCACTTATTTTTGGCGCGTATTATTCGGAAGGGCAAAAGGGTGCAATTGAAGAACCAGAGGAAGCATAGAAGAAAAATGAAATAAAACAAAAACGATATAGAATATCGGCATTGACAGATACCAGTAAAGGCCGTTCGTTTCCATGAACGGCCTTTACTGTTTTTATCACCAATCTTTTAAAATTAAAACCATGATTAAAGGACAATAAGACATGTTCGGCTGAGTCATTGACTCAGCCGAACATGTCTTAATTCAACATATATAACAAAAAAATATCACCAGCAAAGTACCAATCCGATTGATCAAAAAACCTTCAAGGGTTCAATTCGGGCGAGGCGATTTTTAATCGCCGTTTTTTTGCGGTTGGAAACCGCAACACCCTTTAATCAGCGGTTGAAAATCGCTGCACCCTTAGTTCTTTACAATCCACTCAGTAATCCAGTCGCCTACTTCCGAAGTAGAATAGGATTTATCGACAGCAATATCAACCGTTATCACTTTTGCATCCAATGAAGCATCAACGGCTTTGCGGATCAGCGCGCCTTCTTCCTGAAGATCGAAGGCATATTCGAACATCATGGCCGCCGATAGGATGGTAGCAACCGGGTTGGCAATGTTTTTACCTGCAGCCTGCGGGTACGAACCGTGAATTGGCTCGAACACAGAGGTGTGAATACCAATTGATGCTGAAGGGGATAATCCCAGCGAACCGGTAATTACACTGGCTTCGTCGGTCAGGATATCGCCGAACATATTTTCAGTCACCATCACATCGAAGTTTTTTGGCCACTGAATGATCTGCATCGCGGCATTGTCAACAAACATGTATTCGGTTGTTACTTCCGGATAAGTTGGAGCCATTTCCTGTGCAATTTCTCTCCATAAACGTGAACTTTCCAACACGTTGGCTTTATCGACCACTGTCAGTTTTTTATTGCGTTTCATGGCATATTCGTAAGCCAGTTTCAGGATACGCTCCACCTCAACGCGGGTGTATGTACAAGTATCGAAAGCGGTATTTCCATTGTCCAAACGGCCTTTTTCACCAAAATAGATTCCGCCGGTCAATTCGCGGATGGCCACAAAATCAGCGCCTTCAATCAGTTCGCGACGAAGTGGTGATTTGTGCAGCAACGATGGGAAAGTAACCACCGGACGAATGTTGGCATACAAACCCAGTTTCTTGCGCATCAACAGCAATCCCTGCTCCGGGCGAACGGTTGCTTTCGGATTGTTGTCGTATTTAGGGTCGCCAATGGCGCCAAACAATACGGCATCCGCCCGCATACACAGCTCATGGGTATCATCCGGATAAGGTACTCCAACCGCATCGATGGCACATGCACCGGTTAATGCGAATTCGTATTCCAGTTCGTGGTTAAATTTGGCGGCAACCGCCTTCACAACTTTCATGGCCTGATCAATAATCTCAGGACCGATCCCATCGCCGGGAAGAATGGCTAATTTTAGTTTCATTGATATGGTTTTTTTCTGATATTTTATCAATATTGCATGTTCAATGTCCAAAACCTCTGCAAAACCGGAACTTTGAACTTGAAACTTTGAACTTGAAACACGCTTAGTTTTCCAGATTGTTCAACATCCTGAAGGTTGCTTTGATTGCTGCTGCCGTTTGGTCAGAGTCGAGTCCTCGTGTTTTAAATTCACGGTCAAGTTCCCATGTAATGAGTGTTTCGACCAAAGCATCGGTCTTTCCGCCCGGCGGAATAGATACCGAATAATCAACCAACTTCGGAAGTGTTTTACCCACTTCTTTGTAAATGGATTTGATGGCATTCATAAATGCATCGTACTGCCCGTCACCTGCAGCGGTTGCTTCAAATTGCTTTTCGTTCATCACAATACTTACGGTCGCTGTTGGTTTTAATCCCATTGCATGTGACAAAGAATAGTTGACAAGTTTAATTTTCGACACTGTATTTTCTTCATTCAGCACATCGGCAACAATATACGGAAGGTCCTGAATGGTGACTGTTTCCTTGCGGTCTCCCAGTTCAATGATACGATCGGTAACCAGTTTCAAAGATGCAGGATCGAGTTCAATCCCAAGTTCTTCAAGGTTGTTCTTAATATTTGCTTTTCCTGAAGTTTTACCAAGCGCGTAAACACGGGTACGTCCAAAGCGTTCAGGAAGCAGGTCGTTGAAATACAGATTATTTTTGCTGTCGCCATCGGCATGGATACCGCTGCATTGGGTAAACACAAATTCACCAATCAATGGTTTATTGGTCGGGATGCGGATTCCGGAGAAGGATTCGACCAATCTCGACACTTTGTTCAGCATCGATTCGTTGACCAATGTCTGCATTTTCAGGTGATCTTTTACCGTTGCAATTACGCTTGAAAGGGGTGCATTCCCGGCACGCTCTCCCAGGCCGTTTACTGTTGTGTGCACACATCTGATACCCGCCTTGATGGCATGAAAGACATTGCCAACGGCCAGATCGTAATCGTTGTGGGCATGAAAATCAAAACGTCCTTCAGGAAAAGTTTCGATCATTTCTTTGCAGAAATCATACGTTTCATCCGGATCAAGAATTCCCAGCGTATCGGGCAGCATGATACGGTCGATGTTGAGTTTTAGCAACTCGGAAACCATAAAATGAACGTAATCTTTCGAATTTCGCATACCGTTCGACCAGTCTTCGAGGTAAACATTCACCCTGATTCCCAGTTCATCGGCATACGCAATCGTTTTTTTGATGTCGTCGATGTGTTGTTCCGGAGTTTTGCGCAGTTGCTGGGTAACGTGTTTGTATGAACCTTTGCAAAGCAAGTTGAGGACTTTTCCCCCAGCTGAATTGATCCAGTCGAGCGAAATTTTTCCGTCCACGAAACCTAGTATTTCAATCTGGTGCAAACGTCCTTTTTCTTTGGCCCATTCCATCACCCTTTTGGCAGCAGCGAATTCTCCGTCCGAAACCCTGGCCGATGCAATTTCGATACGATCTACATTTACGTCTTCCAGAAGAATCTTTGCGACACCCAGTTTCTCCTTATCGGTGAACGATACTCCCGAGGTTTGTTCCCCATCCCTCAGTGTGGTATCCATTATACTAAGCACCTGATCTTTTACTTCCACTACTTTTCCTGTCATAATAAAAAAATTAAAGCCTCTCCCCCTGCCCCCTCTCCAAAATAGAGGGGGGGAGCTGCACCGTTCAAAAAAAAATCACAGCCTTTCTAATTACGCTTCATTAAGCCCCCTCCCCATGGAGGGGGTTGGGGGAGGCTTCGAATGCAGCGATCCCTTCTTTCATATCGACCAGATAATCAATGTCATCAAGTCCATGAGTGAGACAATGTTTTTTGTATGGATTAATGGTAAAATCAGCCGATTCACCTGTTACCTGAATGGTAAATTTCTGATTCTGAAGATCAACCTTAAAAGTAGTGTCCGGATCATTTTTAATGGCAGCGAATATTTTCTCCAGAAATTCAGGAGAAACTACCACCGGAAGGATGCCACTGTTCAGGGCATTTCCCTGAAAAATATCGGCAAAAAAGCTCGAAACAACCACGCGGAAACCATAGTCATAAACAGCCCAGGTAGCGTGTTCGCGGCTCGAACCACTTCCGAAGTTTTTACCTCCAACCAGTATTTTGCCTGAATATTTCGCTTGGTTCAGCGGAAAATCGGCAAAGGGTTGGTTGCTTTTATCGTAACGCCAGTCGCGAAAAAGGTTATCGCCAAAACCTTTGCGTTCAACGGCTTTCAGGAACCGTGCCGGAATAATCTGGTCGGTATCAATATTTTCGATGGGTAGCGGAACTGCCGGCGATGTCAATGTTGTAAATTTATCGTAACTCATTTTTATTTATTTAAACCCCACCCAACCTCCCCAAAGGGGAGGAGTTTGGCAGCGTGATCAATTATTTATCTTTCTCAATTCCCCCTTCGGGGGTTAGGGGGCTTTTACAAAAACTCCCGTGGATCTGTGATTTTCCCCGTAACAGCAGCAGCGGCAGCAGTCAATGGGCTGGCGAGCAAAGTGCGGGCGCCGGGTCCCTGACGGCCTTCGAAGTTACGGTTCGAGGTGGAAACTGAATACTTTCCTTCCGGAATTTTATCGTCGTTCATTGCCAGACAAGCGGAACATCCGGGCTGGCGCAGTTCGAAACCGGCAGCATTCAGAATTTCAACCAAACCTTCAGCAATAATTTGTTTCTCAACAGCACGCGATCCGGGTACAATCCAGGCAGTTACATTATCGGCTTTTTTCTTTCCTTTCACAAACTGGGCAAATGCCCGGAAATCTTCAATACGTCCATTGGTACAACTTCCAACGAAAACATAGTCGATTTTTTTGCCAATCATTTTTTCTCCCTGATCGTAACCCATGTATTTCAAAGATTTTTCGTAGGTCAGCTTGTCATTTCCAGTCAGTTTATCGCTCTTAGGAACATATTGAGAAATACCGATCCCCATTCCGGGATTGGTCCCGAATGTAATCATCGGCTCAATATTGGCTGCATCATAAAGATATTCAGTATCGAAAACTGCATCATCATCCGATTTCAGCGTTTTCCAATAAGCCAGGGCTTTATCCCAGTCAGCACCTTTTGGCGCAAACTGACGGCCTTTCACGTAGTCGAAAGTGGTTTGGTCAGGAGCAATCAGTCCGCCACGTGCGCCACATTCGATGCTCATGTTGCAAAGTGTCATGCGGCCTTCCATCGATAAACTTTCAATGGCTGAACCTGCAAATTCCACAAAATGTCCGGTTCCTCCTGAAGTTGAAATCTTAGCAATTACATAAAGAGCAATGTCTTTGGCAGTTACGCCTTTGTTTAGTTTGCCGTTCACTGAAATGCGCATTTTCTTTGGCTTCGGTTGCATGACGCACTGACTGGCAAATACCATTTCTACTTCGCTGGTGCCGATCCCGAAAGCGATGGCTCCGAAAGCGCCGTGCGTTGAAGTATGGCTGTCGCCGCAAACGATGGTCATTCCAGGTTTGGTCAAACCCATTTCAGGACCAATGATATGGACCACGCCATGTCCTTCGCTTCCCAAACCATGATAGACAATGCCATGATTGGCACAGTTTTTCTTCAGCATTTCAACCTGATTACGCGACATTTCGTCTTTGATGCTCAGGTGCTGGTTGATGGTTGGTACATTGTGGTCGGGAGTGGCAACAGTTTTCTCCGGACGAAGCACTTTCAATCCACGTTTTTCAAGTCCCAGAAATGCAACCGGGCTGGTTACTTCGTGTATTAAATGCTGATCGATGTATAAAACACTCGGGCCGCCTTCCACCTGTTTCACCACGTGCGAATCCCAAATTTTGTCGAATAAAGTTTTTTCTTCCATTGTTATTGTTTATTCTAATCCATCCTGAAATTATTGAATAATTTGAGTTTCAGGAAAAGTTTAATTTTTAACTATTAATCTCATTTCTGAAGCATATTTCCATTCCGTCCGAAATGAATCTTACTCCTTTTTAAGCCATATCGTTCGGACGGTGCTTTCGTCTCATTCTGTAAACCCAAGATGCCGTTCGCTCCTCACTTTACCGTTCGGCTGAGCTCATGTCGAAGCCATGGGCGATTGATATGCCAGCCTTTCAGGGTGTAAACCAACTGCATTCTATAGACTCCACTGCATTATTTTCCTTTTTCTCCTTTGCCTTTGCCTTTTTCTGCCTTCTGCCTTCTTCCTTACTCGCTCTTGGCTTTGACTTTGGTCGCTCCCGGAATTTTATTGATCGCGTCAAGAAATGCCTCAACCGATGCTGTAATAATATCGGTATTGGCACCAAATCCGTGATAAATACCTTCTTCGTGTTTCACCTGCATGTGCACTTTACCTAAATCGTCGCTACCGCGGGTGATTGCCTGAATAAGGAATTCTTCAAGAACCACTTTGCGGTGGATAATTTTCTTCACGGCTTTCAGGGCCGCGTCAACCGGTCCGTTTCCTGAAGCTGAGGCATCTAAAAGTTCACCGGCAATATTCAGACGAACATTGGCCATTGGCACCAAGCCTTTTCCTGTAACAACCTGAAGGAAATCAAGTTTCACGCGGCGTTCCTTCAGGGTTACGTCACCCAACAGAGCTGCCACATCATCGTCTTTGATGTCCTTTTTCTTGTCGGCCAGTTTTACGAATTTATCGTACACTTCATCCAGCTTTTCCTTGTCCAGTTCGAAACCCATAATTTCCAGGCGATGTCTCAAGGCTGCACGTCCGCTGCGGGCAGTCAGTACAATACTCGATTCGTTGATGCCCACATCAGCAGGATCCATGATTTCGTAGTTTTCGCGGTTTTTCAACACCCCATCCTGATGGATTCCTGATGAATGTGCAAAAGCGTTGCGACCAACTATGGCTTTGTTTGGCTGAACCGGCATGTTCATCAGGTTCGAAACCAAACGGCTGGTTTTATAAATGTTTTTGGTATTGACATTGGTATCAATGTTTAGAATGGCGTAGCGGCTTTTCAGGATCATCACCACTTCTTCCAAAGAGGTATTTCCGGCGCGTTCGCCAATTCCGTTAATGGTAACCTCGGCCTGACGGGCTCCGTTCATGATTCCGGCGATGGTATTGGCGGTTGCCATTCCCAAATCGTTGTGACAATGGGTCGATAAAATAGCTTTGTGCACGTTTGGCACATTGTCGATCAGGTATTTGATTTTGGCACCAAATTCGTGGGGCATGCAGTAACCGGTTGTATCCGGAATATTTACCACTGTTGCACCGGCTTTGATAACGGCCTCAACCACACGGGCCAGGTATTCGTTTTCGGTACGACCGGCATCTTCAGCATAAAATTCAACATCCTCTACATACTTTTTGGCATATTTTACGGCTGCGATGGCACGTTCTATAATTTCATCCTGATTCGAGTTCAGTTTGTAATGAATGTGATAAAAGGAAGTTCCGATACCGGTGTGGATACGACCTTTCTTTGCAAATTTGAGTGCTTCGGCAGCAACATCAATGTCTTTTTCAACTGCGCGGGTGAGGGCACAAATGGTTGTCCATGTAACCGCTTTTGATATTTCAACTACCGAATTAAAATCGCCCGGACTTGAAATCGGGAATCCGGCTTCGATCACATCGACACCCAATTCTTCCAAAGCCCTTGCTACCTCAATCTTTTCGACGGTGTTCAACTGACAACCCGGAACCTGCTCACCATCGCGCAAAGTCGTGTCAAAAATGTACAATCTGTCGCTCATAATGATAAATTTTAGCCTCCCCCAACCCCTCCAAAGGAGGGGAGCCATTTCCGGCAATCGGAAGGTTACTGTTTTTAATTTTTACTTTCAATATCAAATCCGGCTTCTTTAAGTCTCCCCTTCGGGGAGATTTAGAGGGGCTGTTTTAAAAAAAAGCCATCCCCTTTATTGAGAATGGCTTTTTGTTAAGCTTTTATAGTTTTACCCATACATTCTCATTCGTGCATCCAAATAAGGAGAATACCGATAATGAGACCTAGAAGGGAAATGTTATTAAATCCTGTCATTCTTCTGATTAATTTGCTGCAAATATGGACATTATTTTTTAAAATGAAAATAAAACAGACTTTTTTATTCGGATTGCTAATAAAAAGATAAGATAGTCTTTAAATCAGAACTTCATATCCGTATCCGGTTTTTTCAGGTTAAGTTCTTTTACCCAAACATTGCGGTAAAGGACTTCATGACCTTCAGCCTGCAATTTAATGCCTCCCTGGGTATCGGTAATTCCCTTTCCTCCATCGTTTCCTCCGTCAATCCCTGAATTTACGCCACCATAAACCTGTTTAATCAATTGGTTTTTATGGACTTTTATCCCATTAAAATATACGGTGACCAATGGATTTTCGATACGTTTGCCATCTTTAAAACGGGCTGACCTGAAAACAATATCGTAGGCATTCCATTTCCCAATTCCGTTGTATGCTGAATAAGGAGCTACCGCATCGTTAATTACGGCTGCCATTCCGTGTGCAGTGGAATCGCCATCAAGAATCTGTATTTCGTATCTGTTCTGAAGATATACCCCACTGTTGCCACCTTTGTTCGCAACAAGGAATTCAACATGGAGTCTGAAATCGCGGAACTTTTGCTTTGTGACAATATCAGCGGCCCCGTATTTGCCACCAGCAGCGGCCGGATCGTTGCTGCTTACTGCCGAACCTGCGGCAACAGGGTCAGCCACAATTTTCCACTTAATGGGCATTTCGGCCGAAAACCGCGGGCCTTCCCAATACTCCCAGTTTTTGTGAAGCATTTCGGCAGTTCCATCAAAATACAAAATTGCCCCTTTCGGACATTTAGCCCCAACACCGGTTTGTGCAGAAGTTTTTAATGAAAGCGTTAATACGTTGAATAATAGAAACAAAACAGAAATAATAATTGAAGGTTTCATTGGTGAAGATATTTTAGGTTAGAATCAATTTCATTTTATGAATTTAAGGGCTGCAATAGCGTAAGCTTCTTGTTTCAACATAGCCATAGGACGTTTCAAGCTTATTTATAAGGAATTTCTGATTAAATACAATTTTATCTTATTCCTGAATTGCTTACAAATGAAATTGACTTGCTATCGGGCGACCATGAAGGGACATTGATTGTGCCCTGACCACCATACAAATAAGCGATCACTTTGGGCGCGCTTCCACTTGCAGACATCAGCCGAAGCATGACCCTTTTGTAAGAAGGGTGCGCGTTTACCGGAATATCTGGAGGAAATGAGATAAAAGCAATCCATTTGCCATCAGGAGAAATATGCGGAAACCAGTCGTTGTGTTCATCAAAGGTAACCTGCTCTTTTCCTGAACCATCGGGTTTCATACGCCATATTTGCATTGTTCCCGACTCGCTGCCATTGTAATAAATCCATTTTCCATCGGGCGAATATTCGCAACCATCAACATGTACTCCCTTTTTGTTATCGGTCAAAGCAACTTCCTGACCACCTTTAATCGAATTCTTGTAAATATTGTAAATCTCTTTTCCATCGCGCTGAGCCACATAAACCACTTCTTTGTTGTTGGGATTCCAACCGTGCCAGTATGATGGAGTGTGTTCCGTAACCATTTGCGGGGTGCCACCTTCAAGCGGAAGCACATAAACAGTTGAACCGCCACCGGGCAATCCCTGCCGGTGATGACTTATCGCCAGCAATTTACCATCGAACGAAATGCCGTGATCGTTGTTGTTCCTGTCAGCAAAACCGGTATTCAGCTTTTCAATTTCGCCACCCTCCACCGGAATTTTATACAACGACCCATCCATGTTGAAAAGAAGTTTTTTCCCATCGGGCATCCAGTTTGGCGCTTCAAACCTGCTGGGCTTTTCATAAATCACTTTCCGTTTGCCGTCAAAAACATTCATGGTTTCCAGGCGGCACCCCAGCCATCCCTGATCGGTGTTGTAATTATCTGCAACCGGCTGGTCGATCCTGACATTCCATACACGGGCTTCTTCCAGCACCGTTTCATTGTGAGAACAGATAAACAGACCAGCCAGCACTTCATCAGGCAAACTGGCAAGTATGTGCGACCCTATTACCTGAAGCGGCTCGCCATAATGTGCCGCCCTCATGGTGATTTCCTTGCCTTTTCGTTCGAGCTGGATGATCTGATAATTTGCCTTGGGCGAAAAAATCTCATCTTCGGGATCTCTCATAAAAGCGCCTTTTAATTCGCGCCACTGAAGAACCGTCAATCCATCGCCATGCAGCGTGGCTGTTATATGGGGCGCATTTTCGTCTTCTGAAGCTCTGATCATCCAACCAATTTTACGGTGCGGATCGGTGCCTTCGCCCACAAATTCAAAATTTGCTGTCAGTATAAAGTTGCCTGAAATCTTATTGAAAAGATAATTCAACTCATCCCTTTCGAACCAGATATTATAACCGGCGCCTTTAAGTGAATATACCTGGCTGGACGAGTCATATTGGGCCGTACCGGCAATTTTCGGCTTCCCAATGTCTTTGTTGAACTCAAAAATGCCTATTGGCTTTGTTTGTGCCATCCCTGATTGAATTAGAAGGATAAATGAGAAAAGATAAATGAATTTCATGGTTGATTTAGTTTAAAATGCACCGTGAAAATAACGAACTTTTTATGATTTACATATAAAAAGCTTTCTATCTTTAAAAAATCTTAAAAACGCAGCTATTTACCAAATGAAATTCTTTCAAAATTCAGCACTCGATAAGCACCTGAAAAATCAGGAATTTGTTTACCTTAACCTTTACCGAATTTCAACTACTATGGCTTTGGTGGATCAGATTTACAACATGCCACTGGAAGATAAATTAGAACTTAAAAACCTACTGTAATGAAAGTTGCATTCTCCGCTCCCTGAGTGCCGTAGGCAGTCAAAGGGAGTACCCATCCCACTGTTCATAACTTTTTGAACACAAAAACCTTGCACTCTTTTGTATATAATTCAATAATCGGTTAACTTAGCACCATAATTAACAAAGAAACAAACTGACGACTAAACTTAGATACAAACAAAAAGAAATGAAAGACTTAGACCGACTATACAACGAATATAAAAATGCTCCTGAACTGTTTCAGGCAGGAAGATATTGGAAAGCTTATGAAGACAAAATCATCAGTGAGATTAGAAAGGCTGACATTGAGCAATTAAGAAGTGGAAAATATCCAATATTTGGCACTTTCGGATTTTCAGAACAGGTATATAACTACCGCACAAACATGCCTTTTTTCAAAAAGCTGATGATGCAAACCGTACGGAAACTTTTTATTACAAACCGTGCAATTTTACCGTATTCTTTAAAACTTTCGGACATACGTGAAATGGCCTATAATCAGTGTATTCTTCAGGGGCAGATTGCAAATACGACCAGCATTTCGGAAATTGAAACAAGTACATTTGGAAACCCGGAAGACTTATTTGAGATTAACGGAAAGAAATACACCATGCAATTTCTGAACTATTACCTCCGATTTTGCTTTGTACAAAAAAACCTGCAACTCAGGGGCGACGAAACAATTATTGAGCTTGGTTCCGGATCAGGATTACAGGTGGAAATTTTAAAGAAGATATATCCCAATTTAACGATCCTGTGCTTTGATTTACCTGCTCCGCTATTTCTATGCGAACAATACCTGACCAAGGCTTTGGGCGAAGATATTGTTGTAAAATCGAACCAGACCAGAGATTTAACCGATTTAAACAGAACGATTCAGAAAGGGAAAGTTTATATGTTTGGGAATTGGTATTTTCCACTTCTCGAATCGTTCAAATTTGATTTGTTCTGGAATGCTGCAAGTTTTGGAGAGATGGAACCGGAAATCGTAAAAAATTACCTGCATTACATTAAAGATAATTGTCAATCCATTTATCTTTTACAGGCACGAAAAGGAAAAGAAAGTTCCGGAATTTCAGGTGTAGTAACCCCTATAAAATTTAACGATTACGTTTCGATGCTTCCCAAGTTTGAAGTTGTTCAAGAGGCTGACGCGGTGGAAGCACATCGCAAAATGTCTCAGAGCGGAGGCTATTTTCAGGCCATCTGGAAAAAAGCAAATTGACAGGCTCAGGTTCAGAATTAACAAGCCCCCGCCATCCATTCCGGACAACGAGGGCTAGTTTCATTTTATACGACTGATATTTTAGAGAACTGGTCGGATGAGCTCCAGTCATCCGACCAGTCGCTTTTAACACTTCGACTTCGCTCAGTGCATCGCTTCTGCCTTCTGGCTACTGCCTTTTTTGCCTTGGGTTTTATACGCCCAATTTATTTCTTCTGATCTGCTCAGCACTGGTGAAGTTGTTTTTCACCACATGGCCTTTCAGAGGAACGATCTTTTCGTGGATAGCATCCACAATCCAGTCGGCACATGGGAAGAACGAATCTTCGAGTTCGTAGGCCGGGGTAATCCAGTTGCGCGAACCAACCACTACCGGTGGAGCGTCCAAATCGTCGAAGGCCAGTTCCGAAATGGTTTGCGCCATTTCTTTCATGAACGAACCACGCGATGAAGCATCGCCCGAAATCACAATGCGTCCGGTCTTTTTTACCGAAGCCAGCACTGGTTCGTAGTTAAACGGACTCAAACTGCGGGCATCGATCACCTCAGCCGACATGCCGTATTTTTCCTGAAGGATTTCAGCAGCCTCAATCGCACGGTACAAAGTTGCACCGATGGTCAGGATAGTCACATCTTTTCCTTCGCGTTTAATATCCGGTTCGCCAATGGCAATTTCGTAGTAACCTTCAGGAACACCACCTTTGTGGAACTGCTCGCCGATGTCGTACAAACGCTGGCTTTCGAAGAAAATCACCGGATCGGTTCCCTGCAAGGCAGCATTCATCAAACCTTTGGCATCGTACGGAGTAGCGGGGAAAACCACTTTCAGACCTGGAATGTGGGCAGTTAGTGCCGTCCAGTCCTGCGAGTGCTGGGCGCCGTATTTCGAACCTACCGAAACACGCAGCACCACCGGCATTTTAATCACGTTTCCACTCATGGCCTGCCATTTCGGGAGCTGGTTGAATACCTGATCGCCCGAACGGCCAAGAAAGTCGCAATACATGATTTCAGGAATCACACGGCCACCACACATGGCGTAACCAATGGCAGTTCCTACAATGGAACCTTCCGAAATTGGTGAATTGAACAAACGGTGGTAAGGCAACGCTTCGGTCAGACCACGGTAAACGGCAAACGCGCCGCCCCAGTCGCGGTTTTCTTCTCCGTATGCAATCAAAGTCGGATCTTTATAGAATCGATCGATGATGGCTTCGAAAATTCCGTCGCGGTAAGCGTAAGTTTTTATTTTTGAGTGGGCTTTGCCGTTTTCGTCGAAGGCAAAACGTTCTTTTTTTGCTAATTGCTGAACACGTGGATTTTCGGCCATCGGGTGGTTCACGTCAGGAGCGCGGTCTTCCATGCGGTCAACCGACTCGTTCGAGAACATCATTTCGCCAATCAGGTTCGGGTATTTGGCCATGTCCATACGTGGAGAAACTTTATCGTCAATAGCCAGTTTCATGCTCCATTCCATCAGGCTGATCGTATCGCTTTTAATTCCGGCCAACTGATCTTCGGTAGAAACACCTGCTTTAACCAGTTCGCGGCCAAACCAGGCAATCGAATCCTGAGCTTCCCAGGCTTCCACCTCCTCTTTAGAACGGTACGACGAAGCATCCGAAGGTGAGTGACCGCTGTAGCGATAAGTCAGTACATCAAGCAAAACCGGCCCGCGTTTTTCTTCCAGAATTTTGCGTTTGCGCTGGTAAGCGTCAATCACGGCCAGCGGATTGTAACCGTCAACACGTTCGGCGTGAAGCTGATCGGCATTCACACCGGCGCCGATGCGGGCAGCAATGTTGTAGCCCATCGTTTCGCCGCAGGTTTGTCCGCCCATTCCATATTGGTTGTTCATGATGTTGATGATCAGCGGCAGTCCGCCTTTCATATCGCCTTCCCACAACTCGTTGAACTGATCCATGGTGGCAAAAGCCAGACCTTCCCAAACCGGACCGCAAGCCATTGAAGCGTCGCCAATGTTGGCCACTACGATTCCGTCTTTGCGATTTACTTTTTTGTAGAGCGCGGCACCCACAGCGATGTCGCCCGAGCCGCCCACGATGGCGTTGTTTGGATACACCCCGAATGGCGTAAAGAAAGCGTGCATCGAACCGCCCAATCCTTTGTTGAAACCGGTTTCGCGGGCAAAAATTTCGGCCAGTGTTCCGTAGATCAGGAATTTAACGGCAAGTTCTTTTACCGTTCCTGAATGTCCGTTTTTAACCGGGGCAAAAGTGATTCCGTCGAAATGACTTTCCATCACCTGCATCAGTTGTCTGTCGCTCAGTTTAGCGATGGCCGATAAACCTTTGGCCAGAATTTCACCATGCGAGCGGTGCGAACCGAAGATAAAATCTTCAACACCAAGTGTGTAAGCCATACCAACGGCGGCTGCTTCTTGTCCGATCGACAAGTGGGCCGGCCCGGGATGATCGTAGGTAATTCCGTTGTAATCGCCACGGATTTTGATCAGGTTGAGCATGGTTTCAAACTCGCGGATCACCACCATATCGCGGTAAATACGCAGCAAATCTTCATTGCTGAAATTTGCTTTTTCTTCTTCAACAGTTTTGTTGTACCGGTTTACCGGAATCGGATTGAATGTAATTTCACCGGCTTTCCTGACTTCTGATGGATCAATAAATTGTGATTTAGGCATATTGTAAATTTTATGGCCCCCTAAATCCCCCCAAGGGGGACTTTGAGAAACGCTCGTTATATAAATTTTCTTTAAAACAGAGCCACCAAACTCCCCTCCTTAGGAGGGGTTGGGGGAGGCTACTGAAAGATCGTCTCCTTAATTATCTCACTCACGGTCGGGTGTGGGAAAACAATTTCTTCCACGTCCTGAACGCGCAGTTGCGCTTCGATGAGGACACAGGCTCCCCAGATCATTTCGGAACAAGCTCCGCCAACCATGTGAATCCCCAGAATTTCGCGGTATTTTTTGCCTACAATCACTTTGCAGAAACCATCTTTGCCTTCATTTTCGGCTACGAACCGTCCGGAGTATGCCATCGGCAATTGTTTTACTTCCACTTCGATGCCTTTTTCTTTGGCAGCGGTTTCTGTCAAGCCAACTCCGGCAATCTCCGGATGGGTGTAAACTACTCCCGGAATAGCGCCGTAACGCATCACATCTTTGCGCCCCAGCATGTGGTTCACGGCCACTTCTCCCTCGCGGCTGGCCGTATGAGCTAACAGTGAGAATCCGGTGATATCGCCCGCAGCATACACATTCGGCACATTGGTGCGGCAATTCTGATCGATTTTCACACCGCGCGGCGTAAATTCGACTCCGATGTTTTCCAGACCAATTCCTGCAACATTGGCTTTACGGCCAACTGACAACAGAACTTGTTCGCCTGTGATTTTAAATTCCTGACCGTCTTTTTCGAACACCACTTCTTTGCCGTTGAGTTTGGTCACTCGGGCTTTCAGGTGAAATTCAACGCCTTTTTTAACAAACTCTTTGCGTACAAAAGCGGCAATTTCTTCATCAACGCCGGTTAAAATCTCCGGAAGCATTTCGATAACGGTTACCTTGGTTCCCATCGCGTTGAAGAAATCGGCAAATTCGGTTCCGATCACACCACCGCCAATAATGACAAGACTTTCAGGTTTTTCTTTCAACTGAAGAATTTCGCGGTTGGTCATAATCTGTGAAGCATCCAATCCCGGAATGGGCGGTACGGCAGCTTCCGATCCGGAGCAAACCAACAAGCGGTTAGCCTGATATTCCAGACCATCGGCTTCGATAGTGATTACTTCTCCGCGTTTTTCCTTGATGGTTGCTTTGGCCATCACCACATCGGCTTTGGCATGTTTCATTTTGGCACCGATTCCGGCCACCAGTTTGCGAACCACCTTGTCTTTGCGTAACATGATTTTCTTGAAATCGATGGAAATCTTTTCCACATTGATTCCGTATTTGCTGGCTTCGTGGGCATATTCGAGCACTTTAGCCGAATTCAGGAGCGTTTTGGTCGGGATGCAGCCTTCGTTCAGGCAAACACCGCCCAGCGAACGCATGTCGAACACCAGCACGCTCATGCCTTTGGCTCCGGCACGTTCGGCGGCTACATAACCCGCAGGTCCTCCGCCTATAATTGCTAAATCGTATATTTTGGTCATTTTTCTAAATTTTCGATCTGTTCCTTAATCTCTCTCAAAAACAGCGTTGCTTCACCGCCGTCCAATGCCTGATGGTCGTAGGTCAGAGACAAACCCATCATCGGAACGAATCCATAAACGCCGTCGCCCAAATCTTTAGGACGGGGAACAATGGTACAAACGCCTAAAATGGCTGTTTGCGGTATGTTGATGACCGGGGTAAACATCTCGACACCGTAATTTCCAAGGTTTGAGACCGTAAATGTAGCAGCTTCAGGAGCCAGCAATTCCGGATTCACATTGCCTTTACGGCATTGCCCAGCGATGGCCTGCAATTGTCCTGAAAGTCCTTCGAGAGAAAGATCGTCGGCATTTTTAATAGCTGGAACCATCAAGCCGCGGTCAGTATCTACAGCTAATCCGAGGTGAACTTTCTTGAACCAGCGCATACTGTCACCCACAAAGTGTGTATTTACCTGTGGAAATTTCTTCAGCGCCTTGATCACTGCAAAACAAACCAGATCATTTATGGTGATGTTCTGCGAGATTTGTCCGGCATCCAACTCTTTTTTGAATTTCTTGCGCAATACCATAATCTTCCGTGCATCGGCGCTCATGTGGTGTGTCAGCTGAGCCGAGTTTTGCAGCGAAGCATGCATCGCTTTGGCAATCAGTTTGCGCATGTTGGTGAGTTTTTTCACTTCAAAATCGTCACCATAAACCAGATTGTACGAAATCAGGTCACTAGCAACAGCTTTGCCGCCCAATCCAGTGGCAATTTCCCCTGGTTTCAGGCCTTCAGCTTTGGCTTTTTCCTGAGCCAGCGGGGTTAGTTTTGGCATCACCTGAGCTGCAGCTTCAATGTCGCGTTCGATAATACGGCCTTCTGGACCAGACCCCTGCAACTGCTGATAGGCCACGCCGGACTTTTCTGCCAGATTTTTGGCGCGAGGCGAAATTTTCACTTTTCCGGTAGGTTCAGCAACCGTTTTCACTTCCGGAGCAGCAACCGTTTCGGCAACTACTTCAGCCGCAGTAACAGTTCCGGCTACAGCAGCAGACTGACCGCCTGGACGAAACTCTTCTACAGAATCGCCGACAGCGCCGATTACGGCTACGTTTGCCAATACCGGAACTTCATCGCCTTCAGCAAAAAATACATCAAGCAAAATACCGTCAGCTTTGGCATCTTCTTCAAACGACGCTTTGTCTGTTTCATACGAAAAAAGTATGTCGCCTATTTTAACAGTGTCACCCTTTTTCTTCACCCATTCACCTAAAATACAGGTCTCGACCGATTGCCCCTGACGAGGCATGATTACTGGAATTGCCATATCTGATTTGTTTTAACAACTATAACTAACTTGTAAACACAACTACAAACAACACCCTCACTTAAAGCACAATTAAATTAATAGTTACAGATTTATATTCTTTCAGGCATCAAAAGTATATTTTTATACTTGTATTTACAAGTTAAATTTTAAAAATGATTTTTATTTATTACTTTTGGCTCAAATTCATACCATTATGGCCGAAGAAAATAAAGTGCCGCAGCATAAAAAAATCTACGAAATCCTCCGGAAGCACATTCTTTCAGGAGTATATGAAGAAGGCAGCCTTTTGCCCTCCGAAAATGAATTGTGTGCGGTTCACAACATTACCCGGCCAACTGTTCGTCAGGCATTGGATGCTTTGGTGAAAGATGGTTTTATATCGAAAAAGCAAGGCAAAGGAAGTATCGTGCGGAAACCGCCTCAGGATATTGGCATTTTAAGCATTTCGGGAACTGCTTCCGCAATTGGCCATCAATATCTGCAAACCCAAATTTTACAAAAACCGCAGATCAAACCTTGGCCAGAACATTTTCCTTTTGAATTAACCGACATCGAGCGCGAATCAGGCTGTATTTACATGGAACGGCTTCGTTTGGTTGACGGACAGCCGGTATTTTATGACATTAACCACATTCCGAACATCAATTTGCCAAGGTTCTCGAGCCGTTCATTCGAAAATAAATCTCTTTTCGAGACACTTCGCACACAATATCAAATTGAGATTAAAGGAGGAGAACAGAAACTAAAAGCAATAAAGGCTGATCAACTTATCGGTCAACTTTTAAATCTGTCGGTTGGAGAGCCGGTTTTGAGTATCGAGCGAAAACTGAACACCAACCGTGAAGGGTTTCATATTTATTCAACCATCTGGTTTAATTCGGCCAAACATTCCATTTTTGGAACGTTCTGATGCGAACTTACAATCTGAAAGCAATTCAACTAAATTTACCCATCAAAAAGATGAATTCTTAAATAAAAGCCAATATTTACTTCCAGATCGTAAATCGGGTATTTGTTTTCAAAAAATATTTTACATCTTTGCCTTACTTATAAATAATTACTTAACTCCTTTTAAATAAGAAGTTTTACCATGAAAGTATTAAAATTTGGAGGAACCTCCGTTGGATCGGTAGAAAACTTGCGTGCTGTTATGCAGCTGATAACCGATGGGGATCAAAAAATAGTAGTTTTATCGGCCATGTCGGGCACAACCAATTCATTGGTCGAAATTGCCAACTACCTTCACAAGAAGAATAAAGACACAGCCAGACAAGTGATTAGTCAATTAGAACAGAAGTACTACAAAGTAGTCAACGATTTATATGCAACTGTTGAGAAAGAGGAAAAAGGGAAAGCCATAGTATCTGGCATTTTCCAGACTATTAAATCGTTTACTTCAGGAGAATTTAATGAAGTGGGCGAAAACTCCATTATCGCCCAGGGAGAGCTGCTTTCAACGGCCATTTTTACAGAATTGATGCTAGAAAACGGATATAAAACAGTTTATCTTCCTGCATTGGACTTCATGAAAATTGACAGCGATAAAGCTGCCGACTCTCATTTCATCAGAGAAAAAATTGCCAAGGTTCTGCAGGAAAATGAAGTAGCTGATTACTATATCACGCAGGGATTCATCTGCAGAAATGCCAATGGAGACATCGACAACCTGCAACGAGGCGGAAGCGATTATACCGCTACCCTGATTGGTGCAGCCATTGATTCTGAAGAAGTTGAAATCTGGACAGACATTGACGGATTCCACAACAACGATCCGCGTTTTGTTGAAAACACAAAAAAAATTGACCAGCTTTCGTTCGACGAAGCAGCCGAGCTGGCCTATTTCGGTGCAAAAATCCTGCATCCGCAAACAGTTCTTCCGGCCAAGCTGCAAAACATTCCGGTACGTCTGAAGAACACTATGAACCCGAGTGATGAAGGAACTCTGATCACCGCAGAATCAAGCAGTCACGGGATCAAGGCTGTTGCAGCAAAAGATGGGATTACTGCCATTAAAATACGGTCGTACCGAATGTTGAATGCCTACGGATTCCTGAAAAATATATTCGAGATTTTCGAGTTCTTCAAAACTCCAATCGATATGATTTCAACTTCGGAAGTTGCGGTTTCGCTGACCATTGACAACACCAAACATCTGAAAGAAATTGTTTCGGAATTGAAAGAATATGGGGAAGTTGAAGTTGACTATGATTTGACAATTGCTTGTATTGTAGGTGAAATGATTGCCGAAGAAACAGGATTTGCAGCCAAGGTATTTTCAGCCCTCAAAGATATTCCAATCAGGATGATTTCTTATGGTGGAAGCCGTCACAATATTTCTATACTGGTGAAAACTGATCTAAAAAAGCAAACACTTCAGGTTTTGAGCAACAATCTTTTAAATTCAATTTAATTTTGCAGAATGGTGCGAACGAAAGCAATGCACATTTATTTTATCTTAAATCAGTTTTTTTTTTCGTTAAAATAAGATTGTAAATTATATTTCCCTATATTTGCAGCAATATTTCAATTTTTTTATTACATATTATGAAAACAGGTAAAGTTAAATTTTTCAACGAGTCTAAAGGATTCGGTTTTATTAAAGACAGTGAATCTGACAAAGAATACTTCGTTCACGTTTCAGGTTTGGTTGACCAGATCAGAGAAGATGACGACGTAACTTACGAACTTCAAGAAGGACGAAAAGGATTAAACGCGGTAAATGTTAAACTAGCATAATAGTCTAATATTTTAAAGATTTTAAAGTTCGAAGCCCTGCAAATCGCAGGGCTTTCTTTTTATGTTAAAATCATATTGTTGTGGAGCAATATAAGAAAATGTCAATTCTATTGATGCTTTCTGTCCTTAGGCCGGACTGGCCCTTTTACTTAATGATCCCCATTTTTTTCATCAGGAAAGTTGCATTCATTGTACTGGTCACACCGTTTTTCAGCTTATAATCAAACTGTAACTCATCACCGGCAAGGTTCACCTCAAAACACTGATTTTTAATAATCCCCGGAAAATGTTCTGCCAACTCTGTCAGTTTCAAATCGTGGGTAGCCACCATACAATGTGTTTTGAGCTGTACCAGTTGCTTTAGTAACTCAACGGAACCATTTAGCTTGTCAATAGAATTGGTTCCTTTCAGCATCTCATCAATGATGATGAAAAGGCTTTCACCATTACGAAGCAGATCAAGCATGTATTTCAAACGCAGCAACTCCGCATAAAAATACGATTCGTCTTTCATCAGGTTATCAGTGGTGCGCATATTTGTAAACAAGCGTACCGGTGAAAATCCGAATGAAGTTGCACAAACCTTGCATCCTTGTGAGGCCAGAATAAGATTGATCCCAACAGTTCGCAAAAAAGTGCTTTTCCCCGCCATATTTGCCCCTGTAACAATCACAACCTGCTCGCCATTGCACAGATCAAAATGATTGTCAATTCGTTTCCCTGCGGCAATCAACGGATGTCCGAGGTTTTCGGCCTGAATTGTAAACCCACCCGGATAAATCGTTGGAACCGACCATTCAGGATGATTGTAATTCAAATTGGCCAAACTGATCAAGGAATCAATTTCAGCAATCACTTCAAACCATTTTCCCAATTTATCGCCATAATTTTTTTGCCATTGGTACAAGCGATATATGCACCGGATATCCCATAGCAAGATTGAATCAAGCACAAATCCGATGAGTATGTTCTGGCGATAATCCAATTCATTCAGTATTTTTTGAAGCGAAGAAGTGATTTGGCTGGCAGGTTTTCCATGATTAAAAAGGATGTCCTTCTGTGCGATCAAATATTCGGATTGAAATTCTTTTTTCTCTATAAGAAACAACAAATCAGCATATTGATTGAGCAATTTTGTTTTTACACCAAAAGCCTTACTGAAAACACTGATTGTTCGTGAATAGAGGAGAAACAGCATCCATTGTGCGAAAACGGCCAGATAGAAAAAATGATTGGGAATAAAACCAACTGCCCAAAGTGCGCCCAATAAGATCGTAGTTGCAGGAAGAATGAAAAGAGTGGTTTTCAAAAATGATGCATGTTTCAATTGAATAACATCTTCATGGTTGAAAATCAGGTTGGAAGATCGATCACTTTCAGCATTTCGTCCGGAGGCGAGGAACTGTTGCCGCCAATCCAAAGCTTCAGCCAATTCATTAACAGCCAATTGTTTTTGCCTGATGGTTTCTGCATCCAGGTTGCTTTTCTGCACCGAGCCTGCCAATCTGTTTTTCCCTCCTGAAGTGACTGTACGATTCAGAAACTGGAAGAACGAATTCTCTCCGAACAAATCAAGATCATACGAATAATCGTGATCGGGATGAATAAATTCAGTCCCAGGATCAAACGGGCCGAAATCACGATGAATTCCCTTGATCTCATTTGTATTTATATCGACCAGGTTTTGTAAATATTTCAGTTGCTTTTCGAAACTGACTGATCGTTGAACCAAAAACAAAAAAGCGGACAAACAGGCAAAAACAGTGATCCAGCCAATCAAATGACTAACGGGCACCAGGTAAATAAAAACCGGGATAACAGCCAGAAAAAAAGCAAGCCGAAGCCATGAAATAAAACGGATCTGAAGTCTCTTTTTGTTGAGTTCCTGCTGATATTTATGCGATAAAGCCTCGTATCGGTCGGTAATTTTGTGTTCCATTAATTAAAAAACTGGTAATGTGCTAAACGATTGATTGTTAAAAGCATGGTAGCGACGTAAATAATAAAGGAAAAGAGTATCGTTGCCGACTCTTTATTGGTAAGGTTGGTTCTTGAAATATCGGGAAGCATCGATTTAAAGTACTTTTTTTGTATCCAGAGAATTGCCCTGTAGGCAGCAAACCCAATTAGGATACCCCAAATACAACCGGTGAGAATATCCAGCGGAAAGTGCAAACCCAAATAAATACGGGTGTAGGAAACAACGATTGCCCAAATAAAAATCAATATTGAATACCACCTGCTCCTGAACAAAAAAGTTGTAAAAGCTGCGACAGTAAAGCTATTTGCTGCATGTGCCGAGAAAAAACCGTAAAGTCCGCCTTTGTTTACAATGTTGTGGATTAAACCATTTAAGGTTGGATCATGTGTCGGTCGCAGTCGTTGGGTCAAATCCTTAACTAATCCCGAAAACTGGTCGCTAACTGCAATTGCCAGCGCAAGGATAATGATGATATAGATTGAATCCCGATGGTACTTTTTAATGATAAAATACAACAGCAGCGCATAAAATGGATACCAGATCTCCTTGCTCGTCCATAGAATATTGGCTTTGTCCCAAAAGCTGTTATGAAAGCTATTCAGGAAAAGTAAAAGTGATTGGTCTATTTGCCGGATTGCTTCTAAAATAGCCATAACCGATTATTTATTCAGGATTTGCCAAATTTTATCTTTCAAGTTCAGGATTCCTTCTCCGGTTATGGATGAAACAAACAGGTGGGGAATGTCCTTCAGAACTTCAGCGATTTCAGTTTTCAATTCTTCATCCAGAAAATCGCCTTTGCTGATCACCAGAAAACGCTCTTTGTCGAGCAATTCAGGATTGTATTTTTCCAGCTCATTCATCAGGATGAAAAATTCTTTCCGGTAATTTTTTGCATCAGCCGGAACCATGAACAAAAGCATGGAATTGCGTTCGATGTGGCGAAGAAAGCGAAGTCCAAGTCCTTTACCCTCATGAGCCCCTTCAATAATTCCCGGAATATCGGCCATTACGAACGATTGATTATCGCGGTAACTTACAATTCCCAGATTTGGGACCAGTGTCGTAAACGGATAATCGGCAATTTTTGGTTTTGCTGCCGAAACAACCGAAAGCAGTGTTGATTTCCCGGCATTCGGGAATCCGACCAGACCTACATCGGCTAAAATTTTCAACTCCAGTGTGTAATAACCTTCTATTAATTCTTCGCCTGGCTGCGCAAAACGCGGTGTTTGCTGTGTTGGCGATTTAAAATGGGTGTTTCCCAATCCACCACGTCCACCCTGAACCAGAATATGCGATTCACCGTCCTGAGTGATTTCAAAGAGAAATTCACCGGTTTCGGCATCTTTGGCCAGGGTTCCCAACGGAACATCCAAAATTACATCTTCACCGTCGGCACCGCTGCTGCATTGTTTTCCTCCTGATCCGCCATGACCGGCAAATATATGTTTCCGGTATTTAAGGTGAAGCAATGTCCACATTTGAGCATTCCCACGCAGGATAATATGTCCGCCACGTCCGCCATCACCTCCGTCAGGCCCGCCTTTAGGTTCCGACTTTTCTCTCCTTAGATGTGTTGAACCAGGACCGCCATTTCCTGATTTGCAAAATATTTTAACGTAATCTACAAAATTTGTATCTGCCATGTTGATGAGTTTCAAGTTAAAAGTTAAAATCGGCTGGTTGTTGTTAGTAAACTGCCGGCAATACGATATTGAATTTCAAATTTCGTGTTTTGAAACAGGTTTGTGAAATTCTGAAAGATCAAACCCGGATGTTGTGCGGCACAATATGCAAAAAAAAGACGGATGGCCAACAAACCAATCTTCTTTATGTGTTTATTGTCAGAAACTTAAAGTGAACAAACAGTCTCGATCAACCTATGTGCTATATCTTCCACCGAACCGATACCGTTAATTTTAAAATATTTGTTTTGCGCCGTATAGAATTCCGTTAATGGTTTCGTTTTTTCGTTGTATATCCTAATTCTGTTCTCAATTATTGAAACATCATGATCGTCAGGCCGTCCGGAAGTTTTTCCACGATTAAGTATGCGATTGATCAATTCTTGTTGTTCAACACAAAGGCAAAGCATCCCAGAAACCGGAGTACTGTTTTCGTTTAAAATCACATCGAGTGCCTTTGCTTGTTCAACAGTGCGGGGGAAACCATCAAAAACATATCCGTTGGCTTTTTTATTATCCTGAAGTATGGATCTTATCATGCCAATTACGATCGAATCAGGCGCAAGAAAGCCTTTGTCCATATAGCTTTTAGCTTCAATTCCAAGTTCGGTTTCGGCTGCAATCAGACTGCGCAACAAATCGCCGGTCGAAATATGGGTTAATTTAAATTTCTCAATTAGAAAATCGGCCTGAGTGCCTTTACCAGCGCCTGGTGGGCCAAATAAGACTAGATTTAACATTATTAAATCAATTGGGTTACTTCTCGGTTACTTTATAAATATCAATTAAATTACGCCCCCTGCCATCATAATCCAGTCCATAGCCAATAATAAAGTCATTCGGGATTTCAATGCCTATATAGTCCAAAGGTACTTTTACTTTAAGTGAATCAGGTTTTAATAGTAGTGTCGCAATTTTAATTTCCAATGGGTTTTTGCTTCTGATTTGCTCAATGGTTTTATCGATTGTAATTCCGGAATCAACAATATCTTCAAGAATTACTACCGTGCGGCCGGTCAGATCTTCATTCAGGCCGATCAGTTCTGTTACCTTTCCAGTAGTGCTTGTACCTGAATATGATGCCAGTTTAATAAACGAAATTTCAGCATCGAGCAATGAAATGCGTTTGAAAATTTCGGCTGCAAACATGAATGACCCGTTCAGGATGCAGATAAACAACGGATTTTTATCTTTAAGATCATGGTTCATCTTCTCGGCCATTTCCTCTACAATAGACCTGATTTTTTCGTAAGGAATAAAAAGTTCGAATTCCTTGTCAAGAATAGTTACGTTTTTCATCGTTCTTCAAATTGGGAAATATTCAGTTGCTGTGGAATCTAAATTTTCTGTTTTTTTGGCTTTTTTTCCTCAGAAAATAAAGCGGCAAAGTAACAAAACTAATTTCTATTGGAAAAATTAAATACTGAAAAGATGGAACCAAGAGTAAGCATTATTCTGGGAAACACCTCCGATTTGGGAGTAATGGAATCTGCCGCTGCAGGAATGGCTGCCCATTTGCTGGGAGTAATTGCTGCCATGACCACCTTGCCGGTCATCGGGGTTCCGATAAATGCCTCATTAAACGGATTGGATTCGTTGCTTGCAATTGTACAGATGCCTCTGGGAATTCCGGTCGCTGCCGTGGCCGTTAACGATGCTCAAAATGCCGGGATTCTGGCTGTTCAGATGATGGTAATTGGTGATCTGCACCTTGCAGTCAAGCTAATGGCCTTCAAGGAAACGCTGAAATTAAAAATTGAAAAGGCCAATAAAGATCTTTCTGAAATTAAATTTAAGTTTAAGCCAAATTAGACTTTACTTATTAACAAAATAGTTGTAACTTGTATGCAAAGTCAGTGTTCCTGAAATTTTATCAGAAACCTTTTTTTGTATCCATGTTATGAAATTGTTAATAGCTTTTCCAGTATTCGTAATCCTGAATTTCATGGCGCCTGCTTTGAAAGCTCAGGATCTATTTCTGTCTGGATCACGGTCACAGGCTTTGGCTGGTGCATCTGTCAGTCTGGCCGATTGCTGGTCGGTTTTTGGCAACCAGGCCGGGCTTGCACAAATTCACCATCCGACAATTGGTGGCACTTTTCAAAACAGGTTTCTGGTTAAAGAATTATCCTCAAGCTCGGGCCTTCTTATACTGCCCATTCAGTCTTCAGTTTTTGTATTATCAGTTTATCAGTTTGGAAAAACCACTTTCAGGCACGAAAAATTCGGGGTCACCTTTGCGCGAAGTTTAAATCCGCGGCTTCATTTTGGCCTTCAGTTCAATTATTATCGTTTTTTTATGGCTGAAGACAACCGGTCAGTTGGTTCTTATGGAGTGGCACTGGGATTTCAGTATCAGCTAACCGATCAGCTTTTACTGGGCATCCATTCTTTAAATCCTTATAAAACAAGCATAAAAACATTTTCAGGAGAATACTCCTATCCGACACGTTTCAATATTGGTACACACTATCAACTTTCTGATTCTTTCGGTTTTATTGCCGAACTTGAAAAAGATCTTTTATATCCATTGAATTTCAAAACCGGACTGGAATATGACATCATGAACAAACTATTTATCCGCACAGGCATTTCGGGCAAGCCTTTCCAATTGGCTGCCGGAATGGGCTTCGTGGTGAAAAAGCTGAAGCTTGATTTGGCGGTGGCCTACAATCAATTCCTCGGAAATTCTCCGTCCGTTTCATTTCAATACCAATTCTGATGATAAAAATTGCTGGTCAGATTATATTGCTACTTTTTGTTGTTGCCACAAGGGCTCAGGATCCGGCCATACGGCAAACACTCGAAGATTTGATGGAGTCGCTGGGCTCGGAGCCTGATGAAAATACTGATTTTCAGAAAATAATGGACGACCTTGCCTACTTCGGACAACATCCGTTGCCTGTAAATACGGCTACAAAAGAGGAACTGCAGCGACTACACTTCATGTCTGATATTCTGATTGATGATTTAATTGAGTTCAGGAAAAAGACTGGCCAGATTTACAGTTTATTTGAAATGGTGGCTATCGCAGGATTCAATCCTGAATTATTAAACAAACTGGAACCGTTTATCAGCTTTGAAACCCGGGGTGGTGAACACAAAAGCAAAAAATCAAACAATGATGTATTTGTGCGATCGACAAGGGCTTTTTCTACTGCGGAAGCCGGAGTGAAAAATCCAAATTATGAGGGAGCGATGGAGCGGTATTATGTGCGCTTTAAACATACCTCAACCGATTTTGAATATGGGATGGTGGCCGAAAAAGATCCGGGCGAAGCATTTTTTGCCGGTGCGAACAAATACGGTTTTGATTACGCCGGAGCTTATGGCAATTTCAAGGCTGGCCCCTCCGGACAAAGGGTATTTGTGGGTGATTATCACGTAAGGTTTGGACAGGGATTGGTTGCATGGCAGGGATTTTCGATGGGCAAATCGTCAGAAACTACCCAAACATTCCGTTCCGGTCAAGGAATCCGATCGAGTTCATCAACCGATGAAAATCAATTTTTCCGCGGAATCGCAAGCCAGATAAAGTTCGGAAAATTCAGTTTTATGCCATTTGTTTCATTCAGAACTTTGGATGCAAATGTTGATACCGTGGAAGGGGACCGATTTTTCGGAGCGTTTCAATCCAGTGGTTATCACCGCACAAAATCAGAAATATCAGGTAAAAATGCACTTAACCAGATTGTTGGTGGAGGGTATGCCAGCTTTTCCCATCAGCGCTGGTCGATTGGAACCACAGCCGTTTTTACCAGTTTTAATGCTGAAATGAACCGAAGTGAAGTGCCGGAGAATCAATTTTTATGGGAAGGAAAAGAAAACTTTGTGGCTGGAATTGACTGGAAAGGCTCGGTGAGGAATATTTTTATTTTCGGTGAAGCGGCCGTCAGTGCCAACTATGGGAAAGCATTACTGACCGGTATAATGTTGAAACCAGCATCAAATGCTGAGTTCACTGCCGTTTACCGAAACATCAACAAAACTTATTTCAGCTTTTTCGCAAATTCATTCACCGAATCGTCGAGAACGAATGATGAACATGCACTGTATCTCGGATTTAAATTTTTCCCCGCTCCCCGATGGACTATACGAACTTATGCCGATTTTTTTGAACATCGCTGGATCAAATATACAACCGCCGCTCCATCAAAAGGTACTGAGTTGTTTGCACAGGTAACATTTGCACCTTCCAAAAGAACTGATATTTATCTGCGGTTCTTTCAGGAAGACAAAGAACTGAAAGTAACTTCAGGTAATATAAGGTACAATCAGCCACAGCGGATTAATCGTTTGCGGTTAAATTTTATCCGTGAGATAAATGAAAATTTCAGTATAAAAACCAGAATTGAACTGTCGCTTTATTCAAAACTAGAAGAAGAAAAAGGCTATCTGGTTTATCAGGATTTGATATATAAACCTGTCGGCAAACGGTTTTCGATGAACGGACGATTGGCCTGGTTTGAGACAGATGGGTACAATTCGAGATTGTACGCTTATGAAAACGATTTGCTGTATTCGTTTTCGATACCGGCACTTTACGGCAAAGGAATTCGTACCTATTTGAATTTCAGACATGCGCTGAATGATAAATTGACATTTTGGCTCAAGTGTGCAGCCACACACCGATTTTCGCAAACCGGAATGGAGGAACCTGATGATCTGGCTACGAAATCGGAATTGAAAATTCAACTGAGATACCAGTTCTGATTGACATGATATTGTAAAGTAGGGAGGGTCAACTTGTTGTGCAAAGGCAAAAAAATCAAAATATTGAATTTTTGTAACTCATGTTCATTCTCAATTACTATATTTGCGCTTCAAAAAAACATTGCATGATTCCAAAAATTAACTTCGATGATATACGTCCTTTCAACGACTCTGAGGCCGATAAATATATTCAACTGCTTCTTAGCGAACCGCGTTTTCAACATATTTTAGAATTTATTTTCAAGGAAAAAGATAAAATAGAGCAAGCCCAATTGGCGCTCTCGCATATTCATACAATAAAGGATCTTCAACATAAATTTGTATATCAATTGGTTAACGAACTTATCCTGAAACGTTCAACTGACGGATTGACCTCAAGCGGACTGGAAAACCTGGATAAAAGCAAAAGTTATTTGTTTATTTCAAACCATCGGGACATCATTCTCGATTCGGCTATCCTTAATTACCTGATTGTGCTGGAAGGCATGAATACGACCGAAATTGCCATCGGAAATAATTTACTGATCGAGAATTGGATTGAATATGCGGTAAAGCTTAACCGTGCATTTGTTGTTCGCCGCAATCTTCCGGCCCGTGAAATGCTGATGGCTTCAAAAAAGCTTTCGGAATATATCAGGAGAAATATTACAAAAAAAAACAACTCGGTTTGGATAGCTCAACGTGAAGGCAGAACCAAGGACGGATTCGACAAAACTCAAATCGCCTTACTTAAAATGCTTAATTTAAGCAATATCAACGAATTTAGCGAAGGTTTTAAGGAATTACAGATTGTTCCTATTTCAATTTCGTATGAAATAGAGCCGTGTGGCATTTCGAAGGTTGATGAATTGTACAAAAAGAATACGGAAGGCTTCGAAAAAACACAGGAGGATGATTTACGAAGTATGGGGCACGGGCTTGTCAGTCCGAAGGGAAGGGTTCATTTTGCTTTTGGAAAACCAATTTCCGATCAGACCGGTACATTTGCCAAAGAAGCCACAATCGGCGAACAAATTGAAAAACTTGGCGATTACATTGATCAGCAAATTTACCGAAACTTCAAACTTTGGCCAAACAATTACATTGCTGAAGACCTGCTGAATAAATCGAACAATAATTCAAGTTATTACACTGAAGATCAATACAATAAATTTTGCATATTGCTTGAAGATACGTTAAAATCGATTTCCGGAGATAAAGAAATAATCCGCTCCATGTTCCTGCAAATGTATCTAAACCCTTTGCTGAACCAGCGGAAATCATTGAATGGAACAAACAATGGCTGAAACGATTGGTGGAATTATTTGGGACTGGAACGGAACTTTGCTGAACGACATCGAATTATGCGTTCAAACAATCAACGACATGCTTCAGAAAAGAAATCTCCGGAAGTTGACGGCTGATGAATACAAAGATGTTTTTTCGTTTCCAGTAAAAGATTACTATCAGAAAATTGGGTTCGATTTTAATGCCGAACCTTTCGAAATACCTGCCCGTGAATTCATTGACAACTATAATACTGTTCACGATTTTGAAGTTGCCAGCGAACTCGGCTGCCAATGCGTACTTATCGCCAATGGCCATCAATCCAAATACATCCTTGAATCGACTGGTGTTCTTGTGATTGATGAACTGAACCAATTGCTTGGCTCAGACCTCCAATACTATCGCAGATTAAAGCGCGACTGTTTGGTAAATCAGCCTTAAATTTGTGAGCGGAAAATGGGTTTCGGTCTGGTTTAAAAGTGAACATAGTTCTTTTACTGCCTGATTTGCCTAGGTGTAGTTTTCCTGTGACCACCGTGAGAACATTTTTACTGTTGCGGCTTTGGCATCTTCAAAGCTTCGCTGGCTGCGGGTTTTTGCTGCATTTATTTCAGATTTGGACTTTTTT
>JANONW010000337.1:0-7557 GCA_031421065.1 Prolixibacteraceae bacterium
TGAGTTGGGCATGCCGAACAAGTTTGAGCGAAAATACTCAGGTTTGCCTATGGAGGAAAAAGAGTCTTATAAGTGGATAGAAGCCAGCAATCAGAGCAAAGAAACGCTTAGTGAAGCAACTGCAGTGGTGATTATCCAGGACCGTGAAGGGGATATCTTTGAGCAGTTCCTTCAAATACCGGATGAACGTACCCATCTGTTGATCCGTTCACGTATGAACAGGAATACAGCTAGTGTCATGTCACGCATTAATTGACGGATAAAGTTTCAATAATTTTATCCTTGCATCCTCACAAGTAAATTGCCATTTTATTTTAGCCTCCTTATTATTTCGATATGTTTGCCAGGCTTGCACTTCCTTTTTCATAGTTTCCATGTTATTAATTCTGCGGTTTAAACGGATCCCATAGCCCCCTTCCACAAATTTCTTTTTTAACCGATCTATTGTACTGTCACCGATTTTTAGGACCTTAGCTACGTCTTCATTATTTACCTTATCAGAAAACTCACCCTGGTCACAATTCAGCAATATCAATGCATGAATTACTTTTTTGGAAGTATGTGTCCCACCTTTGGTAATGGACAGCAGCTCTTCTCTTTCATCCTGCGTTAATGTAACTTTGTACTTTAGCATAGTTTTTAATGTCGGAACAAATGCAATATTGATTTTGCAAATGATGTATTTACATTTATTAAATGCAATCAAGACAAGGACTTAGTGGCAATAACATTTGATATAAAAAGTTTTTTCGATAATCTAAACCATAAGTATCTAAAACGAAATTGGAAAGATGTCATTAAATCCGGAGCTGATTTACCACCCGATCATTAATACGGCATAAAAACAGTAAATTGGGCAAAATGCTTATATTTGGTGACAAATTATAAAACTATGGCATTCGAAACTATAGATATTAAAAATAAAAATGGAATTCAGGCCATCAGGATTCCAAAGAAAATGAAATTTGATGATGACAAGGTTTATCTGAAAAAAGTCGGTAACGCCTTGTATATAATTCCATTTCATTATCCTTGGCAAAACCTGATTGAAGGCATTGAATCTTTTACTCCTGATTTTATGGACTCCAGAGAACAGCCTGACAATCAACAAAGAGAATCAATTGATGGAATACATGCTTGATACCAATATTTGCATTTACATTATCAAAAGAAAACCTGTAGATGCGAATTTTAATAACCTATAAATCAACAAAATTGAAATATTTCTGCTTTTCCATAGCAGTTGTCCTGATATTGCTTTCATGTAAACAACTGATTGCCCAACCTACTGTAAAGGCCGTGAGAGTGGCCACTCCCCCAACCATCGATGGACATATCGATGAAGCGATATGGGAACAAGCCACCAAAATTGACCAGTTTTTTCAGCGCGAACCCAATCCGGGCGAAGCAGTTTCAGAGAAAACCGTTGTTTCGGTCTGCTACGACAACAATTATTTATATTTTGCGGTAAAATGTTACGATGATCCGAAAAAGATCACAGCCAAAGAAATGGCCCGCGACATAAGCCTTGGAAATGACGATCGGGTACAGATTATTTTGGACACTTACCTCGACCACCGCAATGGCTATTGGTTTCAGATTGGGCCGCGCGGCTCGATTGGCGATGCGCTTATAAGCGAAAACGGCGCCTCCATGAACAAAGAATGGGATGCCTTGTGGACCGGAAAATCAAGCATCAATGACGAAGGTTGGGAAGCCGAACTGGCTATTCCGTTTAAGACCATTGGATTCAATCCCGACAAAACCGTATGGGGGATGAAACTTATCCGCAACATCAAACGCAAGCTCGAAGCTTCCTACTGGCCGGTAGCCAACCTCAACACGCACCGTTTTCAGATTTCCGATTCAGGATTATTGGAAGGGTTGGAAGGAATTACACAGGGAATAGGCCTTGACCTTTCACCTTATGTGATTGCCGGAATGAATACAAAAAAAGGTGAAAAGAATACCTCTCTTGCCGATGCCGGGCTCGATCTATTTTACCAGATCACGCCCAGACTGAAAGCCTCCCTTTCAATTAATACCGATTTTGCTGAAACAGAAGTGGATGACAGGCAAATCAACCTCACCCGCTTTAATTTGCACTTTCCGGAGAAACGTGACTTTTTCCTCGATGGGTCCAACTATTTTAAATTCGGGATCGAAGGCGACGACAACAATGTTTACCGGAATTCAATTGTTCCTTTCTTCTCCAGACGGCTGGGCCTCGACAACAATGGAAACATGCTCCCGGTCCGGTATGCAGCCAAGATAACCGGTTCGCAAAACAACTGGAACATCGGGATGATGCACATCAGCGATAAACGTGACTACGGCATTGACAGCCTGCACAATTACCAAAATTCGCAACTTACAGTTGGACGGATCAGCCGCAACATTGGCGCCCAATCATCGGTAGGGGTGATCGGAACATGGGGAAACGCGATTTCGGCTGACGATAACAAGGTAGGAGGATTCGACCTTAAACTGGCTACTTCCAGGTTTCAGAAGAATAAAAACGTTGCCTTCACACTGTTTGGAATGATTTCGGACACTCCCGGCAAAAAAGGCGATAATACTTCGTGGGGAGCTGATATCGCTTATCCGAACGACTTTTTATACTTCGGATTGGGCCATTATGAAGTGGGCGGAAACTTCGTGCCGGGTATCGGGTTTGTTCCGCGCACAAATATCAAAGCATCTTATGGAAATTTCTCGATCGGGCCGCGACCCGACAAATGGGGAATCCTTCAGGTAAAAACCGGTGCAGGATTTAACTACCTGACCAATTTCGACAATGTGATGGTTACCCGCGTAGTAAATATTTCACCGTTAGGGATCCGTTTTAAATCGGGCGAAGAATTCTCATACTCGATCAACCAGCAATATGAATTTTTGACCAAAGATTTTAATATTTACCCCGGATTTGTTATTCCCCAAAACGAATATACTTTCTGGTATCAAAATGTTCAGTTAATCACAGCCGGAAGCCGCAATCTGGCAGGTTCGGCGAGTTTCGGATCGGGCGATTTTTACAATGGCCGAAAACAGGATATGAAACTGGCCGTGAACTACAAAGTAACAGTTCCATTATTCATAGGCGCCACTTATTCGGCTAATCATGTAACACTTCCTGAAGGTGATTTTACCGCCAAAATCTACCAGCTCAATGCCAATATCCTGTTTAGCCCCACAGTCACGCTTAACAACTATTTCCAATACGACAACGCCACCGAAAAAATGGGTTGGCAATCACGCTTTCAATGGATACTGAAACCCGGAAATGAAGTTATCCTCGCCTGGACCTCAGGCTGGTCGCAACCAGAAGAGCGTTTTTTAATGAACGAAAGTGCGTTGCGCCTGAAATTGAAATACAACATTAGGTTTTAACCTTTTAAATCCACCCTCTCAGCCAATAATAAGTTTTATCGATTCGAAATGGATCAGTTGCCAGGTGAATGCCCAAATTTTGAACAGAAAAGATGTTTATATTCTTGTTTCTAATTTGATATTCGTTAGATTCGTAACCCTAAAATCTGAATTTTTGTTTAAAGATGTGATAAACACTGGTGATATTTCAGGGATACTCTATGCATAATTGAATGTGAAGATGTTAATGGATTGGCCTGTGCTTTAGCCCATTTATATATTGCACCATCAGAGCCATTGAAAACGGAGATAAAAGAGTATCAGGAAAAACGGGCCAGAAGAGTAGATACACAATACAAACAAACGGGAAATTGACAAAATCAGGGAAAAGAATCCACTAAACAAAATCGACCTTACCGCCCCCCTGCTTTGCCCAATAAGCAAAGCAGGGGGGCGGTCGGGGGCAGGTTTTAATTAATCATAGATATGATCGCCACAGGGTTCTTCGTTGCCGCATTCGCAGTTGCAGCCCAATCCTTTTTCATATTGCATCAGAGCCCGCATACTCATTCCCATTGATGAGAAACCTCCATCGTGAAACAGGTTCTGCATGGTTACTTTCTTTGTCAGGTCGGAGAACAAGGTGATGCAATAGTCAGCACATTCATCGCCTGTTGCATTGCCCAGAGGTGACATCCGCTCCGAAAAATCGAGCAACTGACCAATTCCTTTTACGCCACTTCCGGCTGTAGTCAAGGTTGGCGATTGCGATATGGTATTGATACGAACATTGCGTTCGCGTCCGTAAATGTATCCGAAACTGCGGGCAATCGACTCAAGCAATGCCTTGGCATCAGCCATGTCGTTGTATCCGTAGAAAGTACGCTGTGATGCCACGTAGGACAAAGCCACCACTGAACCCCACTGGTTAATGGCATCCAGTTTCCGGGCAACTTGCAATACTTTGTGAAACGATACCGCCGAAATATCAAGGGTTTTTGTCATGTAATTATAATCCAAATCGCTGTAATGACGGCCTTTCCTAACGTTGGGCGACATTCCGATAGAATGCAGCACAAAGTCGATTTTGCCTCCCAGCACTTCCATGGATTGTTTGAAAAGGTTTTCCAGATCTTCCACACTTGTTGCATCAGCTTCAATAGCAACCGTGTTACATGCTTCGGCCAGCTTGGCCGTATCGCCCATACGCATTGCTACACCGGTATTTGACAAGGTAAACGCTGCACCTTCTTCGAATGCTCTTTGAGCTACTTTCCACGCGATTGAATCGGCATTAAGGGCGCCAAAAATAATCCCTCTTTTGCCCTTCAATAAATTATAAGCCATAGTTCTAAATTTTAAGGTTATTAACAACCGTTAAAGAAAATGGTTGTCAATGAATTCCATTAATTATAAATAACCACGGTGAAATCTGGTGGTATTTAAAAGGGCAAAAGTAAAAAAGAAATGGGGCGATCCGTTGTTCGACAGATTTTATTGCTGAAATTTTATCCTCTGTTTAATTACGATGATAAGTTATCAGCCTGTTTGATAGTATTTTAGCTCTTGTTTTGCGCTTCAGATTCTTTCAACAGATTCGGTCAAAAGCCAACCTTTGTTACCGTCGGCCAACCTTACTTCGAGCCAGTCGCCCAGTTTGTCGGTAATTTTGACTTTTAATCCTTCGTGAATTACAAATAAATTGGTTCCTTTTTCGGAAGGAGAACTTTTAACGGTTACTGTTGGCTGCATTACAATGGCATAAGTATGGTTGACCAGCCAGCTTTTTTGTTTGGCGGCAAACGACCAGCTAAACACCGAAATCACGATCAAAAAACAGGCAGCCCAAAATGCGGTTCGCCGCACATCGCCTGATCTGGCAAAAAAGTACAGTCCTGCCAAAGTCAAAAACAACAGGAAGCTTATAATACTGATTAAGGCCCAAGTGTCAGTGGTTTGACTGTTGATGATCGAATTCCACCACCTGATAATAAATATTCCGGGCAGTTCCTGAATTGAGTCAACTACGTATTGGTTGGCTACCTGAAGGTTAAAGTCGATGTCTTCATCGTCAGGAGAGAGCAGTTTGGCCCTTTCGTAGTTCAGGATGGCCTGCATGTATTGAGCCGTTTTGTAATATGCGTTGCCCAAATTGAAATAAACTTCCTTTGATTCGAGGCCCGACATTAGTATTTTATTGTAAACATCAATCGCCTCGTTAAATTCATCTTTCACATAGTGCTCATTTGCCTTTTGGAGCAGATCGGCCTGAGCAAACAGGGTGGCGGACATCAGGATTGCCAGTATGGTATTGAATAGTCGTTTCATGAGAATAATTGTTTCTGTTGTTTACTTGATTTGCTTTTCAAAAATACCCATTACTTTGGCTGCACCATCGTAAATTTCTTTCATGGTTCCCGAAAATGCAGCAGGTGCAAATCGTGCAAATTCACAGTCGTCAATAATTTTCATCAGTTCGGTTACCACTTCCTGATCAATGCCTTTAGCCGACAGTGTGGCCGATGCCCTTTCACGGTTGAGTTCAGCTACCGGTATCGAAAGTTTATCGCTCAGATATCCCCATAGCGCTTTGATTACTGACTCATAGAATTTTTCGGCCTGGTTGCTTTTCATAAATCCGGCTGCTGCTTTCAGTCGTTTCAGCGCAACTTTGTTGGCACGCTTGTTACGCACCAGGGCAAGGTTCGCGCTTTCTTTTATTTTTTTCCGGTTGAGCACAAATACAACTGCGAAGGCGATCAAACTCAGCAGGTAAATGGCGTAGAATTCGAAGGTTCCGTAAAATGAACTACCTTTTGGTTTCAGTTTCGAATCGTTTTGCTTTATAAACCGGATGTCTTTCCCAATCATTTTTACATCTTGTTTCGAGTACGAACTTACAACTGAAGCATTCGGGTCGTCAGTTCCCTTTTCAACACTTATTTTAAAGGCTTCGGTCGAACGGGTTTCGTATTGCCGGGTTGCCGGGTTGAAAAAGACAAACTGAACAGGTGAAATCGTGAAATTACCTGCAAATCTTGGAATAAAAAGATATTCAAATGTAATCGATCCGCTCAGTCCATTGTCATTTGCAGTAATTCGGTTGCTTGTTTTGGGTTCATAGGTTTCAAAATCCTCGGGCAATACAAGTTTTAGCGGATTGATTAACGTGAGGTTTCCGGTTCCGTTAACAGTAAGCTTCAGGGTTACTGCCTCGTTCGATTTTATATTGTTTTTATCCAGTGCTCCTGAAAAGCTGAATAACCCCACAGCTCCGGAGAAATTGGTAGGTGGGTTGGGCAAATCCTTGACATTTACTGTAATAGGTTCGCTCACTACTTTTGCTTTTACAATCTGGTAATTGTCGAAGAAATCGTCAAAAAATCCCCGTTGTTGACCTACACGTTGGCGGACAAGACAGGTAATTTCGAAAGGATCGATGCGGATAGCTCCTGTTTGCTGAGGAAAGAGAATGGTTTTTTTAAGCGCTCCAACCTGATAAATCTTGCCGTTGTACACTTCGCGGGTGAAATTAACTTGTTGTGGAACGTCTATTTCTTTAGTCCAGAATCCTTCGTAGGAAGGCAACTTAACTTCGTCGAACCCGCTGAGCGGAACATTCTGGCTGAGGTACAATTTAATGGTTGCAATTATTTGCTGGCCTTTCGATACATTGGTTTTGTCCAGGTTCAGCTTCACAAATAAGTTGTCTTTACTGATGTTCCCGGTCGGAGTGGCTTCTGCTTCTTCCTGATTTTGCTGGGCAGAGGATTGTTGGGGCTGTCCTTTTGCAACCTGTATCTCAAGGCTGTTCGATTCGTATATTTTACCATCAACCTTAATCGATGCCGGTCGAATGGTAAATTTTCCTTCATTTTTGGCGCGAAGTACAAAAATGTAGGAGAAACTGGTTGATTGGGTCGTCTTTCCGTTAATGATCTGGATACTCGAACTCTGGGATGTTGACGGACCCATCAGCACATCAAAATTTGACAGGTCGGGCAATTGTAGATCAGAACCCTTTTCGTTCAGTGTAAAACCTAACCTGAACTGGTCGCCAAGAGCAACTATTTCAGGCCCTTCCATTATAAACCGAATGTTGTCGGCCATTGCTGAATATCCAACAAATAGCAATATCAGTAGAATATTTATTTTTCTGATCATCGTTTCATTAAGGTTTCTTTTTTC
>JANONW010000338.1:0-1525 GCA_031421065.1 Prolixibacteraceae bacterium
GTATTGCGCTGGCGGCGGCAGCGACCGGCACGGCCCATGGGGCGGTGGTCTGCAGGCCTGACGCGAATCTCTTCCCGCAGGAGAATGTCAGGGTTACCAGGGTGTTTTGGTTGGTGGGTGCTGCTTAGGGCCTGCCGCAGCAGGCCTGCGTGTTCACCACTCGCGCAACTTCGTGCGCAGCCGCGCAATGCTCTGGCTGTGCAGCTGGCAGACGCGGCTTTCGGTGACGCCCAGCACGGCCGCAATTTCCTTCAGATTCATGTCGTGTTCGTAGTACATGCTCATCACGTACTGCTCGCGCTCGGGCAGGTGCTTGATGGCTTCGACCAGCGCTTCGCGCATGCGCTGGTCTTGCAGCCGCGCGACCGGATTGGCGTCGTTGTCGATGACGTGGCGGTCGAGGTAGTCGTCGTCGCCGTCGTCGCCGCTCAGGTCTTCCAGGCAGATGAGCTGGGTGCCACGCACCTTGCCCAGCAGCGTCTGGTAGTCCTCCAGGCTGAGGCCCATCTCGCGTGCGATTTCGCTTTCATGCGGGGCGCGGCCGAAACGTTGTTCAAGCTTATGTACGGCGGCTTCGATGCTGCGCTGGTGGCGGCGGTCGCCACGGCTCATCCAGTCGTTGCCGCGCAGCTCGTCGAGCATGGCGCCGCGAATGCGCTGGGTGGCGAAAGTCTCGAACTGCACGCCCTGGCCGGGGTCGAAGCGCGTCAGCGCGTCACTGAGGCCGATCATGCCAACCTGGATCAGGTCGTCGAGCTCGACGTTGGCGGGCAGCTTGGCGATCATCTGGTGCGCGAGGCGGCGCACCAGGGGCTGGTACTGCTTGAGCAGCACGCCGGAGTCGAGTTGTCCCTTGGCGGTGTACATGGGTGCAGGCCTCTATCTGAAAGCGGGTCGGGCGGGTTGTGCAGCGGCCGGGGCCGTGAGCGTGGCGGGTGCAAATGCACCGCGTCTGGTGTTGGCGGCGGTGTTGGCGGCGGTGTTGGCTGTGATGTCGGCGGTGTCGGCGCTGTCATCCAGCGCCAGTTGTGCCGCCAGCAAGGCGGCGAGCGCAGCGTCTGGCGGCGCCGCCGGGTCGCCCGCCGGGTCGATCAGCGCCGTGTGGCAAAGCACGGCGCCCAGGAAGGTCTCGGCGCAGCCGGCCAGGCTTGCGGCGATCGACGCCGCGCGGGGCGACTGCGGCGCGGCGACCAGCAGCAGATCGAAGGTCAACAGACCGCAGCGCTGCGCCAGCAGCTTGGCGCAGGCGTAAGCGTGCTTGATGCTGTCGGGGTGGTCGGCCCCGATCACCAGCGGCCGCGCGGCGCGGCGCTTGAAGATGCGCGCCAGGTCGTGCGCGTCGGCGTGCAGCAGGATCAGTTCGGCCTTGGGCGCGGCGCGCTGCACGGCGTCGATGAAGCCGCCCGCACAACCGCGTGTGTCCACATAAGCCATCGGCAGACCGCTGGCAGGCAGGTAGCCGACGCGCGGCGACACCGCCTCAATGCCGGCCGCCAGGTCCAGCGCCGCCATCTCGTGCGCTGGC
>JANONW010000339.1:0-28211 GCA_031421065.1 Prolixibacteraceae bacterium
AATGTACGATCTGGAAAAAGACCCTTCAGAAATGCGCAGTGCTTACAACGATCCGGCTTATGCCGATGTGCAAAAAATGATGCACCAGCGCTTAACGGAGCTTCGCGCAAAATATGGTGATTCGGATGCCAATGACCAAAAATTTATTGATCTGTACCTCAAGGAAATGAAAAAGGGAAAATAGAGTGAATAAAATTGTTCCGGATTATTGTTTCAAATTAAAAAACACATTAAATATCGGTAAGCCAACGGGCACGAGCTTCTATGTTTTTCTAAAATTCAGGTTTACTTTTGTCCGGGCAGAAGTTTGTGCAGTTGATTGGGTGGATATAAAGGCGAAGTGTAATAAATAAAATGGCTCTTTGACGAATACACCAACGAAGAGGGTCATAAAGTGAAACAAGCCGTGATCAACATGTTGAAAGATACTGCCGGACAGAAAACCCAGCAACGCTACGATCACCGTGTGGTGGATTGGCTTTTTGACAAGTGGGGAATGGATAAAACTTTGTTTGGCCTGAATAAGGCGGGCTGATACTGATAAAAAGTATTTATGGTTGTTTTTAATGGAAAAAATAAAAATGGTTAGAAAATTATTATTAATATCATTGACCTCGTTCCAGTCAGGGTTATTTAATGAATTGCATTCTGAAGAGTCAAAAAAAACCAACATCCTTTTTGTGATTAGCGACGATCAATCGTTCCCGTATGCCTCAGCTTATGGGACAGACTGGGTCAAAACGCCCAATTTCGACAGGGTGGCTAGGCAAGGCATTCTGTTTACCAATGCTTTTGTTACCTCGCCAGGTTGCAGTCCGTCGCGCGCCAGTATTTTAACCGGCAGATACCCCTGGCAGATTGAGGAGGCCGGAACCCATGGCAGTTCATTTCCCCGCAAATACAAGGTTTTTACTGAAGTACTCGAAGAAAACGGGTATGCCGTAGGTTTCACCGGGAAACCCTGGGCTCCTGGCGACTGGCAGGTTTCTGGATGGACACAAAATCCCGTCGGGCCTGAGTTTAATCAGAAAAAGCTAAAACCTCCATACTCCGGAATATCAAACATCGATTACAACGGGAATTTTGAATTGTTTATGAACCAACGAAAACTGGATCAACCTTTTTTCTTCTGGCTTGGTGCGCACGAACCACACCGTCCATTTGAGGAAGGTTCGTGGCAAAAAGAAAACAAGCCCGGCGATAGTGCACTGATCCCCAAATTCATGCCTGATCATCCGGTTATAAAGCGTGACCTGCTCGATTATGCTGTTGAAATTGAGTGGTACGATCATCAATTAGGAAAGATCCTCAGTAAACTCGAAGAATGTGGCGAACTTGAAAATACACTCATCATCATCACTTCCGATAACGGGATGCCTTTCCCCCGCGCCAAAGCCAATTGTTACAATGCAGGTATCCATGTTCCGCTGGCCATTAGCTGGGGGAAACATATCACTTCCGGTCAGGTTGTTGATGATTTGATCAGTATGGTCGATCTGGCTCCAACCATTCTCGAAGCTGCCGGGCTTAAGTTCGACGGGGCTTTCCCGATGAGCGGGAAAAGCAGGATGAAAGAGCTCTTTGCTAAAAAATTTCCAAAGCAGAAATCCGGTCAGGAAATATTTGCCGGAAGAGAACGACACTCCTCCTCGCGATACGAAAACCAGGGCTATCCGCAACGGGTCATCCAAACTGACCAATATCTGTATATAAAAAACTATCATCCGGAATACTGGCCAGCAGGCGATCCGCAAGTCTATCAAAAGGACGGAACTTTAAGTGAAATACATCAGGCATATTATGATATTGATTATGGCCCGACACTTGAATTTTACCGACATAATAACGTTCAAAACCCTGATATTGCCCCTTACTTTTTAGCAGCAACAGCCAAACGACCCGCTGAAGAATTGTATGACATTCGGAAAGACCCCGATTGCATGAGCAATCTGGCTGAAAATCCTGACTTTGTAAACGTTAAAAAACAACTTTCGGAAAGGCTGAGAAATCGCTTGATTGAAACTGGCGATACCCGCGAAGTAGGACTCAATCCTGAAATCTGGGAAACATATCCTCGGTTAAAAGGAGAAATACGTAAATTTCCTCTACCTGAAAAATAATGCCAAAAAAATAAATATATTGAAATCATAGAAATTGAAATGCAGGGAGAATCATTTCGTGAGTTGGCATCAGGCAAGGATGTAAAGAATTGGCGCAATGCTATTTACTATCATTATTATGAATATCCGGCCGGGCATCGTGTAAAGAGGCACTATGGGATACGTACCGACCGGTACAAACTAATTCATTTAATAATTTAAAACCAATATAAAAAGCGACAATCATGCAAATGGATTCAATCAGGCAAATACAAAAAATCCTTTTTGTCGGCCTGCCAATTACCTTGCTTGGGCAAGTTACAGAAGCCCAGTTCCCTAAAAAGAACCTGAATGTGGTGATTTTCACGGCCGATGATTTAGGGCCTGACGGAATGGGGGTTGGTGCATTCGGGGCAAAGATAAAGGGCATTACGCCCAATATCGATAAGGTTGCCAACGCCGCGGTCAGGTTTTATAATGCACATGTGAACAGTGCGATATGTATGCCCAGCCGTGGGATAATTGGAACAGGAAGGTATGGGTTCAACAGCCATAACCATGGCTTTTTTCATGCCCCGGATAGTATTCCAACCCTGATGGAAAGTTTTCAAAAAGAAGGCTATAAAACTGGCATATTGGGTAAAGTGTACCATTCTTCGGTGAAAAATTCCACGGTATGGGATTACGTTTACGATTATGAAGATTTGGGGTCAGGCAGGAGCCCCTCGAAATATTATGAGAAAACAAAAGCATTTGTAGAAAGGTGCGGTAAAGAAAATAAGCCTTTCTATTTTATGATCAATTCACATGACCCTCACCGGCCTTTCCAGGAACCGGGAGGGAAATTACTTGCAGGGGCAGAATGGCCCTCAAAGTTGTATTCCCCGGATGAAGTTTTTGTACCGGGGTTTTTACCTGATTTACCTGGCGTGAGAAATGAAATAAACCATTATTATAATTCGGTGCGCCGGCTTGACGATACTTTCGGAAAAGTGATGCAAGCGATAAAAGATGCAGGGGCTGAAAATAATACGGTGGTCATATTTCTTTCAGACAATGGCATTTCAATGCCCTTCTCGAAAGCCAACTGTTACCTGAAGTCAACGAAAACAGCCTTTTTTGTTTATTTGCCCGGAACCTTAAAACCACTGGAAGACAAAGAACATCTTATTTCTTCCGTTGACTTGTTCCCTACAATCATGGATATGATTGGTGGTGATAAACCAGCCGGATTGGATGGCACTTCTTTTCTGCCTCTTTTAGAAGGCAGGGAACAAAGTGGAAAGGATAAGGTATTCACGCAAATTGATTATTTAAGCAGCAACAAATATTGGCCAATGCGCTGCGTGCAGGATAAAGAGTTTGGTTACATCTTCAATCCCTGGAGTGATGGAAAGGCCGCCTATCATAATGCCAACGAAGGAGAGACTTTTAAGGCAATGGAACAAGAAGGGAAAACCAATCCTCAGATACAGGCCAGGGTAGATATGTTCAGGTACCGGGTACCTGAAGAATTTTACGACCTGAAGAATGACCCGGATTGTCTTCATAACCTGGTACACGATAAGGCATATACCCAAAAGGTAAAACAATACAAAAATAAATTAAGGGTATTGATGCAGGAGTACCATGACCCTGTGCTGGAGGTTTTTAATGTGTCAGGTAATGCCGTAGAGATACGACTATTGATGGATTTAGTCTATACCACTAAACTAAAACACGGAAAGAACGACTCCAAAGATTACGCAAAGAAGCTTGAGGAAATGAAGGAGCATAATTTTGAATAATAGTTTATAGAAAATAATATTATCACGATGAAAAATAACATTACAAAAACATTTACTTTTCTAACTGTTGGAATGACTGCTGTTTCTTGTTCCTCACAAGTTCAAAAACAAGAAGTCAAACATCCTAATATTATTATCATTTTGGCGGATGATATGGGATACGGGGACGTTTCTTTAAATAATCCATTTGCAAGGACATCTACACCTGCAATTGACAAATTGGCTAAAGAAGGAATCCGTTTTACCGATGCCCATTCGGGGGGTGCTGTGTGTACCCCTTCCCGATATAGCTTGCTTACCGGACGTTATTTTTTCAGGGTCCCTAAAAGGACTTCATATTGGGGATATTTAGCCCCCCTGATCGAGCCAGGAAGGGAAACGATTGGAACCTTAATGCAAAAGTCCGGTTATACTACCGCTTGTATCGGGAAATGGCATCTTGGCTTGAACTGGGGGCGTAAAGATATGTCTAAACCACAAATTGAGAATGCGAAAGTATTGGGATACACCAATACAGACTTCAGCTCCTCTGTAACGGGTGGCCCAAATGAATTAGGGTTCGATTATTCTTTTATTCTACCAGCTTCTTTGGATATGCCGCCGTATACTTTTGTGAGGAATGGAAAAGTAATTGATCCGAATATTGTTTTAACGGCAGATGCTTACCCCCATGCATTAGATAGAACTGTTTATGCTTGGGACAGAAAACATACCAACGACAATGACGTATATTGGGATCGTGGAGTTTGGTGGCGTAACGGTGAAATGTCGAAATCGTTTAAAGTGGAAAATTGTTTTGATGAGATTGTGGACGAAGGTATTTCATTTATTGAACGTGAAGGGAAAAATAAAAAACCATTTCTATTGTATTTACCCCTAACAGGGCCCCATACTCCCTGGATGCCTAATTCACAATTTAAAGGGACAACAGAGTTGGGTACCTATGGGGATTTTATAGCTCAGGTAAACAACGTTGTAAGTCGGGTAACTGTCAAACTAAAAGAACTTGGCATTGATAAAAATACGATTGTGATTTTTTCCAGTGATAATGGTGGTTCCTGGGAAGAAGAGGATATACAACAATATGCACATCAAAGTAATTGGGGCAGACGAGGGCAGAAAGGAGATGCCTGGGACGGAGGACATCATGTACCTCTCATTGTGAAATGGCCGGTTAAAATAAAACAGGGCGCCACTTATCCCGAGACAGTAGGTTTAGTAGATATTTTTGCGACTTTGGCGGATTTAACAGGGCAACAATCGAGTACTAACAAGGCAGAAGACAGTTTTAGTTTTATGAATGTGCTTAATGGAGATCTTCAGAATCCGACACGGGACCATATTATTTATTTGTCTTCGGCTGGGAAATTGGCAATAAAAAAAGGTCCCTGGAAATATATTGATTGTATTGGCTCAGGAGGGTTCACTCATCCATCCGGGCTATTGCCTGTAAAAAATGGGACTGCGGGGCAGTTGTACAACTTGGCTGAAGATTCACTTGAAAGTAATAATTTGTTTTTGCGTAAAAAAGAAATAGTGAAAGATCTGTCAGAATTGCTGAGAGAATTAGTGGAACGTGGTTATAGTAGAAATTTAGTAAAATAAATGGCAAATATTATTGTACCCAATTCTAAACAAAAACCATGAAAAAAGTACAGAATGAATCCAAATAAAGTGAGCCTTTTCGGATTAAGCCTACTGGGACTTGGTATTCAAAATGGCAATGGAATGGCAATAGAGAAGAATGCAGTTCGTCCCAATATTGTGCTCATTCTTTCTGACGACCATGGATGGGGTGATCTTGCCATCAATGGTAACTTAGTGGCAAACACACCTAATATTGACCGAATTGCCCATGAAGGAGCCTCATTTTCTAACTTTTATGCTTGTCCCGTTTGTTCGCCAACGCGTTCAGAGTTGTTGACAGGACGCTATGCCGTTAGGGCAGGCGTTTATGATGTTTCAAACGGTGGAGAGCGGATTGACCTTGACGAGACAACTATTGCTGATTATTTCAGAAAGGCGGGTTATGCGACCGGAGCCTTCGGTAAATGGCATAGTGGCACACAATATCCATATCATCCAAACGCTCGTGGTTTTGATGAGTTTTATGGGTTTTGTTCGGGACATTTGGGCAACTACTGGAATCCGACGTTGGAGCATAACGGCGAGATTGTGGAAGGGAAAGGGTTTATCACAAATGATTTGACCAATAGGGCGATAGAGTATGTGAAAAAGAATAAAGAGAAGCCGTTTTTTGTTTATATCCCTTACAATACGCCACATAGCCCGATGCAAGTACCGGACAATTGGTGGAATAAATATAAAAATAAAAATATAACCCAAAATGCCACCGAAGCATCACGAGAGGATAAAACACACACGAAAGCTGTCCTGGCACTCTCCGAGATTGTGGATTGGAATGTTGGGCGTATGATGGAAACCCTCAAGACGCTGGGATTGGACGATCGCACAATTATCATTTATCTATCAGATAATGGACCAAACGGACACCGTTGGAATGGAGGAATGAAAGGAGTCAAAGGCTCAACAGATGAGGGAGGTGTACGCACTCCTTTTTTCATCCGATGGAAGGGCAAAATCCAAGCCGGACGTAATGTGGAACAACTCTCCTCCGTTGTCGATATACTCCCCACCTTGTTGGATTTGGCAGGGGTTAAACCGACATCATATAATAAGCCGTTAGATGGAGTAAGCCTAAAATCAATACTGTTGAACAACGAAGATCGAAACATTGACCGTACTCTTGTTAGCCATTGGGGGAAGAAGACCGCCGTGCGTGTCCAGGACTATCTATTGAGTAACGAAGGCCAACTCTATAATACAAAGATCGACCGGGAGCAGAAAAATGATATTTCCGTTTCAAACCCGGCAATGTTTGAAAAACTCAAAAAATCGTTGGCTTATTACAACGAAAATATCCTAACTGAATTACCCCAAAATGATACTCGCCCATTCTTGTTAGGACATCCCAAAGAACGTTTTTCCAAGTTGCCGGCACGTGATGGTAAAGCACATGGCGGAATTGAACGCTCCAACAAATATCCAAACAGCTCCTTTTTTACCAATTGGACAAAGACAACCGATAGCATCACATGGAATGTTGAAGTAGTTGAATCCGGGCTTTTTGAGGTTATGGTTTATTACACCTGTGCACCCGAGGATGTGGGTTCAATGATAAATCTGAAAATAGGTCGTAATCGACTGATTACAAAACTTACCAAAGCAAACGATACTCCTATGTTGGGAGCCGATTTAGACCGGGTTCCGCGGGCAGAGTCCTACGAAAAGGGCTGGATTCCTTTCACGTTGGGTAACATCAAAATGGACAAAGGTGCGACTACATTGGTTATTAAAGCTGATCAAATTCCTCATTTCGAGGCAATGAACCTTCGTATGTTGGTTTTCCGAAGAATACAATAATTGGGAATCATACTTAAAAATTATAAGAATCATGAAATCAATTAATTACGTTGCGCTTTCTCTGTTGGCAACTTCGTTTCAGGGTTGTGCCCAACAAAATCCGGTTGCAAAACCAAATATCCTCTGGATAGTCAGCGAGGATAACAGTGCGTATTTTACCGGTTGTTACGGTAACTTATTTGCCACTACCCCTAATATCGACAAGTTGGCCAGCCAGGGCTTTTTATACACACATGCATATTGTACCAACGCAGTTTGTGCCCCATCAAGAAATACAATTATTACCGGGGTTTATGCCTCTTCGAATGGCAACGAAAATATGAGAAGTACCTATCCCAAATCGGCGGAGGTGCACACCTATCCCGAATACTTACGTCAGGCTGGCTACTACTGCACTAACAATGCTAAAACAGATTATAATACTTCGGGTATCATTCCTTCAGAAATTTGGGATGAAAGCAGCAAAAAGGCACATTACAAGAACAGACTTGAAGGGAAACCATTTTTTGTCGTATTTAATATCGAGACAAGCCATGAAAGCAGCATCCACAAACAAACACCTATTGAGGATTTGCGGCACGATCCTGCAAAAGTAACTTTACCGCCCTACCATCCCAATACACCTGAAATGCGGCACGACTGGGCGCAATACTATGATAAAATCGAAGACATGGATGCTCAGGTAGGAGCATTACTCAAAGAACTTGATGAAAGCGGTGAGGCAGATAACACCATTGTTATGTATTACGGCGACAATGGTGGTGTGTTAGCACGCAGCAAGCGTTTTGTATATGAAACAGGTACGAAGATTCCCTTTATCATCCGGATCCCTGAAAAATACAAATACCTGTTTCCTGCAAAGAACCCGGGACAAAAAGTAGACCGCTTGATCAACTTTGTGGATCTTGCCCCTACATTATTAAGCATTGCTGGTGTTCCCATCCCAAATTATATGCAGGGCAATGCGTTTTTAGGCAAGCAAAAAACAGAAGACCCGGAATATACTTATATGTCGCGCCAACGCATGGATGAACACTATGATCTTGTACGGGCAGTGAGGGACAAGGAGTTCCGTTATATTAGAAATTATATGCCATTCCGTATTACCATGCAGCATGTTAATTATCTTTTTATGGCTCCTTCTGCGCGATCATGGGAGAATGCTTTTAAAGAAGGGAAGACTAATGAGGTGCAAAGCAAATTCTTTCATACAAAACCCGTGGAAGAACTCTATGATACAGAAAAGGATCCCTGGGAAGTCAACAACCTTGCCGGTAATCCCGCTTATACATCTGTCTTGAAAAGAATGCGTAATGCTGAAACAGCCTGGATGATAAAAATTCGGGATGTAGGCCTGATTCCCGAAACAGAATATAGCACTTTTTCCGGGGAAAAATCTATGTATGACTATATGCGTTCGGCAGATTGCCCGTTTGACGAATTGATGAAAGCCTCAGACATGGCAACATTAGGGGGAAAAAGTAACCTGGATACTTTTGTTCAATATTTGAAGAATAATAACAGCGCAATTCGCTACTGGGGGGCAACAGGGTTACTGATCCTTAAAAACGATGCCAGACCGGCCATTTCTACGCTAAAAGAAGCATCAGCAGATAAGTCAGGGGCGGTGGCAACCTTGGTAGCTGAAGCACTTTATGGCCTGGGAGAGAAAGAACTGGCAAGGGGAATTTATATCCGCATTTTAAATGATACGGCTAATTATGATATGAAAGAGAGGAATTTTGCATTGAACAGCATTGATGCAGTGAATGAAAATAGTCCTGAACTGATAGCAGTTGTTCAACAATTATTTAAAGAACTGGGTTCTTCTCCCGTGGGATTGGCAAGTTACACCTATCGTACAGCAGAATGGTTATTTAAAAAATGGGAAATAAAGCAAAAATAAGGAGATAGTTAAAAATAAAACGAGTATTGATGTAAAGGGCAAAAATCAGAAAATAAAATTACCATGATGAAAAGTTCTATTCTGAAAAGTATTATGATTCCTTTGGCGCTTACGGCTGCTGTTGGCCCTGTTCATTCTCAGGTGAAAATGAACGTTCTCTTCATTTCTGTTGATGATATGAACAATGATTTAGGTTGTTTTGGTAATGCGCTGGTAAAATCTCCGAACATTGACCGGTTGGCGTCGAAGGGGGTAGCATTCGCGAATGCATATTGTCAATTCCCTTTGTGCAGTCCGAGTCGGTCATCTATTCTCACTGGTTTGCGCCCTGATTCTACAAAGGTATTTGATTTGCAGTATCATTTCAGGCAGGGCCTTCCGGACGTTGTAACCCTTCCGCAAATGTTCATGAAAAATGGATATTATGTAGCCAGGGTGGGTAAGATGTTTCATTATGGCAATCCAGGTGATATTGGCACCAATGGGTTGGATGATAAAGCTTCCTGGATGGAACGAATTAATCCGACCGGGCTGGATAAAACCTCACTTGAACTTGACATCATAAATTATACACCAAAAAAAGGTTTGGGTTCAGCAATGGCCTATCTTTCCGACAGGGAGGGGAAAGACGAGGAACATACTGACGGACAAGTTGCCGCTGAAGCTATTAAGCTATTGGAGAAGCATAAAAACAAACCGTTTTTTATTGCTGTCGGTTTCTATAAGCCTCATACCCCCTGGATTACCCCCAGTAAGTATTTCGACATGTATAAGCTCGATGCGATTAGCCTTCCCAAAATATCTGAAGAAACGCCGAATGATTACCCTGAGCAAGCTTTAGCCTCCACTAAACCATGGCCTTATTTTGGCATCAACACCGACCAGGCCAGGGAGTGCAAACTGGCTTATTACGCGGCTATTTCATTCGTCGATGCCCAAATAGGCCGGTTGTTAGATGCCGTTAATTCCCTTGGCTTAAGCGATAACACCATTATCGTGTTTTGGAGCGACCATGGGTATCAGCTTGGTGAGCATGGCCTTTGGTTTAAGCAAAGCCTTTTTGAAGAAGCATCTAAAAGCCCTTTAATCATTTCTGTTCCGGGAGTTAAATCAGCGGGGAAGATATGTCACCGGACAGTAGAGTTGGTGGACATTTATCCAACTCTTGCCGAACTCACAGGTTTGACACCTCCAGCGGATCTTCAAGGATATAGTTTGTCCCCTCTTCTTCAAAATCCTGAAGCAAAATGGAAGCATCCGGCTTTTACCCAGGTACAGCGGGGAAATTTTCCGGGCCATAGTATCCGTACGGAACAATGGCGATATACCGAATGGGATTACGGGAAAATGGGGACGGAATTATACGATGAATTAAAAGACCCTCAGGAACTACATAACCTGGCTGCTGATAAAAAATACACAAAGGTGGTGAAGAAAATGGAAGAACTGCTCCATAAAATCCATCCAAAACCTGTGACGGGGGGTAAAGCTGTTGCCGATACGAAAAACAGATATTCCAATTAAAATTGAGATAATATGATGAAAAGATTTAACGTTTCGACATTTATAATTCAACTTTTAGAAAATAAAATCTATGGAAAACAAGTTATCACGTCGTAAATTTTTAAACACAACTGCTGCCGTGGCTGCATTATCTGCAATACCTTTTAATTACGGTTTCAAGGGTTTTTCTGCAGCTGTTAAGGATGCAAAGCCAAATTCAAAATTCGGGGGTGTTCAGATTGGAGCTATTAGCTATAGCTGGCGCAGTATGCCGTCAAGTCCAAAAGACATTATCAGTTATTGTTTGCAGGCAGGCATCAGCGATCTTGAATTAATGGGGAACATTGCCGAAGATTATCTCGGATTACCTCAGGGGCCGGGCCGGCCTCCGCGTGGTGTTGCTCAAACCAAAGAGCAAAAAGAAGAATACGAAAAGGCATTGGCTGTGGCAACTGAAGCTCAACGCAAGTGGAGACTTTCAGTTCCCATGGAAAAATATTCCGATCTGCGGAAACTATTTAATGACGCGGGCATAAATATTCATATTGTTAAATTTTCGCCGGCAAACTGGACTGACGAAGAAATTGATTACGCTTTTAAAGCAGCAAAAGCCATGGGCGCAAAAGGGGTTACCAATGAAATAGGAGAGGAAGCCTGTAAACGTCTTGGGCCATTTGCCGAAAAACATAAAATGTACGCCATTTTCCATCAACACATGCAACCGGCAGAACCAGGATTTACCTTTGACAAATTTCTGGCTTACTCGCCGGGTAACATGTTGAATTTTGATGCCGGGCACTATTTTGGCTCTACCGGGTTACATCCAAATGATCTGATCAAAAGACTTCACGACCGTATATTCAGTATTCACATGAAAGACAAAACCGGGCCAAAATCAACACCTCCAAATTCCAATCAGGTATGGGGTAAGGGCGAAATGCCAATTGCCGATGTGCTCTTACTGCTGAAAAAGGAAAAATGGCCCATTTATGTTGATGTTGAACTGGAATATGAAGTCCCGGCTGATTCAGATGCAGCCAAAGAAGTGGGCAAATGTGTTGAATACGCTAAAAAGATATTGAGCTAAACCAGACACGCCAAAGTTCACAAGAGGAAGGCAAAATGCTTTATTCGGGAAATTTCAGGTTCCAGATGCAAATGCAAAACCAATGGTTCGCTGGTGGTGGAATGGAAATTGCATTGAAAACGATAATATTAAATGCGAAATTTGATTATGAAATTGTGGCAAAGTGATCGAAGTGACATTTTAATGTAAATAGCTTAGTACATGACAAATGTACGCAACTATTTGATGTTAAATTATATATGTTGATAACTTGGCGATAACTATTATCAAAATGTCAATATAAAGCCTTGGCATTTAGCATCTTAGGAGAAAACCACTACGTATGACTCCATGACACATAAACATCAGGGTTGAGAGTAAAAATAGCATTTTATTCACAACATTATCACAAATCTTCGGGGACAAAATGAATTTGGCCCGAATAAAGTTCTTTGGCTTATTTATCTGTGCTCTATGCAGGGTTCAAACTGTTTGCTTTGAAAAACTGGCTGCCAGTTTCGATTCAGACGTAAGGATTGATTCTTCTTTACGCAGAATACAACGCTTTATGTCTGAATATCTGTTGGATACCAATCTTATTGCTCGCTTTGTGTTTGCATTGTTGCCACATAAGCCGCCGTATCGTCTGGCATTAGACAGAACCAATTGGAAGTTTGGAACGACAAACATCAATGTCTTGGTTCTTGCCGTTGTTTATCAAGGTGTTGCTTTCCCAATTTTGTTTAGGATGATGCCGAAATTTGGCAATTCATCCACTCTTGAGCGGATTGAACTGATGCAACGCTATATTGAATTATTCGGCATTAACACCATTGATTGCCTGCTAGCTGACAGAGAGTTTGTTGGCAATCATTGGTTGGCATACCTCAATTTCAACAAGATTAGATACCACATCAGAATTCGTGAGAATTTTTGGGTTGTTATTCCAAAAGACGGACATGTCGTAAAGGCTTCATGGTTATTTAACCATTTAAAGATCAATCAATATGAATTCCTTCATGGAATCGTTTACGTCAATGGACAGCTTTGTTACTTATCGGCATCTAAAGTTAAAAACAAACAAGGGGTACCTGAACTTCAGATCATTGTTTCATTCAACAAACCAGATGAGGCTCAGTCATTATACAAAGAACGTTGGCAAATAGAATCTGCATTTAAAGCACTGAAAACAAGCGGTTTTAATATTGAAGACACGCATTTGACCGATATTGACCGAATTGAAAAGCTATTTGCGCTGGTACTGGTAGCTTTTGTTTGGGCTTACAAGGTTGGAATATTTTTAAATTCTCTTCGCCCGATCAAAATCAAAAAACATGGAAGAAGAGCCCAAAGTTTATTCAAATACGGATTAACTTATCTGGCAAACGTGCTGTCATTTAATGATATAGATAAATTTAGTGAGTGTTGCAAATTTTTGTCATGTACTTAGTCATAATTAATAAACCATACACCCAATAAATAAAACTTCATGTGGTCTACAGGGCTCAATCCCGAATTTTCGGAATCCATGTTGAACAACATTCAGGATGCTGATTCTATGCACTTATCAAGGGATGTTTTCCCCTTTAACAGCAATTCCGGTTCACACCATTTTCGTCCCGAAATTCAATTATAAATTCAATCGGTAGATAAAACGGTCGAAGTTGTGCCACCCATTTCGGTTCAAGCTGTGCCACTTTATAGTAGTATTTAGGGTTTTGTTTCGGTCGAAGTTGTGCCACCTGTTTGGGTGCAATTTGTGCCAAAGAGCAATTACGAAACCAACCAAACCGCCACAGCCAATGCGTTTTTGCAGGAAATGAAAAAAGATTACGGTTCAATGGACTGGGTTCAGCAGTTTGTGGGAACTGAATTGATGGACAGGAAATAAAAGTTTTTTACTATTTTTCCGGCCATTTATGTAATCCGCACTTCATGTCAAAACTTCAGGTTTTCAAAAAATACCCATCCATATTCTGGATTTCCAATATCATCGAACTGTTTGAACGCTATGCCTGGTATGGTTTTTACATGGGTTTTGGACTATTTCTGGTTGGCTCGAAAGAGACCGGCGCTATGGGTTTTTCGCCAGTTGAAAAAGGGGCCATCATGGGTACTGGTTCCATGTTGCTGTACTTTTTGCCTATCATAACCGGGGCAATAGCCGATAAAATAGGGTATAAAAAGGTATTGTTCCTTGCTTTCCTGATATACATGTCAGGGTTCTACATGATCCAGCAATTTCACAGTTTCGAAATGGTTTTTGTGTCGTTTATCTGGATTTGTGTGGGTGGGGCTTTTTTCAAACCCATCATCTCGGCCATGATTTCGAAAACCACCAACGAAGAAACGGCTTCCATCGGATTTGGTATTTTTTATATGATGGTGAACATCGGGGGATTTATTGGCCCGACCGTAGTAGAAGCCGAAGTAAAAGCCAACGCCGATTATATGGCCCAAAACCTGAAAGAGTTTGGATGGGGGTATATCATCGTGGATATCCGGTGGTATGTTGACAACGACAAAGCGCATGGCTATAACGAGACCGATCCGGTTTACAACCTGGATGAATATGGCCGGTTGCTGCCAAGTGTTGAACGGTTTCCGTCAGCGGAAGGTGGCAAAGGTTTCAAGCCGCTGGCTGACTACATTCACAGCAAAGGATTAAAATTCGGAATTCATATCATGCGCGGAATTCCTGTTGAAGCGGTGAAAAGAAACACTCCGATACTGGGAAGCAAGGCCAAAGCGCAGGATATTTACAGTACCGAATTACAATGCAGGTGGCTGCGCGACATGTACACCGTAGTGGCTGAAAAAGATGGCGCACAGGAATATTACACTTCGTTGTTTGAGTTATATGCCTCTTGGGAAGTGGATTATGTGAAAATTGACGATCTGTCTATTCCATATCATGCAAAGGAAATTGAGATGATCCGAAAGGCGATAGACAATTCTGGAAGACAGATTGTTTTGAGCACTTCGCCCGGCGAAACGCCGATAGAACATGCGGAACCTTGGGAGATATCAGCATCAGCAATGTCAGGGTAAAGAATTCGGGAAAAATTGGTTGTTCCATTACGGGACAGCCCGGATTTCCAGTCAATAATATCCGTTTGAGCAATATTGTTATGGAGCTTGAAGGTGGCGGAACACTGGACGATCTTCATAAAGAAATTGAAGAAAAAGCCGCAGAATATCCTGATGGAGATATGTTTGGGACATTACCTGCCTACGGTTTTTATATTCGCCATGCTACCAACATCACTTTTGACGGGATCCAAATTACAACTAAAAATGCCGACCTACGACCGGCACTTTATCTGGACGATGTAAAGTGGGGCAACTTCAGTAACCTTTACATTCAGAGTAGTGAAGAAAATGTTGCCAATATCTGTGGAGTATTATTTACCTGAAATTTATTCTCCTAAATCAGCTTTTAAGTATCTTCGGCAAAAATCCACATTTTCCGATGACCGACAAAAACAATAGAAAAACCTGGCAACATCCGTGGTCGTACCGCGAAGGAACCATTATTACGGGTGCAATGATCGCGGTTGGATTTGCCTTGCAAATGGCCAGCGGTGGCACTTCATTTCGGTTGGCCGCTTTTCCCTGGAACATGATCTCAGGATTCATTTTTCTGGCTTTTCTCGTGTTGATGTTTTGGTTTCTGAAGAAACATGCGGTAATAAAATGGCTGGGAAGCGTAAAAGCTGCATTGCCCGCCATTTTTGGGTTTACGTTTTTGGTGCTGCTGATGGGTTTTGTGAAACAGGATGTACAATCGAAAAACATGCTTGTTGAGCTGCTCGGCTTGAACCGTCTGGTAAAAACCTGGCCATTTATCCTGATCAACCTTTATTTGCTTGTCCTCCTTGGATTGGTTACCCTAAAACGACTGTCACCATTCAACCTTAAAAATTTCGGATTTTTCCTAAACCATTTTGGCTTGTTTGTCGTGTTGTTTTCTACTGCTTTGGGCAGCAGCGATGTCAAAACCCTGAACATGGATTGCTACGAAAATCAGACGGAATGGCGTGGCCGGGAGGCAAACGGAACCGTGAAAGAGCTACCAGTCGCCATAAAGCTTTTGAATTTTAACATCGAGGAGTTTCGCCCGAAACTGACCATTATCGATAATAAAACCGGGAATATAGTGATCGATAAAAACCGTCAAAAGTTTGAAATGCTCGACCGGGACACGTTTGATTTATTTCAGTACCATCTGAAAGTGGATACTTTTTATGCCTCTTCGGGTCGGGTTGATGAGAATTATTACGCTGTGAACGAACCCGGCTCATCGCCTTCGGCCAGAATAAAAGTTACCAATTTGATCGATCTGTCGGTTACACATGGCTGGGTTTGCAGCGGAAGTTATGCCATGCAACCCGCAGCGTTGAAGCTCAACGAAAATCATTCGCTGATAATGCTGCCTGCCGAACCAAAAAAGTTCAGTTCTGAAGTTTCCATCTTGACCAAAGACGGCAAAAGCCAAACTGCAATGATTGAGGTAAACAGGCCATTCAGGATAAACGGATGGACAATTTATCAGCTTGGTTATAATACAGAAATGGGCCGGTGGTCGGATTTGAGTGTGTTGCAACTGGTGCGTGATCCGTGGTTGCCTGCTGTTTATACCGGCATTTTTCTGATGATGGCCGGAGCTATTTTTCTATTTGTTTTCGGTAAACCAAAAAATGGAGGAACTGAACATGTCGCTTAATTTTCCGGTTTTCGCATCTGTTGCAATCGTGCTTTGGATGGCAGCCACTGCACTCTTTCTGTTTTCGGCATCAAAAATTCTCAACCGTTTGGCAGCAGGCCTCAGTTTTTCAGGAACTGCGGCCTTACTCGTTTTTGTAATCTTGCTCTGGCTTGCAATCGATCGGCCACCGATGCGGACATTGGGAGAGACGCGTCTTTGGTATGCAATATTTTTATCCGGAATCGGGTTGGTATCTTATTTTCGCTGGAAATACAAATGGCTAATATGTTACAGCCTTACTTTGGCCATGATGTTTCTGTCGGTCAATCTGAACCATCCGGAAACTTATGACAAAACCCTGATGCCTGCGCTGCAAAGTCCGTGGTTTGTGCCCCATGTAATCGTATATATTTTTGCCTATGCCTTGCTGGGAGCTTCATCGCTGGTTGCAATCAGGAACATCTTTGTGAAGTCTTCAGGAAAAACCACCGGTGAACCAATCCACATGGCCGATAACCTGGTTTACATCGGATTTTCATTTCTGACATTGGGTTTGCTCTTTGGCGCACTTTGGGCCAAAGAAGCCTGGGGCCATTACTGGACCTGGGATCCAAAAGAAACCTGGGCATTCATCACCTGGATGTTTTACCTTGTCTATATTCATTACCGTTTCAGAAATCCATTGGCACACAACAAGGCCATGATGATACTGGCAGTTTCATTTGTCATATTGCTTATTTGCTGGTTTGGAGTGAATTACCTGCCAAGCGCCCAGAACAGTGTGCATGTATATACTGAGTAAAGATTCTATTTTTTCAGGCTCAAAAACCATTCAATAGTTGAAATGCCAACCGGAATAACACCGCCTGTATGATCCGCACCAGGAATAATCTTCAATTCGAGTTTTGAGTCTAAAGTTCCGGCAGTTTTCAAATCCAGCAACATTTTCTGGCTCAGGCTCAGTGGAATTAATTCATCTGCACTGCCGTGATAAAGCCTTGTTGGGGTAGAAATATTCCATGGAGCAACGCTGTTGGCAATAAATGCACTTTTTAATACTGAAAATTTAGTGTCGGTATCAAAATTATTGCGGAATTCGGGAGTAAGCAAATTGGCCATATTTGTGGTTAAAGCTGCATTGATGGTCCCACCAGTATTTGTCCCGTTGTATAAACCCGGAATTTTCGAAGCATTGGTTCCTGAAATAAGTCATTCAACTGATTGGGAAACAGTTTGAGCGAATGATAGGAATTCAGCAAGTAACCCAAAAAGTATGGCTTTGGGTAATCCGTACTTTTGATAATGAAATCGCCCATAAATCCGATCGAATAGGGTCCGGCAGCGCACGAACTGGCTTTTAGGTCAAACTCTGTCGAATAGTTTTTTTCGATCGCTTTCTGAAGTTGCATGGTGGCCCATCCACCTTGCGAATAGCCAAAAATGAAAAGGTCTTTGGTAGGTTTGGCAACTACTTTATCTTCAGCCGTCAATTCATTTACTGCCCGCAGCATGTCGAGAATACTTTGTGTGGCCGATTCAGAATGAAGATAAGGATGGGTTAAATTCGCTGATTCACCGAACCCAATGTAATCAGGAACTACAACAATAAACCCCATGGATGCCAGACTTTCCAGCATGAACCAATCGGCACTGTCGGGTTTTTCGCTGGGCGCCTCGCTGTTAAGCGTGTTGGTCCCATTCTGAAAACACATTACCGGGTAGTTACCTGCCGTTTTTGGAAAGTACACCAGTCCTGAAGCCTTAATGTTTTTACCTTGAAGTGAGGTCCTGTAAGTAACTTTATGAACTGTAATATCATTCGTTGCCTTTGCTGAAAAAGAGGAAATTTCAGGGAATTGTACTTGTGCGAACAATAATTTGATTTTAATTGTCTGCGCGGTCACCTCCGATTTGTATTGGTTTGAAATATAGAATTCATATTCCGGCGTTTCCGGTCCGTCATTGTCCTTACACGAATTCAGGAATAAACCTGCAAATAAAACAATAAGGAGAAACCACTTTCTGCTATTTAAATTTTCCATTTTCTGTATTTTTAAAATTCTGTGCTTTCAAATCCCAGTTCTGCTGCCGATTTCCGGAGAAACTCACGGGTAAAATAATCAGGGTCAACCACTTCATTGTTCCAAATCAGGATGTCGAGGTCAATGTTTCGCTGTCCGAATTTTTTCTGAGCCCGGTCCCTTCCCATTAGGCCTTCCAACTGTTTCAGATAGGAAGACAATTCTTCAAGATCCATTTCTGTTAGGATCCTGACTGCCCCATTCGTGTAATCGGGTTGTTCTGCAATTCCGATCGGTTTTGTCTGAACCATTTGCGAAACCTGAACAATTTTAACATCGGCAGCCAAAAGTCTCAACACCTCCGGAATGTGATATCCGGCTTCAATGTTCGACCCAATGCCAATAATGCAATCGTTCATCTTTTGGCCTCCATTTCAAACGAAACCGACTCGGCGAAGCGCAGGGCATGAGGCTTGTCCACTTCCACGCGAGCACGGCTTACAAGTAGATCGGACATGATAAGGTCAAGAATATTCTTTGTAAGTACCTCCAGCAGCTTGAAACGGTTGTTTTGAACCAGATGAATAATTTGCTTGGTGATGGTTTTATAGTTATAAATTCCAACGGGTTCATCTGCCAGCAATGCTTCCTCCGGAATGTCGGCCTCAATCTCGATGTTAATTACAACATCTTGCATGTTTGCCAGTTCCTCGGGATTAAAACCGATGAAGGTTCGCAACAACAAATTCTTCACGCGGATGAGTGCCATGTATCTTCTAATTAATTTGTTAAACCTAAATTTTCACCACCATCACAAAACAAAAGCTGACCGGTTAAATAATCGTTGTCCAGGATATAATCCAGACTTTTCAAAATTGGTTCGAGGCCACCGGGTCGTTTCATTGCAATGTTTTCGGCCAGTTTTAAAAGGTAATCTTCCCCTTTTTCTTCCGGAGGAAGCGTTAGTCCCGGTGCAATTGCATTTATACGAATGTTTGGGCCCAATTCGAGCGCCGTCATTTTGGTCAGTTCCCACAATGCTTTTTTCGACAACGAGTAGGCCGCAAAGTTTGATTTGTTGTTAACAACCCGCGTATCCACAAAGTTGATGATGGTACCTTCTTTTGCCAGTTGGGCAAAATTGCGAATTAGGATAAAGGGGGCCCTGAAATTTACATTCATCTGACGATCAAGAAAATCAGTAGTCGTATTTGCAAAATCTCCACGATCAAATAAAGATGCATTGTTGATCAGCAAACCGATTCCACCCATTTCCCGAATCGCTTGCAGAATCAGGTTTTCCACTTCCGAAGTAACATTTAGGTCGGCACTGAAAAGTTCAAATTTCTGATTGGGGTACAAGGTTATCAACTCATTCTGAAGCTTTTCGGCATCGACTGCCGATGTATTGTAATGAAGGGCAATGTTCCATCCCTGTGCAGCAAGGTGAAGCGCCAACCCCTTGCCTACCCTTTTGGCAGCTCCGGTTATCAATGCTGTTTTTCTCATGTTCGTATAAACACTCAGTAATTCCTGAAGTTCATTTTTATTCCTTTGAATGATTTCCAGACCTTTTTGCAAGATTTTTAATGAAGTCGCCTCTTGAAGGGGTTTTATCTTCCGATTTCTTTGGTGTAAAAATCTCTTTCGGCTCAAATGAGGGAACGCTGTATTTTTCTCCTGAAATAATGAGCTCAATCTGCTTCAGTTCAGTATTCGTGAATTGTTTGTTATTGAGCGCTGCAATGTTGTCTTCGAGTTGTTTCACCGAACTGGCACCAATCAGAACTGAAGTGACCCTCGGATCTTTCATCAGCCATACCAGCGCCATTTGCGCAAGAGATTGGCCTCTTTGCAGGGCTATTCCATTCAGTCTTTTTACTTTCTCGATGGCTGGCCCAACCTGCTCAGGCCGAAGAAAACCCCATGATTTGGCAGCCCTCGAACCTTCGGGAATACCGTTGAGATATTTATCGGTCAGCAATCCCTGGGCAAGCGGCGAAAACGGGATGCAGCCAATCCCTTCTTTTCCCAGAACATCCATCAACCCATTTTCAACCCAACGCTCAAACATAGAGTATTTGGGCTGATGGATCAAACAGGGAGTTCCCAGTTCTTTCAAAATACGCGATGCCTTGAGGGCTAAATCAGCAGGATAATTAGATATCCCTGCATACAAGGCTTTTCCCTGTCGGACTGCATGGTCGAGCGCCATCATGGTTTCTTCAAGTGGTGTGTCCGGATCGGGACGGTGCGAATAGAAAATGTCAACATAGTCGAGTTTCATTCTTTTAAGGCTCTGATCCAGACTTGAAAGTAAACTTTTGCGGCTTCCCCATTCTCCATAAGGGCCAGGCCACATCAGGTAACCGGCTTTGGTCGAAATGATGAGTTCATCACGGTAAGGTGCCAAATCGAGCTGCATAATTTTTCCGAAGTTTTCCTCGGCCGATCCTGCCGGTGGGCCATAATTGTTGGCCAGGTCAAAATGGGTAATTCCCAGATCGAAAGCACGGCGGCATAAAGCGCGTCCGTTTTCAAACACATCAACTCCTCCGAAATTGTGCCAGAGGCCCAACGAAATGGCAGGAAGTTTCAAACCCCATTTCCCGCATTTGTTGTAGGTCATTTGGCTATACCGGTTCACATCAGCTAAGTATTGCATTTTTTAGTTTTTTAAAATTTGTGGATTATAAAAAGCCAAATTAAGAAATAATGTCTGTTCAAGCGTTATCAAACCGAACTTTTTTAAATTCGGAGGGTTCAATCTAATAAAATAACTGATAGTATGAACGAAAATGAAAAACAGGCAGTGCCAATTTATATCGTTTCGGGAGGTAAAGGGCTTGCCGGAAACAATATGGTACATTCGCTGCTTATACAATATCCGAACAACAATGTACCGGTAATTATTGTGCCCAATATTCACGAAGAAACACAGTTGATCAAGTTGGTTGAAAAGGCAAAACAAGAGGATGGCCTGATAACACATACCATGGTGAACCGTGAGTTACGTGGCTTTTTGAAGAAACTTTGCGAAGAGAAAGGTAAATGGAATCGATCCGCCCAAAGAACTGTTCGAAGTTGATCCCAACCGTGTGTTTGGATTGAGCATCAGTCCCGGAAATCTGATCTCCCATCGGGTAAAACGATTGCAGGGCCTTGGAAATCCGGAGAATGCCAATTATATAGACGAACGAATGGTTATGAAGGAAATCCGCAACGCGAATTTCCTTTTCGAAAAAGGAGGGTTTACTATTCTCAATGTATCGAACAAACCGATAGAAACCAGTGCGAACGAAATTTTGAACATAATGGCCAACCGGTTTGAATACCGCGGGCGAAGGTTGGATTCACCTTATCCTGAAATAAAGCCAGAATAGTAAGAAAACCACAAAGTCAGAATATAGTAACATCAAACGAAAGGAGTTGAAGCTCCACTTGTGTAAATGCAAATTCGGAATTTTTGATTTTTATTAATTAGTTTTGAGTCCGCTCCGAAAAGTGGTTTTTCGTCATTGCGAACGAAGTGAAGCAATCTCAACACACAGATTACCAATGATATGAGATTGCTTTTCCGAGGAATCGGGACAGGCGGTGCCTCGCAATGACATGCTTTTGACTTTTCGGAGCAGACTCAAAAATTAGCATAATAGATTACTGATTTCAGAATGTTGTCTTCGGAAATCGTCCCGACTTGTCGGGATTCAATCCGTTATCAATCCGCGTTCTAATTTTTTAGTATTTTAATTTGAACTTAATAACAATAGAACGCGGATTTACACGGGTTTAGCGGATGACTTAATTTATATGGTACAACTCAGGAAACTATTTCACAATGGAAATTACCAGATTGGAACCTATTTTGCTTATTCGAAGAATTTATAAACTATTATCACAAATACGACATCAAAACCATTGATGAAAAAATGATTATTGCTTTCATGCAGTATCTGGTGATCGAGAGAAAAATTTCGACATCCTATCAAAATCAATCTATTAATTCAATTAAATTCTACTACGAGCGGGTATTGGATATTCCGGCAGGGCTGCGCCTGAGTGAGGTTGTTAACCTAAGAATTAAAGATATTGACAGCGAAAGGATGAAAGTATTTGTACAACAAGCGAAAGGACGAAAAGACAGATATACATCGTTATCGAAAAAAGTGTTGCCGGTTTTGCGGCAATATTTTATGGGATACAAGCCAAAAGAATGGCTTTTTGAGGGCGCAAAGGGTCGAAAATATTCGGTAAGCAGTTGTACAAACCACCGTAAAAAATGCTTATGCCAAAGCTGGCATAAAAAAGAAAGTTTCGACACACACCTTAAGGCATAGTTTTGGGACTCATTTATTGGAAAATGGTACCGATTTACGGTATATACAAGAACTGCTGGGGCATAAAAGTTCCAAAACAACCGAAATTTATACACACGTGTCGGAAAAAAGCCTGCAAAAAATAAAATCACCATTCGATGATTTATAATTGCATTATCTTTATCTTTATCAAAAATAATGTCTAACGGCTATCAGGCCTATACAACCTAAATTAGCTGGATAGGTCTGATAAAGTCAGACCTATATACAAGTTGGGCGTCATTGTAGGATTTTCACATCAACTTTCAACCGATTGAGCGATATTAAACTTTTAATGTTAATTTAGCCATTGAAACCAATGATTGCATTCAATGAAAAATAAATATGTAAACTTCATCTCCGATGACCACTTGCTGAAATGTATTGGCAATCTCCACAAGGCTTATTTGAAGGCCAAAAACAATATCACTAAAAAGAATTTTTACTCAAACAAAGTTGACACCATCAAACTAACTTTTGACGCAAAATTTAATGATATAGACGAAGAGAGCCTTATCCAGGCGGAAATTTTAAGACAGATAGACAAATCGATCAACAACTCAATTGGAACATTTCACGAACAAATTTTAGGAGGAATTAAAGGTTTTGAAGTTGGGAATTTGAGTGGCTTTGACATAAAAGCAAAAGACGACACTTTGTTTGCTGATATTAAAAACAAACATAATACAATGAACAGCAGTTCGGCAGAGAGTTTATTTCAGAAACTTAAGAACTATGCCGACAATTACAAAAAAGCAAAATGTTATTGGGTTCAAATTTTAGCAAAGGGTAGTTTTTGCGAATTATGGACAGCCGACATAAACGGCAAAGAATATAGCCATAGCAGAGTTTACAAAATATCAGGCGATCAATTTTACGCTTTGCTTTCTGGACAAGAGGACGCTTTGTTTAAACTTTACAAAGCTTTACCAATAGCAATTAAAGACTATTTAAAATCAATTGAGAAAAATGAAGAAATAGCTGAGAATTCAGCCTTGGACGAAATAAAATCAAAAACAAAGACAACTAAACGAAGTATTTTAGACCAAATTACTTTTGAAAACTACAGCTACTATTTAGGTTTTGACAAGTTGTAATATTTATTTAAAAATTTTACAATTGAATAACCTACTTCTGTTCCCAAATTCACTGGAACAGCATTTCCAATTTGCTTGTATTGTTGTGCCATTGAACCCTCAAATTTCCAATCGTCAGGAAACGTTTGTATTCGGGCATATTCACGAACTGTAAAAGGACGAGTTTCATCAGGATGGCATCTTTCTGTTTGTTTTTGTGCAGGACTACAAGTAAGCGTTAAACAGGGCTCATCCCAACCAATTCGCCTTGCGATACCAGTTTTCCCTCCTCCTAAATGAAAGCTACCACCCATAAATTCTTTCTGAATTTTTAAAGGCAAATCACGCCAATAACCCTTTTGAGGTACTAAATCCAAAACATCTTTTTTACTTTGAGGGTATTTGGCACCCAAAGATTTAGGAACATTACAATCAAACAATTCCCCTTTTTTTAATGCGTCTTTTAAATTATAAATTTTCTTGTATGGTTTAGGATATTCATATTTCAAATCAATATCTTTTCTAATTCCAACTAAAATTATTCGTTCTCTTTTTTGTGGCACTTTAAAATTAATAGCTTTCAAAACTTGCACAGGAACAACATTATAGCCTATTTCATCCAAAATTGAAATCATTCCTTGCAAGGTTTTTCCGTTCTCATGACTTAATAAGCCTCGGACATTTTCACCAATACAAATCGGAGGGTTGACTTCTTTTACAACTCTTGCAAACTCATAGAATAATGTACCTCTTGCATCAGCAAGACCCAATTTTTTTCCCGCATAACTAAATGCTTGACAAGGAAAACCTCCTGTAACGACATCTACTTTATTGTGGTATTCGGAAAAATCAAAAGACTTTATATCTCCTTCTAGCACTTTCCAATGAGGACGATTGTTTCGTAAAGTTTGACAAGCCCATTTATCAATTTCATTTAATGCAACGCATTTTAATCCCGCTTTCTCCATTCCGACAGCCAAACCACCAGCACCAGCAAACAACTCTAAAACAGAATAATTATAATAAGGCTCTACATAATTAGAAACGTCAACTTGGACATCTTTACTAACAAAGTCAGCAAATAATGTTTCGACTTGCTCACGTTTATAGACTCTGTAGTTACTCATTGGTTCTCGAACAGCGGACAACTTACCTTCTCTATCCCAACGTCTGAGAGTTTCTTTACTTTTGCCTATTAGTGCAGAGGCTTCGGAGAGTGTTAAATATTTATTCATAACCATATAGTTAAACCTTATACATTGGTTACAAATTTATAACTTAAAATGATACTTGCAACACTAGCCGAAAAATAAACAACGAACGCCCAACAGCACCCTTGCAATATGCTGGGTTCGTGCAAGTGCAAATGTTTTTTTCAGCGGTATAAATTTATTTCTAAACATTTGCGGGAAGTTCAGTACATTTAATAAATTTTATCGGTTAAGTTAAGTGATTGCAAGTAAAACCAGCACATCGCAAGGCTGCCAACCGTTAGGGGCAAGTGTAAAAAACCGCACAGCAGACAGATACGTACGAAATTGACAGAAATAAAATATGGAATTTAGCTCTTTGATAAGTTGGTGCAAATTGGATGAATTTATTTTGTTTTTTTCTTCCCACGCTCAAAAAGAAAAAAAGGAACAAACCCAACCCACATTGCACACATTGCCAAAGCCCCACGAGCCAACGCTCCAACCAAAGCTTTGTCAAAGAGTGCAATCTTGCCGACACACACTAAGAATTATTGTAAATTTGAACACTAATTGAATTAAGATACAATGGCTTTAAGCTGGAATGAAATAAAAGATAGAGCTTTAAATTTCTCAAAAGAATGGGCTGACACTTCAAACGAAGAAGCCGACGCAAAACCATTTTTAGTTGAGTTTTTTAATGTTTTTGGGATTAGTAGTAAGAGAGTTGGCACTTTTGAGCATAGAGTTAAAAAACTGGACGAAAAGGACGGCTATATTGACTTGCTTTGGAAAGGAACAATTTTAATTGAAATGAAAAGTCGTGGCAAAAACCTTGACAAAGCATATCAACAAGCTATTGATTACACCCACGGTTTAAAACAACACGAATTACCGAAATACATTCTTGTTTCCGACTTTGAAAATTTTAGGCTTTTCGATTTAGAAGAGGACAAACATATAGAATTTAAACTTAAAGACTTTATAAACAATGTTCAGCATTTCGGCTACATTTTAGGTTATCAAAAAAAGGTTTACAAAGAACAAGACCCTGCAAACATTAAAGCAGCGGAGTTAATGGGCAAGCTTCACGACAGACTTGAAGAAATTGGCTATACTGGTCACCCATTAGAAGTTTACTTGGTTCGTATTTTATTTTTATTGTTTGCGGAAGACACAACTATTTTTAACAAACAACAATTTCAAGAATATTTAGAACAGCGGACAGCCGAAGACGGAAGCGACCTTGCCTCAAAACTGCAAGAACTTTTTCAAGTGCTAAACACAGCAAAAGAAAATCGTTTTAAAAATCTTGATGAACAACTTGACGACTTTCCTTATGTAAACGGAAAACTTTTTGAAGAGAACTTGCCTACGGCAAGCTTCGATACAAAAATGCGTCAAGCTTTGCTTGATTGCTGTTATATAGATTGGAGCAAAATATCGCCAGCGATATTTGGGTCAATGTTTCAAAGTGTAATGAATCCGAAAGAACGCAGAAACTTAGGAGCACATTACACAAGTGAAACCAACATTTTAAAATTGATTAAACCGCTTTTCTTGGACGACCTTTGGAAAGAATTTGAAAGTATCAAAGACAATAAAAACAAACTTCCCGAATTTCATAAAAAATTAAGCACACTCAAATTCCTTGACCCTGCTTGTGGTTGCGGAAACTTCCTTGTAATTACATACCGAGAATTACGTTTGTTAGAATTGGAAATTTTAAGAGCATCCAATAAAACAGGACAAAGAGTATTTGACGTTAGAGAAATTATTTGGCTTGACGTTGATATGATGTGCGGAATTGAATACGAAGAATTTCCTGCACGAATTGCCGAAGTTGCAATGTGGCTTATTGACCACCAAATGAATATGCAAATAAGCAATGAGTTTGGGCAATACTTTGTTCGTTTGCCTTTGAAAAAAGCGGCTAAAATTGTTCATGGTAATGCATTACGATTGGATTGGCAAAGTTTAATCAGTCAGCAGACCATAGAATTAGAAGCGAAAGAGGCTACGGTAATATTAAAAGAGCCAACCGTTGAACATAAAACAGTAAATATTAAAACGGAAAAGCTCATCATCGTTGATAAAAGAAATGTTCAACCATTACAGTATGAGGTGAATAAATCCTTTGATTACATCTTAGGCAATCCTCCTTTTATTGGGAAAAGTGTAAAAAGTGCTGAACAAAAATTAGATTTAGAAAGACTTTTTGCAGGAATGAAGGGAACAGGAGTCTTGGATTATGTCTGTGGATGGTATTTAAAAGCTGCACAACTAATACAAAACACCCAAATAAAAGTTGCTTTTGTTTCTACGAATTCCATTTCGCAAGGGGAACAAGTTGGAGTTTTATGGAATTTACTTTTTAATCTGTATAAAATTAAAATTCATTTTGCTCACCGTACATTCAGTTGGAGCAATGAAGCAAAAGGAAATGCAGCGGTTCACGTTGTCATTATTGGTTTTGCAAATTATGACACTTCAAACAAAACTATTTATGAATACGAAAGCATTAAAGGTGAAGCACACGAAATAAAAGTTAAAAACATCAATCCTTACTTAGTTGAAGGGAAAGACTTGGTTTTATTAGCAAGAACAAATCCAATAGATAATGTTCCTAAAATGATAAATGGAAGTAAGCCCGTTGATGATGGCAATTTTTTCTTTACTGATGCAGAGAAAGAAGAATTTCTTATCAAAGAACCTAAGGCGAAAAAATATATAAAGCAAATTTTAAGTAGTGAAGAATTTTTAAACGGAAAAAAAAGATGGTGCTTGTGGTTAGAAAATGCCGACCCTTCCGAATTAAATAAAATGCCATTAGTTGTAAATCGTTTAGAAAACATTAGAAAATTTCGAACAAACAGCACTAAAGAATCAGTTAAAAAACAGGCTTCAACACCAGCATTGTTTTCTGAAATAAGACAGCCGAAGGATAACTACATTATTATTCCGAGACATTCTTCTGTAATGGTTCGGTAAATTTTAGTGTAAATATTTGATTGTCAATAAAATAAACGAAAAATAATAGTGATATAATTTGGATA
>JANONW010000340.1:0-1766 GCA_031421065.1 Prolixibacteraceae bacterium
GCGCACTTGGCGCAGCACGCCGTCGATGCGATAGCGCACGCGCAAAAAGCCCTGCTCGGGTTCGAAGTGGATGTCGGAGGCGCTACGTTTCACGGCATCGGCCAGCAGCGAGTCCACCAGCCGCACCAGCGGCTGACTGTATTCGTTATTGCCCGCTTGTAGGCTGGTGTAATCGATTTCGCCGGTTTCAATTTCATTAATGATGCCGTCGATGGACAGCTCGAAACCGTAGAAATTGTCGATGGCCGTTTCGATCTCGGGTTCGGCCGCCAATAATGTCTTGACCTGAATCTCGCTGCCCAATGACGCATTTAACTGGTCGATGGCGACCACGTTGAACGTGTCGGCCATCGCCACGGTGAGAATGTTCAGCTCGCGATCAAAATTCAGCGGCACCATTTTGTAGCGCCGTGCCACGTCTTTTGGAATCAGCCGCACCGCATCGCTATCGGCGATCACGTTCGCCAGGGAGATGCTTTCCTGGCCCATGGTTTCGCCCAGCACATCGCGCATTACCGCTTCGCTGACAAAGCCGAGCTTGACCAGGATTTTACCCAGCGGAATGTTTTGCTTTTTCTGCTCGGTGAGGGCAATCCGCAACTGGTCTTGATTGACAATGCCCTTTTCCAGCAGCACCTCGCCCAGCATGCGCTTGCGCGGCTGGGGAATCATGGCGCGGCGCCCTCGCCGCCCGGAGACATTAGTTTCAAGCGGCGGCGCACATCTTCAACGCGGAAATTGGTGGAGTGCCGGGAAGCCAGCGCCAGGGCCTCACGGTAGTACTTTACCGCGGCCTCGGCCTGCCCCAGATGATCGAAACTAACCGCCAGATTAAACGCGTAATCGGCGTTATCGCGCTGCGCCGACAGTGCCGGCAGCAACGTGCGTGTCGCCTCCAGCCAGCGCTGCTGCTGCATCAAAAAACTGGCGTAGGTGAACAACAAATGCGCCGCGCCCGGCTCCTGCTCCAGCAGTGCTTTAATGCGCGCTTCCTGCTGCAATGGATCGAACGAACCGGTCACACTGACGAATCCCGCTTGTGCCACGCTATCTTTGGGGTCGAGTGTTAGCAATTCGGAGTAAATTTCCTGAGCGCGCACAAAATCTTTTTGCCGTACCGCGATCGCGGCCACCCCCAACAGCGCGTCGCGATTGTGCTGGTCGCGGGCCAGTACACCGGCGTAGAGCGTTTGCGCACTATTGTCGTCGCCGCGTTGATAGGCGCGATAGGCTGTTTGCAAAGCAACCAAAAGATCATTTTGTTCCGCGTCGCGGCTGATGGTGATCGGCGCCGGTGGTGGCACCGGCATACTCGCGGCAACATCGCTGCCGGTAGTGGATGCACCGTCAGGCACTGCGGGCACAGGCATGGGCACCACAGCCGCAGCCGCGGAAGCCGCGGGCGCGCTGAGCGGGGGGCGCGCGGAATTTATTGTGGTCACGGCACGCAGCGGAGTTTTTGCCGCTGATGTTACAGCTAACGGCGGTGGCACCACGACGGACGCTGCGACCGGCGCTGCGGAAGTATCGACGGCCTCGGGCGCGGGTGCCGGAGCCACTTGCGGCATACCCAGTGTGGATTGTTGGGTCAGGTATTTGGCCATGGAGTTGTAATACCAATAACCGCCCCCGGCCGATGCAGCCAATAGCGCAGCGCCACCGGCTACCCACACCATTGGAAGCCCGCGGCGCGGCGGCAAACTGCGCGTTGGGGGCGCGGCCCGTAGCGGCTGCGAAGAACTATCAAGACTGAGTTCAACCTTGGC
>JANONW010000341.1:0-4185 GCA_031421065.1 Prolixibacteraceae bacterium
CACGCCCCAGTCCGCCGCCTCGTCCATATAGACGTTGAAGGCTGGTTCGTCGAACTGCACGATGTCCACGCCGTCGGCCTGCAACGCCAGTGCTTCCTGGTTCAGCAGTTCGGCGAATTCAAAGGCCAGCTAGACGCGGTCGCCATAAAAGCGGACGGCCAAGGTGTCTACCATGGTCATCGGGCCGGCCAGCGTGAACTTGATCTTGCGCGTGGTGTGCTCGCGCAGGAAGCGCGCCTCAGAAGCGTGGACGCGGCCCTTGAGCTTGAGCGCCGCCACCACCTGCGGCACCATCGCCTTGTAGCGCTCGTTGCGGATGCCGATCTCGACCTTGTGCTCGAAGTCGATGCCGTCCACCTGCTCCAGGAAACCGTGCACAAAGTGCTGGCGGCTCTGTTCACCGTCGCCGATCACGCTCAGCCCCGCGTCTTCCTGCGCCTTGATCCACAACAGCGTGGCGTCCAGTTTGGCCTGTGCCAGTTCGGCCCCTTGCAGCTTCCACTGCGGCCACAGTTTCTGCGTCTCGGCCAGCCACGAGGGCTTGGGCAGGCTGCCGGCGATGGCGGTGTCGAACATGCGGTCTCTCCAGGTGCGGGCCAGGAGGTTAACGCAGGTGCTTCAGTCGATGGTGAAGCGGTCGCCCTCGGCCAGGCCCAGCGCTAGATTCGATGGCAGCAGCAGCGCAGCCCGCGCATCGGCATCGCCCAGCAACTGTGCCCGCCACCACAGCGATGTCACCCGCGCCACCACGGCGCGGTGCGCGGGCTCGAGCGATGCTGCCGGGCCGTGGCGCCTGAAGGGACCGACGGCGGGCACCGGGCGCACCGAGCCGCCGCTGAAGCTCATGTGGTCGGCACCTTGCAGCCACAGCAGCGCACGCTGGCCGCGCGGCAGGCCTTCGAAAACACGCGCCCTCGGCTCGCCGCTGTCGTAGAGGCCGAAAGGGTCGCCGTCAAGCGAGCCGGTGACGGCCAGGAAGGGCCGGCTGATGGCGCCGAAGGCCTGCACCACCGTCGTGCGGCCGTCGCGCGGCGATGAGGGGCTGAGCGCGATGAAAGCGCGAACGCGTGCGTCGGCAAGCTCCAGCGCCACCGCAAAGCGCTGCCCGGCCACGGCTTGCGTGGTCTGGGCGCCGAAGGAATGGCCGGCCAGGCCGACGGCGTCCAGGCGCAGCGAGCGCCAGGGTTCGGCGCCGGCTGCTTCCTGGCGTTCAAGCTCGTCCAGCACAAAGCGCACGTCGCGCACGCGCGCCAGCAACTGCTCAGTCGACGCCGCCGCGCGCAGGGCCGCCATGCCGCCCCGCAGCGTGTCCGTGTCGCTGCCGGGGTGCTGCAGGTGCAGCACGGCGATGCCGGCGTCAGCCCAGGCCTGGCCCCAGACGGCGCCGCCGTCGCGGTTGCCACCCAGGCCGTGCGAATACAGCACCAGCGGCCAAGGCCCACGCGGGCCGGGCTGGCTGGGCAGGCGCAGCCGCCAGGGTAGCGGGCGGCCGCGGGCGCTGTCGATCCAGGCACCGTCCTGCTGAATCGCCATTGGCGCGGCCCGTGCGGGGCGCTGCAAGCCGGCCAGTGCAGCAACCACTGTGCTGCACCACCGGCGGCGGTTGAGGGGCTTGATGTCGAGACGGTGCATGGCGGCATTCTGGCGCCGGGGGCCAGGCCTGGGCCTGGCGCATCAAGCCGATGCAAGCGCAGCCGCTCAGCGCTGCGTGGGCCCGCTCGCCCGGGGCTGCGGGCGATACTCGGCGCCTTCACCCAAGCCTTCCAGCCCTTGCCGATGTTGCTAGACCGGCCGCCACACCTCTCGCCACCGCTCCCGTCTTCGCTGCCGCTGCCTGATGACGCTGTGCAGCTGCTGCAGGCGGCAGCGGTGCCGCTGGTGCATGTGGATGCGGCGGGCCTGGTGCGATGGGCCAATGAAGCGGCGCTGCGGGCTGCGGGTGCGCGGACCGGCCAGGCTTTCAACGCGTGCTGGACCGACCCGGTCGCGGCTGCCGCGCTGTGTGCCGATGCGCCCTGCCAGGTCGAATTGCAGGCGGCGCTTGCGGCGACCCCAGCCGACGCCTGGTTCCAGGCCAACAGCCGCCCGCTGCCAGGTGGCGGCTGGGCACTGACGCTCTTGCCGCTGGCGCGGAAGCCCGAACTGCTGGACCCGGCGCGCGGCATCGCCCGCCCTGGTCTGGTGACGCACGATCGCGAGCCCCAGGCGCCGGCCTCCATCACCAGCGAGGTGGAATCGCAACTCGCGCTGGCCGCTGAACTGGGTGGCATTGCGCTGTGGCGCCATGACTTCGCCACCGACACCTTGCACTACAACCGGCAGGGCTGGCTTGCACTGGGGCTGGAGCCGCGCGCCGAGGGCTTGCCGGCGCAGCAGGTGCGCTTGCTGATCCACCCCGAAGACCTGCCCCGTGTGCTGGCCTCGGCGCAGGCGGCACTCGGCGGCGGCCAGGCCACTGACATCGAGGCGCGCGTGCGCCACGCCGACGGCAGCTGGCGCACGCATCTGCTTCGCCGCATGGTGCAGCGTGACGCGTCGGGCCAGGCCGTGGCCTTCCTGGGCGTGGGCCTGGACATCACCGAGCGCCTTGCCCACAGGCGCCGCGCCGACGAGATCGGGCGGCGTTTTGAAACCGTGACGCGCGCCGCCGGCATCGGCCACTGGATTCACGAGCCGGGCCAGGAGCGCCCGTTCTGGAGCGATCAACTGCGCGCCATGTACGGCCTGGAGCCGCAGGCAGCGGCACCCACGATGCAGCAGTGGCTCGGCCGCTTTGTGCATGCCGACGATGCCCGGCGCGTCAAGGACAGAACCCAGCGCTGGCTGAAGAGCGACGAGCAGAGCCTGGAACTGGGCTTCCGCGCGCGCCGCGCCGACGGGGAAGCGCGCGAGTTCTTCTCGCATTCGCAGCTCGAAGCCGGCAGCAACGGCCCGCTGCTCTTTGGCGTTGTCATCGACCTCACGGAAAGGCGCCGCTCCGAGATGGCGCTGAAGAGCGCGCAGGACCGCGTCGCGCTGGCGGCCCGCGCTGCCGGGCTCGGCACCTGGGAGCTGGACCTGGCCACCGGCGAGCTGCACTGGGACGAACAGATGTGGCGCCTGCGCGGCCTTGAGCCACGGCCGGTGCCGATGAACCTGGCCGAGCGGCTGGCCTGTGTACACCCCGATGACCGCGTCCGCACCGAAACCCTGACGCGCGAGGCGGTCGCCAGCGGCAGCGTCCTCGAGCTCGAGTTCCGCGTGCTGTGGCCCGACGGCAGCCTGCACTGGCTGGCTTCGCGGTCGATGCAGATCAACGACCCCGACCCCGACGGCGGCGGCCGCCACCGCCGCATCGGCGTGACCTGGGACGTGAGCGACATCCGCAGCGCCGACACCATGCGCCATGAGCGCGAGATCGCGCTGCGCGAAAGCGCCGCCAAGTCGAAGTTCCTGGCGCGCATGAGCCACGAACTGCGCACGCCACTGAACGCGGTGCTCGGTTTTACGCAATTGCTGCTGGCTGACGAGGCCGTCAGCGACCCGGCGAGTGACTCCGCAAGCGACCCCGAAGGCGACCCCGAACGCGACCCGCCAAGCGACTCGCGCCGGCGACGGCTGGAGCACATCCGCTCAGCCGGTCAGCACCTGTTGACGCTCATCAGCGACGTGCTCAACCTGTCGGCGCTGGAAGGCGGCGAGGTGCAGATCACACTGGCGCCGGTGGCCCTGCAGGCGCTGGTGGCGCAGGCACTGCCGATGGTGGCGCCGCTGCAAGGGCAGCAGCAGGTGCGCGTCGAGCAGGGCGCGCTCGACCTGCATGTGATGGCCGACGCCACGCGGCTGCGCCAGGTGCTGCTGAACCTGCTGTCCAACGCGCTCAAGTACAACCGGCCCGGCGGCTGCGTGCGCATCGAGGCGCTGAAACGCGGCGCGTCGGTGTTGCTGCGCGTGACGGACACCGGCCGCGGCATGAGCGACGAGCAACTGCGCCACCTCTTCGAACCCTTCAACCGCCTGGGCGCCGCCGGCGGCGAGATCGAAGGCAGCGGCATTGGCCTGGCGATCGTGAAAGCGCTGGTGGAACGCATGGGCGGCTCGGTACACGTCGACAGCCGCCCCGGTGTGGGCAGCGTGTTCGAGCTGCGGCTGGCGGCAGCCCTCTCGCCACATGCACCGCCATCAGCACCCGCGCACGCCGGGGCA
>JANONW010000342.1:0-3851 GCA_031421065.1 Prolixibacteraceae bacterium
CAAAAAAAGACAGTTTAAAAGACGAGCCGGTTAAAGGCGACAAAGTGGTGCTTTTAGGTGGCGACAATTACCGCATCGGAATGGGTGGGGGGGCAGTTTCATCGGTGGCAACCGGCGAATTCGAAAATCATATTGAACTGAATGCCGTACAACGTGCCAATCCTGAAATGCAGAAACGCGTTTACAATGCAATCCGTGCGTTAAGCGAATCTGCTGAAAACCCTATAATAACAGTACATGACCATGGTGCCGGTGGACACTTAAATTGTTTGTCGGAATTGGTTGAAGCCACCGGAGGAAAAATTGACACTTCTAAATTACCGGTTGGCGACCCGACACTTTCTCAAAAGGAAATCATTGGGAACGAGTCGCAGGAGCGCATGGGACTGGTGATGCACGAAAAGGATGTGCCACTTTTGCAACGTATTGCCGACCGCGAACGTGCCCCGATGTATGTGATTGGCGAGGCCACCGGCGATATGCAGTTTACCTTTGAAAATTCGAAAACCGGAGAAAAACCAATCGACTGGCAGCTTTCGTACATGTTTGGCAAACCGCCCAAAACGGTTTTGACGGACACAACCCGGAATGAAAAATTTGCTGATCTTGAATATGATCAAAAAAAGATAGAAGAATACCTCGAAGATGTATTGCAATTGGAAGCTGTGGCTTGTAAAGATTGGCTGACCAATAAAGTTGACCGCTCGGTAACCGGACGGATTGCCAAACAGCAGTGCGCCGGGCAATTGCAGCTTCCGCTGAACAATGTGGGAGTTATTACGCTGGATTATCAGGGAGAAAAAGGATTGGCAACTACCATTGGCCATGCGCCGGTAGCTGCCATGGTTGATGCCGAAGCAGGATCGGTACTTTCAATTGCCGAATCGTTGACCAACATTGTTTTTGCACCGCTTTCCGATCAGTTGAAAGGTGTTTCACTGAGCGCAAACTGGATGTGGCCAGCCAAAAATGAAGGCGAAAATGCCCGCATTTACAAAGCTGTAAAGGCCGCCAGCGATTTTGCCTGCGAACTGGGAATCAACATCCCGACCGGAAAAGATTCCATGTCGATGACCCAGAAATACAAAGACGGAGTTGTTTATTCGCCGGGAACGGTAATTATTTCAGCTTCCGCGGAAGTTTTGGATGTGAAAAGAGTAGTTGAACCAGTATTGATTAACGATCCGAAATCATCCATTTATTTTGTCGATTTCTCGAAAATGAACCGTTGTCTGGGAGGAAGCGCTTTTTCTCAGATCCTCAATAAACTTGGGAACGAAGTGCCTTCGGTTGCCGATTCAAAATACTTTGCCTCAGCATTCAATGCGATTCAGGATTGCATCGAAGACAAAAATATTCTTGCCGGACATGATATTTCTTCAGGAGGTTTGATTACCACGCTTCTGGAAATGTGTTTTGCTGATAACTATTCAGGAATGACACTTGACCTGAGCGGAATTGGTGATGCTGACAGTGTAAAAGTATTGTTCAGCGAAAACCCTGGCGTGGTTGTTCAGGTGGCCGATGCTACTGCTTTCGAAGCCAAACTGAATGCCGCCGGAGTTGGTTTTACATTCATTGGAAAACCTTCCGGAAGCCGTGATTTTACCGTGAACAATGGTGCCGATGAATTTGCATTTGACCTGAATTCGTTGCGCGAATTGTGGTTTAAATCGTCGTATTTACTCGATCGCAAACAATCAGGAGAAAAACTGGCACTGGAACGTTACCAGAATTATAAGAAAAACGAACTGAAATACGATTTCAAAGGTTTCACCGGAAAAGCTGCCGATCTGGGTATCGATCTTAAACGACGCCAACCGAGTGGAGTCAAGGCTGCAATCATCCGTGAAAAGGGTGTGAACGGCGACCGCGAAATGGCCTACATGATATACTTAGCCGGAATGGATGTAAAAGATGTGCACATGACCGACCTTATTGCAGGACGAGAAACTTTGGAAGACATAAACATGATCGTATTTGTTGGAGGGTTCTCCAATTCGGATGTATTGGGATCGGCCAAAGGATGGGCAGGTGCTTTCAAATACAACGATGCCGCCAAGTTGGCGCTCGATAATTTCTATAAACGTTCAGATACTTTGAGTCTGGGAGTTTGCAATGGTTGTCAGTTAATGGTCGAACTTGGATTGGTTTATCCTGAACGCGCTGAAAAACCTAAAATGTTGCACAACGAATCACATAAATTCGAATCTGGTTTTGTAAATGTCGAGATTCAACCTAATAATTCGGTGATGTTGCAGTCGATGGAAGGAATGAAATTGGGTGTTTGGGTGGCCCATGGCGAAGGAAAATTCAGCCTGCCCCAGGAAGAAACAGCTTACCGGATTCCGATGAAATATTCCAATCCGGCATATCCCGGAAACCCGAATGGTTCCGATTACAATGTGGCTTCACTTTGCTCCGAAGATGGTCGTCATTTAGTGATGATGCCCCACCTCGAACGTGCTTTCAAACCATGGCACTGGCCATATTATCCAATAGAGCGGAAATTTGATGAGGTTGCTCCCTGGATGGAAGCCTTTGTGAATGCAAAAAAATGGATTGAAGAAAAAGTGAAATAGAAACCGGATTCGGTTGAATTCAATGTTCATCTTCCTGTTTGCTTTTGTGATGCCCGTTACCCGGTTTCGTTTTTCTTTCTATATCTCCGTTTCACTGCAATAAAATCCAAAGCCGTATTTGGTATGGATCAGCTTTGGCTCGAAATCCCTGTCGATTTTTTTTCGCAGGTAGTTTACATACACATCAATAATGTTGGTACCTGTTTCAAAATCCAGATGCCATACTTTTTCGATGATGTATTCGTGGCTGAGCAGTTTCAAAAGTTTTTGTTTTTACAAGTTAGTTTCAATTGCTTAGTTTTTTGGTTTCTTATAATGGTTTTTAAGGCGCTATACTGCAAATCGTAGTTTCTAATTTTGGTGAATACGTGGGGGTGACTCACGATATTCTTATTTTTAGCCTGTACCGAATCCATTTCAATTAGTTTAACATCTGCTGGATATTGAATACCATAAAAAACAACACCAATGCAAAAAACAGCAGGATATAAACACTTGCTTTCTGAAAGCGAAGTTTGAATGATTTCAGCAGAATTGAAATAACTGTTATTCCCATAAATGCAGCCACACCTTTAAAATAGGCGAGCACTTTTAGTTGTTTCGGAATATTGTTATCAGTGATTTCAGGAACATAAATCAGGTTGTTTAAAAGTATCCAGACAGCCATTATGCAATAAGTATAAAAGCCAGTTGTCCGGCAAGGATCAACTTCTCCCGTTTTTCGACCCAACCAAAAATAATTAATGCAATTCCTAAAAATAATCCCCATTGTGATATGCTGGTGAGGCCAAGTAAATAATTTGAAATCATTTGAATATATTTTGTGTCGGGCAAAATTGTTAATTTTCGGCCAAACAAAAAACTATAAAACTCATCTTCTGTTTTAAATGGTTATTTTTGGCACAAATCAGAAAAATAAGTGATGATATTTACTTCGTTATAATGCGAAAAATGTGTTTAAACTCTGCTACATATCTGTGTTAACATGAGGTATTTGCAATATTACTGAACATTTTGTTCATTTTTAAAAGTATATAAAACTGGACATTTAAATATCACAGGTTGGAATTATACAGATCAGAAGGCCATAAAGCTTTGATCAACAGCACAAAGAAAGGGGCAGGCAAAAAAAAAGGGAATAGCCGGGAGAAAGAAATAGTCAGACCGGAAGGGGGATATGTTAAGCATGATTATTGACAAGAGTAAAGAATATGCCCCGTATATAGGCAATATATCCCCATTATTTATAGCGGACAAGGAAATATGGGG
>JANONW010000343.1:0-1765 GCA_031421065.1 Prolixibacteraceae bacterium
GGCGGTGAGGGAGGGGTCGGCGGCACGCGCCAGCGCGGCAACGGAGGCCACCGCTGGTGCCGAACACGACGTCCCGGTACACGGAGTCGCGTCACCGCCAAGTAGACCCATCTCGAGGGTGTAGCTCCGCAACTGAGGTTCACGCCCGGGCCTTTCGGGGTGTTCGCAATGCCACGACATTATCCAAGGTGGTCACTTGAAGCTGAAAGGTCGCGGAAACAAGCGCCCAGGCTTGATCAAATCTGTCGCTCTGGGTCCAGCCTCGGGTCGTCAGAATGGCCTGACCACCCTCTTGACCCCAGCGCATGCCGCTCTGCTTCATGCGCTGTGAAACGAGGGTCTTGCACGCGGCCTCGACGGGACCTGACCCGACGGGCAGGTCTTGTGCGCGCATCTGGGCGTAGCGCATGCGCTTCCGATGCCGTCTAAAGTAGCCGAGGGCCTGCACGATTCGCTTGCGTCTCGGATGCTTCTTCTTGAGATAGTCGAGCGCCCGAATGACCCGTTCGACACCACCCTCGTCGTCGAGCAGTACCTCCCGTAGCTCCTGGAAACGCAGCCGGGTCTCCCTCGTGCCGTCGCCGTACGCAGCGGCAATCGCCTCGCCGAGGTGCTCGGCGGCGTGGAAGAAGTCGACCACCTCGTGGCCCACAGGAATCTGCTTGGCAAGGAAATCCCAGTTGTCGGCGGCGCCGTCCGCAACCTTGACGACGGGGAGGTCCGGTCGCTGCTCCCAGACCGAACGGAGTTCGGCGAGCAACGACGTCTTCAGTGTGCTTTTCTTGTATTCCGGCATGCGTGCGAAGCGGATGGCGGAGATCATCTCGCCGTCTTCATCGCAGAAGCTGATCGTCGCGCAGCCGACCTCGCGGTAGCCGGCTGGGCCTTGGCTGGTTCGCCCTTCCTCGGCGGCGCGCTCCCGCTTCGCGACGGCGTCGCCTTCCTTGTGTGCAGCCATAACGCCATCGAGCGAGACGGCGATCGACGCCGTGCCCTCCGGCACGACCGTTACACTCCGCAACGAGGCCTCGAACGCCTTCCGATCGTCCTCCCAGTTCGCCGAGATCAGCTTCGGCAGTCGGTCGAGCGTGCTCTTCGAGGGCGTCATGTTGCCGACTCGACGGAAAAGCTCCTCGGAGAGCCCGGGCGTCATCTGCGAGACCACCCACGTCGCCTGCTTCGCGGCCGCCGGCGTCCAGAAGCCGCCGATGACCCCCAGTCGCGGCTCGAGCGCGGCGACGGCCCGTTCCGATGGATCGGTGTGATCCTGGTACAGCGTGCGCTCCACCGCGACCGCTCCCATCGTCGTCATGTACGTCTCGGTGCCCCGAAGGACACGCCGATGCGTCACGCCGTCGATGAGGACCGCCGCGGCGTCCACGTCCGCCCGCTCGAGCTCGTCGCGCAGGATCTCGCGCCCCACCTCACGCAAACGTTCCCCGAGCTCGAGCTCGAACCGATTGAAGTCCCCGGCGTACGGGTTGTCTTTCCGCTCCTTCACGATCCGGACAAGTCTATCCAACGCCGACACGTCCTGCTTCGTGACTGGAAGGCGGCCTACAGAAACCAACTCTTGCGCTGCGAATCCCATGGACCGTTGGACGAGAGGAACCTTTCACAAAGTCACGGAAAACGACCTCAGTTCCAGATCTACGCCGATGCGTGAGCATCGCGCGGGGAGCCGGCTCTTGATCGACTCCGTGGGCTGCGACGTCGCGGTCGATGAGCTCTACGCGAAGGTGTTCGACAAGGCGGGAGAATGAAT
>JANONW010000344.1:0-1920 GCA_031421065.1 Prolixibacteraceae bacterium
ACCTGCGGCCGCAACGATCGAGCGTGAGATGACGGAATATCTCAGGTTGCAGCCGCACGAGCGCGACAACTTCTCGATCCTTCTGTACAATTGCGACTCACCAGATCTTCACTCACCTCTGCTTTGTTCAGATCGAACTGAAGCGGCTTCACTCGACTCACTTCGCGAAGTGTGCACCTTTCATCTTCAAGCGTGCCTTTCGGATCACCAGCATGCATTTTCAGCATGCAGTTGATGATCTCAAATCCTTTATTGTCCTTATGCCACTTGAACGTCAGATTAAAATCTTCATCCAGCCGAAAGGTGCCCACGATATCCGGGCCTCCCAGATTCGCGCCTTTACGGATCACGTCCCAGTCCCGGAATGGTGGCTCTTTGTTGTCTCTTTGTTCAAGCGAAAAATCCAGACAGGGCTTCAGCACGGTTTGGCCTCCAATGATTCTCTCTAACGTAAAATGGTCAAGCGAATCCACATAAATCTTTGCAAGATGGATTGGGCCGTCAGGACCGGAATCCAAACCACCACGCGGTACTTTTATCTCCAGGCGGTTGCTCTGGTCCCGCACGTCCTGCAGCGGCGAAAATACGGGCTCTTGCGAGGTTGGGGACTCGGGTGGCTGTGGTTCAGTATCCATCGTCGCATCCGGCACATCGACATTTTTTGAAATATTGTCGGATGATGCCAGGAGCTGCTCCCGCTCGTCAGCCTCTTGCTGTCGCTTCGCTTGTGCTTCCTCGTCCCTTTGCTTCTCTTGAGCCTGTTCTTCCTGCTTCTTTTTCTGTTGTTCACGGCGTGCGGCTTTTTCATTTGCCTCGGCCATGATCTTCGCGGCTGCATCGGTTTGTTTGACCTGTAACTGCTGCACAACGAGGAAAATTGCGACAACAACAATAACTCCAAACGTGAGCAGACTCGCAGGATGCAGCAGAAACGGACGACGAGGCCGATTTCGTCGATCAGTAGCGCCCGGAACTGACGCCTTCCGTTTTTGGCTGGCAGCGAACGCGGGCTTGTCGTCGGTCACGACGTCCGTATCTTCGCCGTGTTGCAAATCACCAGTTCGATCCGCACTGGATCGATCCGGACTGACGCGCGTCCGTCTTCTGGCGATCGAATCTTCCTGACCATTGTCCCATGGACGAGTTGCTGCGACCGTCAATGGAGTCCGCGGAAGCTGCGGTGCCGGGATTTTCCTGGCTGCGATTCCCGGGATATCGATCGTCCTGGCGCGTGGGTCCAGGCGCGCTCGTTTCGCAGCGTCTGTTCCATCGAGAATGAACTGCCATCGGCAATGGATACTCACAGGCAGATTGCCGCCAAAGAATGTGCTGTAGGATACGTCCCAGCGACGTGCAGGCGGGATCAGCGAAAGCGCCTCTTGTACAAGTTGCAGCGCCCATGTCTCATGGCGGCTTCCAGCATCCCGAGGCAAAATCACCTGCATCGGATCGCTGGTTTCGCCCGCAGACGATGCCAGCACGGCGGCCCAGCCAGCATCGCCCGTCACTTCCTTCCAGGCGTCGCAGGCGCCCGGCTTTGGCTGGTTGAGCATGGGCAGCTCGATCTGCTTTTCATCCGGCAGCACATACGGTTCCGTGTCGCTGCTCCAGTCTCTGACCCACGGAATTTTCATACACTCCGCAGCCGGGCCCTCGGAAAGCGACGTTGCAAGCTGGCTGCTGTCGATGGCCAGCAGGTGGGCCAGTTTATTGGATCGATTTGTGTGGTCGAGCGGAGCATTGGAGACTCGGGCCAGAATATGAAGTTTCTGATCGCCGAGTCGGGCAATGTAATGGGCGAAGTTCACCGGATTCAGATGCGCCTGCTCACCGTATGCGTCAAACACATGCGAATAGCCGGTCAGTCGCTCCAGCAACTGGGCCAGATTGCCCGGCATTCCCCGCGTGCTGCGCACCGTG
>JANONW010000345.1:0-23125 GCA_031421065.1 Prolixibacteraceae bacterium
CCGCCCTGTTGGTTAAAATGCACGTCCTGTTGGTCCGGGAGCCGTCCTGTTAGAATGGGAAGCCGTCCTGTTATACTGGAGGCCAAAAGAAAGCTGCAGGACGATGAAAACACAGACAGTGTCCAACGTTGCCCCGATAATTTCATCCGTTTCTGAATGATATCTCGGGTTGCCGATTCTATTGCACCTGAACCAAAAAGCAGGCCTTTTTCCTTGTAAAACCCATAGTTTATGCGTTTTTCATTGTTTTGTAAATAGGTTAACAATTTTTGTTTTTCTTTTTTAACCTGTTTTTGGCCATCTGGAAGTTTGGAAATGCTTGTCAATAGCTCTTTTACCTTTTTGTCCATTAAAAGTTCAATGCAAGGACCTACCCATTTTCGTGCTTGAAGTTCATCTTTGGCATTGTATATTTTTGCAAAAGCATAAAGATGTTCCTTGCAATGATAAAGATCTAAGATTTGTGTGCTATTGGGATAATATTCCCAACCCTGTCGTTGGACTGAAACGTCCTGCAAAGTTTAACCTCCTTCCATGCGTTATCTTTTTGCCGTGTGAGGACCATACTGCCCATGCTTGTAAGAATGGTAACCCGGCCGTTTTTCGATTTTGGTATATTTCCTACAACAGATTGAAAAACCGACTGCCCAAAATTCCGGATCAGATCATTGTACGAGGCTTAAACCCCGTTTATGCCAATAATCCAGACAGTGCAAGGTTTCAGGTCGGAGAACAGGAGAATACGGCCTTTGCTTTGTTCTCAAAAGAAAACAACCAAAAGTTACAGAAATTAGGTGTTTTGCAGAATTTCCTGATGAACTACGATGATACCAAATCGAAATTCTACAAGCAGGGAATCGAAGAATATGAAAAAAGACGACAAAACTACAATCAATGGCTCAATAGACGCACTGTTCAGGATAGCACCTTGTTTGCCAGTAGGTTGTACCGGTTCAATTATGTGCCACAAATTCCTTGGAAAGGCAGTGAGAAAGATCGGGAACAAAGTGTGCTACAGCATTTTTTCGATGGGATTGATTTCAACGATCCGGTCATTACCAGGACTGCACAGATAAACGACTGGATGAACGCGTATGTGAACATGCACATGAAGCTGATTACAAATGGAAATTGAACACCGGTTAAAAGGAATGGAATCTTTGGTTCCCGGAACAAAAGCCCCCAATATTCTCATGCCTGATGCGATAGGGAATGTATTTGATTTGGACGCCTTTAATCCACCAACGAAATATATTTTAGTATTATTCTGGTCTGCTGATTGTAGTCATTGCCAGCATCCATCAATGAACTGCAAACCAGCTTGAAATAATTTGTGGGAGTGAATGTGAAATTTAGGCTTTTATCATTCCTCTGTACAATTGCATAACTGGGAAGATTAAATCCCAATTTTCGCCACAAACAATATTTCCGGTTTCAATTTTGAACTGTTTAAAAAGTTCGATGTCCTTATATTTGTCGTGTTGCGGGTGTGGGCACTTTGCAAGAAAATTACCAAAATCTATGATTTTAGTTGTATGGTCGTTAAATACGATTTTAAGGTAATAAGCAAAAACAAATTTTTCAATATCTTTTCGGTAGGCCAAGGGTATGGGTTTTGTTCCAGTTGAACGCTTGAATTTAATGTTTACAAGTTTCCCTTCTAAAATTTCGAGTTCTATAACCGATTCGTATTCTCCATAACGTGCATGTATATGTAAAGGTTTGTGATCATTGGAATAAAAGAAAATTCGGGATGGGTACAGACAATAGTTTGTGTCATTTGTACACGACTATTAAAATTATCCGATATTTTATATCGTATGGTATGAAAAATATCGAAAAAAGAATCGAACCGCCGTTTACTCAACTTTATAATTCACCACACTACCATCTTCGCTTCCAACCAAAAGATTAAAATACGAGTTTGCATCGTTGAATTTTCCCAGCACAAACGAAGTGTTTCCTGCCAGTGGAAAGCCCCATGTGATCGAACCGTTTGTTTCGAGCAGATAAATTTTGTTTTCGCCCCCAATTACCACACCTATTTTGTTGGTTCCTGATCCCAAAGCGCAAACAAACGGGGTCTCGCTAATGGTGTCGGGAAAGGTCCTGTCGAACAATTTCTTGCCGTCCGATGCAAATACAGTCAGTTTTTTCCCTTCTGCAAAAAGATATTCCAGAGAACCATTTCCGTCTATATCTACCGCCGCAAACCTGTGACCGGCACCAAATTTACCAACTTCCTTTATCTCAGCCTGGCCTGTAAAATCCTGAATATGAATTTTTCCTGATTGGTCGGTGGAAATTAACCTCGGGTTACCTTCATTGATGAAATACATCTGATTGCCCGAATGATTATACTGTGCAGGTTGCAATTCGCGGCTTTTACCTTGCCGGTCGAGGAAATAGGTGTTTTGCTGATCGGAAAAAACAATGAAATCTTTTCCATCGATCTCGTAATGGCTGATTGGCTTGGTAACAAGGCTTTCCGATCCTTCAAAATTCCATTTTGGGACCAGCTTACCATCGCGGTCGAACGCGTATACCTTTTTGTCTTCACCAGCCACGAAAAAACGGTATTCTTTATTCTTACCGTATTCAGCCACCGATACCCCGTTTGATGCTATTGATTTAAGAAAAACCGGAAATTTACGTACATTATTCCCCATACGATCGATAAGGTACAACTGGGTTTTGGTATTGAAAAGGTATTGGTACCTTTTTGTCTGGTATATATCAATCTGATGGATGTCAGAAACAATCTCGCCAGGAATGTTCATCTTCCAGAGAATATTACCTTCTTTATTAATCAGGTATATATTGTTCATCTTGTCACAAACAACCACTTCGCGGTTCAAAAGGTCTTTGTGGTTCAATCCGAGTTTGGGTTTTTGGGCCAGTTGTCCTTCCAGTTTGAGTTGCCAAATGGCTTCGGGTTCTTCTTTTACATTTGGATCATATTTCAGGTTGATCCTGTTCTCGATCATATTGCCGGAAATAGAAAATTGCCACGATAAAGTACTGAATTTGCGTATCGCTTCTTCGTTTGCCGACAAATTGGCACTGATTTCGGGTTTTAACAAAACTTCCTTTAAACGGAAAACTTTAGGCACTTTAGCATAAAGGTAAAAATTAACTTTCGGTTGGCTATTTTTTACATAAACCTGATAAATGGAATCGTTGGCAAGGGTTTTTTCCGAAACCAGGCTTTGCAGATAGCCTTTTAATCCCGGCAAATTATCGCCCCAGATAAGATATTTTCGGTATAAAACGATGTAATTACCGTTTATGCCCGAAAACGCCCGTCCAAAGAGCGATTCGGCCAGATTACTGATGGGCAGGCGATAAATATCAAACGATTTTTTACTGTTAATGGTAAATTCAGTATGAAGATTGTCCGTTCCATTTTTGCCGTTAAGGCCGAATTCTGATACTGCTTTGGCGATTTTTTCTTTGGCATCCGTCTCGCTGATTATTTCGGCCACGAAAAATCGGTTTTGCCCCGGATTTGATTTGTTTATATTGGTATAAACTCCAGCAAACTGAGTGCCGCCAATCTCTTTGAACAAGCGGATCGCATCTGTTTTTGTTTTTTTCTGAAACTCCATCAGGCTCATTTCCCTCGGATAATAATTGCCATTTGCCTTGATGTACGACTCGTACTGATCCAGATAGTTGGCGGTATTTTTCAGGTTTAGGGCAACGAAGTAGGTTGCATTGGCCGGAATTGCTTTTTCGATGGTCATTTTCTCTGCTTCCTGGTTCCTGAAGATATTGAGGTAATGATCGCTCGAGTCTTTGGTATAACTGAACCCGTTTATTTCCAGATCAGAGGGTTTAACTGTAAGATCAAGTCCCGACCAGCTTGAATAAGCAGCAAGTCGCCCGATTGTTTTTCGGATTTCGGGAGAAACAAATTTGGCAAGTAACTGGGGAATAGTGAGATGATTTATGAAAACATTCGCAAATGAATTTTCCTCGATGGTTTTGTAGAGTTCGATAAATTCGTAATTGTTGAGCAGGTTTTGCGAATTTGTTTGCCTGATAGCCTGTTCGATCAGGATAAAGTCTTCGCTAACCATAAAAATATCGTTCGCACATGCGTAAAAGAAGCTATGTTCAGCCGATCTGGCATTAAAAACAGTCGTGTTTTCGTATTTTTTTGGGGTAATACTGTATTGCAATTTCAAATCGGCAGTTACAGTTTCAATAGCCGAATTTGACTCGTTCTCGTCGTTCATCTGCACGAGATAGAGGCTCGTGAGTTGGTTTTTGCCAGTCAGATTGATCGAAATGATCACCGATTTACCCTTCAGCAAGTTACCAATTCCTGAATGATCGCCAACAAAATCATAAACCCGACCAATTTTTGAAAACAGCCCGTCAATTTCACTGATACTTTTTAATTCAGCAATAATTGGCTGATTACTTTTCAGTTCCCTGTAAAATCCCTCAGTGTTTTTTACCTCGATTATCAAAGGGCATTTCTGCGGAACTGCTTTGTAGGCAGGGTTTTGTTTGGTCGAGAAAGTCTGTATGACGGGTTGATCTGAGTCATCCGGAAAATATTTAATGCCCAGTAAAACTACTGCAATAAACAAAATAACAATTCCTGAAATGACAATAACTTTTCGCATAGAAGGTAAAAATTTGCTCAAAAATAAGAAGTTTAGTAGTCTAATTGGTTAATTTGGTGCTGAAAAATCTTCCGAGATTGAAACAACTGATACTCCTATCTGCCTCAATTTGCAAATGATTCCAAAATCAACACTCTCATCTGCAATAATTGTTTTCATGAAGCTTTCGGAATAACAATCTCGTTTTTAATCGAGTCCGCAGCAAACATAAGACAAGCAGCAATGTTGTCTCTTGTTATCCTTGGGTACGCTTCAATTAAATCATCAATTGTATCGCCAATTGCTAATTTCTCAAGAATTAAATCTACTGGTATCCTTGTATTAATTATAACTGGCCTGCCAAATAATCTTTCAGGATCCGATTCAATATGTAATGTCCAGTCAATCATATTTTTTTATTTCAAAATTACAATTTTCTGAATGAATTTCAACGGCGTGTAAAAATTCCTATTGCTGTTTAACTTCCGAAGCATCCACAATTTTATACAGTTTGTCCGATTTGCGGATTTTTGTTTCAACAGGGATAGAAATATATGATCCTTTGGGAGCTTCTTCAACCGACTGTTTGTCAAGCTGAATTTCAGAAACTATTGTTTTTACCAAACCAGTTGTTGGTCCGGTAATGTAAATTTCGTCGCCAACTTTTAACAGGCCAGTTTCAAGTTTGAATTCGGCCACTTTCAGTTTCGAAAAATAATTGAGGCCTTTGCCCACATAAACTTTTCGCTGGCTGGCCATTGAGCCGTAGTTTTTGCTCCATTCGCCCAACCGTTGACCAAGATAATAGCCATCCCAGAAACCACGGTTGAAAACACTTTCGAGCCGGTTGTCCCAGTCTGCAATTTTCTCATCAGTAAATTTCTGATCGAAATATGCAATAACAGCTTCGCGGTAACATTCAACAACGGTGTAAACATACTCTGGCGACCGCGCCCGTCCTTCGATTTTCAGCACAGAAACGCCTGCATCCAGCAATTTGTTCAGAAATCCGATGGTTTTCAGATCTTTGGGCGACATGATGTATTCGTTGTCAACTTCCAGTTCGGCACCGGTTTCCTTGTCGGTAACAATGTAGGCACGGCGACACGACTGCATGCAATTGCCACGGTTAGCCGACGAATTCATTTCGTGTAGGCTCAGGTAACATTTACCCGAAACCGCCATACACAACGCGCCATGTACAAACATTTCAAGTTTCACCAATTCTCCGGAAGGTCCTGTAATATTTTGTTCCTTGATTTGTTTCGAGATTTCCCCAACGCGGTCAACATTCATTTCACGGGCAAGCACCACCACATCGGCAAATTGAGAATAAAAACGTACGGCTTCAATATTGGTAATATTTACCTGGGTTGAAATGTGCACCTCAATACCCACCTGACGTGCATACATAATGGCCGAAATATCAGAAGCGATGATTGCCGAAACACCTGCTTCTTTTGCGGAGTCAATAATCCCATGAAGTTGGTCCAGTTCGGTATCGAAAACCACCACGTTAACAGTCAAATAGGTTTTTACTCCCTTTGAATGTGCCGTTTCTGTAATATTCTTTAAATCATCAATCGTAAAATTGTTCGACGAACGGGCCCGCATGTTTAGCTGATCCACACCAAAATAAACCGATCCGGCCCCTGCCTGAATGGCCGCCATAAGCGATTCGTACGAACCAACCGGAGCCATTATTTCAACATCTTCCCTTCTCATACATTCCTGAATTATTGAGCTGTAAATTTAGTTTTTATTTTGGCTTGCAGATTTATGGAAAAATCAGGAGCATTTCTTCGATTTCGGATTTCGATGAGCTCTTTATTTAACTCGTAATTTTTTCGAAGCCGAATCCAGAATTCAGCAGGTATTTCAAAAACTTTCTCAAAGACCAAGGCAAAAGAACTGGTTATATTCCGTTCTCCTTTATTTAGCCACTAAACACAGTTTTTTTTTGTCGTGCAATTATGAATCATAATATAGTTAATAGTTTTCAAACTTGAAAACCATTTTACAATTAAAGCAAAAAAAATGCGGCTCTGTTAGAAGCCGCATTCACTTAATAAATAGGTGATTTGCGAATTGATTATTTAACATCTACGTTGTATGTATAGCTTTTGCTGTCTGTTGAAAGTACAACTGAATAAGCGCCCTTGTTCAGTTTTGAGAGGTTAAATCCTTCGTTTACGTTGAATCTGTCGCCAATTCTTTTAGAATAGACCAGGTCGTTCTTGTCGTAGAAATTAAGGCTAAGGTTTTCTTCCGAAAAATTCAGGTATGAAAGCTTCAGTACACCTTCTTTGTATGCAAAGTATGGTTCCATGATGCTTTTTTCTTTACCTACTGCGATGTTCTTGTTTTCAATTTTGAACGCACGCTCAGTAGTAGATCCTTCGGCTGACACAGCCAATTTGTAATCTCCTTTTTCGAGGTTCGAGAAATCGAATACTTTTCGGTAATTGTTGCTTCCAGCTTCTGTTTCCTTGTAATAAACAGTTTCTCCTTTGTCATTTGCGATGCTAATCTTGAAATTGGCGGCTGAAGAGTTTGTAATTGCTACAACTGCTTTTTCGGAAGTGAGCGGCAAGATGTTAACTTTTAAGTTTCCTGATGCCATTAATGTGTTTGCAAATGCTACAAATGCGAACAACATTGCTAATTTTGAAATTGTTTTAATTGTTTTCATGTTTTAAATACATTGCAAATGTACATGTTGTGCAGCACATGTACTGCACAACATATATTAATGATATATTATCCTTTTGTTAATAGAATCGAATAACATTAAAACAATGTAAACAGCAATTGTATTTACTTGTAATACAGATGTTTGCCAATAATACAAATGCATTAACAAATCAATCTTCATGGATATTGAAATACTACAATTACTCGAAGGAGCAAAAAAAGCACAAGGTTTGACGATAATCATTGATGTTTTCAGGGCTTTTTCGACAGCATGCTATGCCTTTGGCAATGGAATTCAGCGCATTTATCCGGTTGGCGACCTCCAAATGGCTTATCAACTGAAACAACAGAATCCGGATTTTATACTGGTAGGCGAACGTAACGAGCAAAAACCCGAAGGTTTCGACTTCGGAAACTCGCCTTCGCAACTACTGGAAGCCAATTTGACTGGAAAAACAATGGTTCATACTACCAGTTCAGGAACACAGGGAATAGCCAACGCCACAGGTGCCAATGTGATATTAACGGGAAGTTTTGTAAACGCCGGAGCAATCATTAGTTATATAAGGAAACAAAATCCTGCCAAAGTATCGCTGGTTTGCATGGGTTACAGTTGCCAGTATCCAACCGACGAGGACACCCTTTTGGCTGTTTATATAAAAAATGAACTGGAAGGTGTTGCCAATGATTTTCATGCAATGGTCGAGCAGTTGCGGAATGGGGACGGGGCAAGGTTTTTTTCTCCTGAGAAACAGGAATGGTCACCGGCTGCCGATTTTGATTTGTGCCTTTCACTGAACCGTTTTGATTTTGTGCTGAAAGTGGAAAAAGATAACGGAATAAATTATCTGAGAAAGATTGAACTGGATTAATGACAAAAATATGAAGACATACAATTTTGACGAACTGATCGACCGCACCAATACCCACTGCATAAAATACGATGCGAGGAAAGCTTTCTTCGGAAATGCAGAATTGTTGCCACTTTGGGTTGCCGACATGGATTTCAAAACACCTGACTTTATCGTCGATGCCATTAAAAAGCGTGCAGAACATGAAGTTTTTGGTTATACTTTTCGTGGAGAAAGTTACAATCAATCAATCGTTAATTGGCTGAAACGCCGTCAAAACTGGGAAATCAAACCCGAATGGATCTCATTTAGCCCGGGAGTGGTTGCCGGTTTGACAATCGCCATCGAGGCTTTTTCAAAGCCCGGCGATGAAGTGATTGTTCAGCCTCCGGTTTATTTTCCGTTTTTTGATTCAGTGAAAGGAACCGGACGTGAAATGATCGAAAATCCGCTGAAGCTGGAAAACGGACGCTATTATTTTGATCTGGAAGACCTGAAACAGAAAATTACATCCAAAACAAAACTGCTGTTGCTTTGCAATCCTCAGAATCCGGGAGGAATGGCCTGGGACGAAAAGGAACTGACTGATTTGGCACAGATTTGTCTCGAAAACAAAATTCTGATTATTTCAGACGAGATTCACTCCGATCTGATTTTCGATGGTTACAAGCATACACCACTTGCCGGAATTTCGGAAGAATTTGCGCAGAATTGTGTGGTTTGTATGTCACCAAGCAAAACGTTCAACACGGCGGGGCTGACCACTTCGTTTCTGGTCATTCCGAATAAACGGCATTTTGTTTCTTATGAACGGGTGATGCGGCTGCCACATCTGCACATGGGAAATATATTCGGAACAGCCGCGCTCGAGGCTGCATATACACATGGTGAGGATTGGCTTGCACAGTTAATGAAATACCTTCAGGAGAATTATACCTTTCTGGAGCAGTTTTTTACCGAAAATCTTCCTGAAGTAAAAGTGATGCGGCCCGAAGCTACCTATCTGATCTGGCTTGATTTTTCAGCATTTGGCCTGACTGATGAAAAAATCAACCAGAACCTGATTGATGCCGGCGTTGGCCTGAACCGCGGTGTTCAGTTTGGGAAGCAGGGAAGCGGTTTTATGCGCATTAATATTGGTTGCCCGCGTTCGGTATTGGAAGAAGCATTGTTCCGGATACAAAAGGCCTTCAGGATTAAAACTCCCTGTTCACCCAATCGATGATCTGGTTTTCAGGTAAATCGTTCATGCAGCGGAAATGTTTTTTCGGGCATTTTTGGTAGCCAAGTTTGGAGCATGGGCGGCAAGGTAATCCTTTCACTTCAAGTATTTCAGAACCTTCACCGGCCATGTAGGGCGACATGCCCAATTCTGGGGCCGTATTTCCCCAAACCGACAGTATTTTTTTGTGGTAAGCAGCAGCAATGTGCATAAGACCAGTATCATTGGAGATAACCAATCTTGCATTTTTCACCAGCGATGCCGACTGGTTGATCCGTAATTTTCCGGTTAAATTAACCACGTTGCCTGTATCCCATTCCAAAACACGATCGGCAATCATTCGTTCACTTTTCCCTCCCAGTAATACAAACGAAAATTTAGTATTCGAAATTAATGTCCGGTATTTTTCTACAGGCATTCGTTTCGTTGCATAAGTTCCGGCCAGCACTAGTGCTACATAGCCATTCCTGAAGTTTTCAGGCAATCCGTTTATTGGAAATTCATCTTCGTTAGAAATAAAATGGTCAAGTCCTTTCCGGTCATCTGACACTCCGAGGGCACTTAAGGTGGCCAGGTTCCGATCAACAATGTGGTATTTTGGCATGGTGTCGATCTTGAACAAGGTCAGTAAAAGTTTGCGGATATTCAGTTTATTAAAGCTGAATGATTTGACTTTAAGTCCGAGTTTTACCCTCAGGCTGCGTAAATTGTTGTGCAAATCAATAATATAATGGTAGTTTTCAGCTTTCAGTTCACCAATGGTTTTTGAAAGCGAATCGTCCAGAAACTTAATTTTATCGATGTATGGATTGGCTTGCAGGAGATCCACGTTACGCTTCTTGGTAAGGTAATGTATTTCTGCCTCCGGAAATTGATTTTTCAGGCAACGCACAACAGGCGATGTTAAAACAATATCGCCTATGGAACTGAACCGTATAATTAGAAATTTTGTTTTCACAATAAAAAACCATGAAGCTGATGTATCTTCAGGGTAAATATAAATAGATTATCGCATCAACCGGCTATACCGACTCTGCAAGCACTATAATTTTGTTGTCTTTATTTTCAATAACTCCCCCTTGTATCTCAAAAAAAAGAATTTTGCCAGATTCTTCCACCACTTTTATCTTTCCCTTTTCGAGTGTTGAAATAATTGGGGCATGGTGGTTTAGAATCGCGAAAGACCCTTTTGTTCCAGGAAGTTGTACCAGTTTTACTTCGCCTGAATAGATGTTTTTTCCGGGTGTAATAATTTCGAGGAACATGTGTAAAGAGTTTAAAATTTCAATTTCTAAGTCAGGATAATTGCATTAGGCACCGGCAATTAATTTTTCACCTTTTTCAATCGCCTGTTCAATGGTGCCCACAAGGTTAAATGCCGCTTCTGGATATTGATCCACTTCTCCGTCCATAATCATGTTGAATCCTCTGATTGTATCTTCAATCGCGACCAATTGTCCTTTAAGTCCTGTAAATTGCTGTGCCACGAAGAATGGCTGCGAAAGGAACCGCTGAACCCGGCGGGCACGGTGTACGATCAACTTATCTTCTTCCGATAGTTCGTCCATTCCCAGAATTGCAATGATGTCCTGCAATTCTTTATAGCGTTGCAGAATCATGATAACGCGCTGAGCGCAATCATAATGCTCGTCGCCAACTATATCGCGCGAAAGAATTCTGGAAGTTGAATCAAGTGGGTCAATGGCAGGATAAATTCCCAATTCCGAGATTTTACGGCTCAAAACGGTGGTAGCATCGAGGTGGGCAAAAGTAGTGGCCGGAGCAGGGTCGGTCAAGTCATCGGCCGGAACATAAACAGCCTGTACAGAAGTGATCGAACCATTCTTTGTTGAGGTAATCCGTTCCTGCATAATTCCCATTTCGCTAGCAAGGGTTGGCTGGTAACCAACTGCTGATGGCATACGGCCAAGCAATGCCGACACTTCGGAACCTGCCTGTGTGAAACGGAAAACGTTATCGACAAAGAATAATATATCGCGTCCTTTTCCGGTTGATCCGTCACCATCGCGTAAACTTTCGGCAATAGTTAATCCTGACAAAGCAACGCGCGCACGGGCGCCCGGAGGTTCGTTCATCTGACCAAAAACCAGTGCGAGTTTCGATTTTTTTAGCGCTTCCGGATCAACTTTCGAAAGATCCCAATTGCCTTCTTCCATCGATTTTTTGAATTCTTCGCCATAGTCAACAATATTGGCCTCAATCATTTCACGCAGCAAATCGTTTCCTTCACGGGTACGTTCACCAACTCCGGCAAATACCGATAATCCGCTGTGCCCAAGTGCAATATTGTTTATTAATTCCTGAATCAAAACTGTTTTTCCAACTCCGGCACCTCCGAATAATCCGATTTTACCTCCTTTTGCATAAGGTTCAATGAGATCAATTACTTTAATACCGGTGAGGAGTACTTCTGTCTCGGTGGTTAAGTCCTCATAAAGAGGTGGTTCGTTGTGTATGCTGAACCCGTTTTTTGGAAGCCTTTCCAATCCATCAACCGGATCTCCGGTCACATTGAGCAACCTGCCCAATGCGATTTCGCCTTTTGGCATGGTAATGGGTTTGCCAGTGGCAATAACCTCCATTCCACGACGAAATCCATCTGTCGAATCCATTGCAATTGCACGAACAGTGTTTTCACCAATGTGTTGTTCACATTCAAGCACAAGGGTATCCTGTCCTTCGCGTACAACTTCCAGAGCATCATATATTTGAGGAAGACCATCTTCCATATCAAAGCTGATGTCGATAATAGGTCCGATTACCTGTACTATTTTGCCAATACTTTGAGCCATATTTATTGTTTTATGCTGAAAAGTAGAAAATTACTAAATTGAACTATCATTCTAATTATTGTGATCAGGAAAACGATTTTGTTTGAAACTTCACTTTAATGATCCCTGCTCATGATCATTTTTGCCAACAGGAGCAGTTCTGCCTTTGTTTCCTTGGCTACATCTATTTCATCCAGAACATCCAGTGCCGACTGGTAAAAATCTTCGATATTATTTTCTGTGATCTCTTTTATTTTCAGTTTGGTATAAATATTCTTTACCGCCATTACTTTTTCCTGATGATCGAATTCGTTTTTTTCAATCCATTCCAGAAGCTCTTTTTTTGTTGCTTCATCAGATAATTCCAGTGCTTTTAACAGAAGAAATGTCTTTTTGTTCGATATGATATCGCCGCCTATTTTCTTCCCAAATTTTTCCTGATCGGCAAAAACATCCAGCAAATCGTCCTGAAGTTGAAAGGCAATTCCCAGATCGAGCCCAAAAACATACAATAAATCGGAGATTCTTTCAGGAGCATTGGCTGCCAAAGCACCCATTTTCAGGCTACATGCAAGTAATACTGCCGTTTTCAGGCGGATCATATTCAAATATTCATGAATTGAAACGTTCATTCTGGTTTCAAAATCCATGTCGTATTGCTGGCCTTCGCACACTTCAAGTGCGGTGTCCGAAAAAAGGCGGATCATTTTGGCCAGATTTTCAGTTTCGCTCTTTTGTAAATAATCGTATGCCATGACCAACATGGTGTCTCCCGAAAGAATGGCGATGTTAACGTTGTATTTTTTATGCACGGCCAGGGAGTTTCGGCGCATATCGGCCTGATCCATGATATCATCGTGCAGCAAGGTGAAATTGTGAAAAACTTCGATTGCCAGTGCTGCAGGAAAGGCTTTTTCAATTTTATCGGTGAAGAGATTGCAAGCCATAAGAACCATTACCGGACGAAGTCGTTTACCGCCCATTGCCAGTGTGTAGCCAATTGGTCCGTAAAGATTCGTGGGTTCAGTTTCGTTTAACCGAATTATTTCTCGGTTTATTTCTTCCGAAATAAGCTTTTGTAACTCTTTGACTGTATGCATGGATGTTGTCAATCAGTGAATTATATCCGGTTGTACAATAGTCTGTTAAGGAGTTCTTCCTTGAATTTAGGTGATACCGGCAATTGTAATTTATCTATCATTTCAACCACGCCACCATCGGTTTTCAGGTATCGGTTTACATTCCGGAGGCTAATCAGATGGGAGCGATGTATCCTGAAAAAACCGTGAGAGACCAACATGTTATCGAATTCGAGCAAAGTGCGGCTTATTAGCACCGATCTGCCGTCAACAAAGAAAATCCGCGAATAGTTTCGTTCACCTTCGCACCTGACGATATCTTTTACCTTTACGATGGTGAATCCGTTGATTTCGGGTAGGGCGATGGTCGCATCATCCTCGTTTCCCGGCCTCAGATTCTTTTTTAATACTTCAACACGCTGTTTTTCGCGCAATACCGGTATTTCATTGATCCGATTAATTGTTGACCTGACAGTTCCATCGGGCATTTCAATATCTAAAAAAACAAGATCTGGATCAACTTCGTCAATCAATTTTATCCCCGAAGCCACAGAATCTGCTTCACCAAGAATTTGAATTTCGGGAAAATTCTGTTCTAAAATACGTCTTAATCCTCTTCGGGCCAATTGATCATCATCAATAATAACGGTATGATACATCTGGATTTTGGTTCTGATAATTTTTTTTTAAAAATACTACAAATGATCGGACTTGTGCAAATAGTTCAATAAAAAATATTTGTACCGAAATACAACTCTTTTATTTTCTCCTGCACAAAACTGCCGGTGTTCTGTTTATATGAATAATTTTGTCGGATTAATAAATTTAAAATGGCCGTTATACTTATAATTGAAACTTCCACAGAAGTATGCAGCGTTGCGCTCTCTGTCGATGGAATACTGATTGATCTTATAGAGTCAAAAGAAGGGCAAAATCATGCCCGGCTGGTAGCTGTTTTTGCAGGAGAACTGCTAAGCCGGAACAATGTCAAACCGGATGAACTGTCAGCGGTTGCTGTAAGTAAAGGCCCAGGTTCCTATACTGGTTTGAGGATCGGGGTTTCAACGGCAAAAGGGATTTGTTTTGCCCGTCATATTCCGCTCATTGCTATTGGTACACTTGAAGCCATGACACAACATGTTATTTTGAACCGCAAATATTTCAACATTCCGGAGGACAAACCTACTTTATTTTGCCCGATGATTGATGCCAGAAGGATGGAGGTTTTTTCGATGTTGTACAATGAAGATGGTTCGGTATTAAAGCCAATCAGCACCAAAATTGTCGATGAAACGTTCCTTTCCGAAGAACTTGCAGGGAAGCAGGTTGTTTTTTTTGGCAATGGTTCAGAAAAATGCAGACAAGCATTGCAATCTACCAATGCGTTGTTTATTAGTGATATAGATGCATCGGCTAAATTCATGTGTCAATTGGCTTGGAAATTGTATTACAAAAACAAATTTGAAGACGTTGCTTATTTTGAACCTTTTTATCTGAAGGATTTTGTAGCTACTGTTTCCAAGAAAAACCTGCCGGGATGAGAATTACAAGGATTATTAGTTTGTTACTGGTGTTTGCCCTGAAGATAAATGCCCAGCCAATTGAAGAAATGGAATACCTTCTTCGGTTTGGATTCATACGTGGAGGGAAGGCTACCGTTACAGCGCAGCACGAAATATTAAATAAGAAACCAACTATTCATTACCGTTTGAGGGGGAGAACAATAGGACTGGTGGACAAAATTTACGAAGTGAACGATGTTTACGAAAGCTGGGTCAATCCTCAGACCTACCTGCCTGTGAAATCGATACGTAATATTAAGGAACAAAAATACCGGTTTTATGACGAGGTGATTTATGATCACGAGAACGATTCGATTTTTAGTTTAAAATCAGGCCGAAAAAAAGTCCCTGCCAACTTGAACGATATGGTCAGTGTTTTCTTTTATATCAGGCAAAACCATTTTTTTGATAATTTATTGGCAGGAAAAAACTTTGAAATTCCTGTATATCATGGCGATGACTTATTTATAATGCATTTGGAATATCTGGGAATTGAAACCATTAATACAAAAAATGGTAAAAAGGTTTGTTACGTTGTTTCGCCAAAGGTGCCAAAAGGGAAACTTTTTAAAAGCTATGACGACCTGAAGGTTTATATTACGAAAGACGAAAACCGTTTGCCGATCTATGCCGAATTTAATTTATTGGTCGGGGCGCTCAAATGCGAATTGATTTCGTATAAAATAAATGGGATGGATCAATTGGTCAAACAATAATATGTTGATAGTGATATAATTGAAAAAAGAGAAGGAAAAATTCTGATTCAGCAATATTTCTTTATTTTTGCACCCGATTTGAAATTACTTTAAAAATTTTCTATGGCTATTACAACAGCAGATATTAAGAACGGAATGACAATAGAATACAACGAACAGTTGTTTCAGATAGTCTCTTTCCAACACGTCAAACCAGGCAAAGGCCCGGCTTTCGTCAGAACGAAACTCAAGAACCTTAAAACAGGCAGGACGATTGAAAATACATTCAATTCAGGAGTTAGAATTGACCAGGTAAGGATCGAACGTCGCCCTTATCAATATTTATATCAGGATGAAGCCGGTTATAATTTTATGAATACTGAAACTTTTGAACAGATTTCTATTGGATCAGAATTGATTGAAAATGCTGATCTGATGAAAGAAGGACAGATTGTGGAAATGAACATTCATGCAGATACCGAAACTCCGCTGACCGTTGAATTGCCTCCTTTTGTAGAATTACTGGTTACTTCGACCATGGCAGGCGAAAAAGGAAATACCGCAAGTTCGAATGCACTTAAACCGGCAACGATCGAAACAGGTGCTGAAATTATGGTTCCAATGTTTATCAATGACGATGATGTCATTAAGATTGATACCCGCGACCGTTCTTATTATGAACGCGTAAAGAAATAAAGTGAACTTTATTCAATATTCCGGAAATGGCCTGCTTGTCAGGCCATTTTTTTTTATGCCTTATTTTCCGGAAGGGTTTCTGACGGAGCTGCTTTTCGGGTGTATATATCAACTGCCACAATAATGGCAGTAAATCCCCAAAATGGTACCGAGAGTTTATCCGTGTCCAGAAAATTGTTCAGTATTCCATGAATGTAGTAGGTTATTAATCCAAGCAAAGCACTCATCACAATTGTTTTAAATCGTTTATCGGTTGCCCTGGAGTAAGTATGAATTGCGGTGTAAACTACCACTCCAATCAATATTAAAAAAGTGAAAAGTCCCATAAATCCTGATTCGGCCATTGGTCCCAGATATTCACTGTGTGCATTTCCACCATCTGCCGAATTGGTACTTATAATTGTCCGGTCGGCAGTTAGTTGATATGGGGCATAAGTAAACATGTAGGTTCCCGGACCCCATCCAAGTATGGGTTTATCTTTAAACATCCTGATGGCACAACTCCACCGGTTGAGGCGTTCCAGATTTGAGGCATCAGAAGAAATGTTTGAGATTGAGGAAACGTGTTCGGTGAGATTGGCCGAAGATTCGGTATCGTTTCGTTCCAGATACATCAGTATTTGTTTCTGAAAAACCAGAATTAGCGAAAGAGTTATCAAAAAAGTAATGAAAATGGGTTTAAATCTAATTTTCAGGCGCAATACTGCCCAAACACCAAAAGCAGCAATCATACTCACCCAGGCAGCACGGGCATACGAAAGGATAAGTCCCATTAAAAGTATGCCCAAAACAATGCGGGCAATGGATTTTACTCCGGGCGAGTAACTTTTTGTGAACGAAAAGCCGAATAGAAATGGCAAATACATTGCAACCGCTGCACCATAGGCTGTGTGGTCATTGTACAATGGATTAACAACGAAATTTGCTGCCTGTTTGTTCCACAAACCGTAACCCAGGTGACGGTAAGTGGCATAAAAAATGACAATCAGCAATGGGATTGTATATAACCATACAAATTTTTCAATATTTTTCCCTGATTCAAAAATCTTTGCTGTTATCAAATAGAAACCGACAATAAACCAGGTACGCGAAAGGAAAGATTTAAAAGATACAAGTGGCATCGTACTGGTAAAGGTTGTCAGCAACATCCAGAATAAGCTGAAATAAATTGCCAGTGTTACCGGATGCCATAATATATCACGGTCAAATTTTCCGGTGGCGAAAAACTTCAGGATAAAAATGAGCAGTATTCCGAACAATAAAGGCTCGGTCGGCAAAAACATGTTGAAGGATAACCCGGGCATTATTTCGGAAAGTGGCAACGAAAGCGGGGTAAAAAATACTACCAGGTACAAAAGTTTATCCAGAGCGAAAATAGCAAGCAAAACAATTCCCAAAGCCAGTGGCAATGCATTGATTATCATTGAATGTTTCTTCACAAGAAAATAAGCATTCAGCAAAATAAACAATACTGAAACAATATAAAAAAGGGCAACTTTAATCCTGGCTTGATACACAGGTTAGGCGTTTTTTTTGTTTTCTATCAGCAAAACAACCAATAGTGCTAAGAAAAGTGCTGCAAAGGTTGAACCCAATACGATGAGCCAACGCACCGGATATGATTTTTTATCGGCAGCTATTGGTTTTTGTACCGGCTGAGCATATATAATTTTCTTTTGTGCATTGCTTAATGACCAATCATAGGTCTGCTTAACCGAGTCTCTCTGGTCATACAAATTTTCAAGCTGAGATTTCAGGAATACAAAATCGCCTCCCTTTTCCGAGAGATTCTTCATCCACTGATCAAGTTCCTTTCCTCCGGAAGTATTTTTTTTCTGATCGACCAAAACCTTCACCATTCCTTTCGTGATTTCTTCTACCTGTGTATCATAGTCAAGAATACGATAATCTTTTCTCAGCTCGTTCAAAGAAGTGTTTATAGAATCAATTTCACCATTGATTTTTTTCAAATCACTTTTTGCGATTTCAACCACTTCAAAATATCTAATGCTGTGCATCGACCTGACTTTTTCATCTAAAAACGAGATAATGGAGTCGCACATGTTGCAGGCCCTTTGCGGGTCGGTATCTAAAACTGTAATTTCAACGGTTTCGTATTCCGTCTTTTTGAATTTGACATTGTCGTTGAATTCTGCCAGCATATAAGTCAGGTATCGCGGTTCCTGCTTGCTTATCTTATATACTTCGCCCAAATTGAAAGCATCTATAATGCGCAGTTTTATGTCAAGTGAATTAATGATCTCAAGTAGTTGTTCACTTTCCGACTCGTCGCTGAATGTATAAATGTTGTTGCTTGGATAAATCCGGGCTGTTGATTTAAACTTGGGCTTTATAAAAGTAGAAGAGGAGAAGATGGCTGAAACAACAATCGCCAGAATGCCCACAATTATAAAATGTTTCCTTCATTTCCATATAATTTCAACAAGGTTCTGATTATTAAAAAAATTTGTCATAGAAAGTCTTTTGGCTGAATTTTTAACGGAACAACAGTGTTTTTATTATTACTGAAATGTGAAAAATATTCTGAAACTTATTCAATAACCAGTAGGAAGTAATTCTTCTTGCCTTTTTGGATCAGAATATATTTGCCATCGATGAGGAAATCTGAATTTACAACCAATTCAGGATCAGTAACTTTATCTTTGTTGATACTTAGTCCGTTTCCCTGAATCGTGCGGCGCAGTTCTCCTTTCGACGTGAAAATCATTGTTTTTTCAGCCAAAAGATCCACCACTTTTATTCCTTCTGTCAGTTCAGTTCCTGAAATTTTAAATTGGGGTACACCTTCAAAAACTACAAGAAACATTTCTTTGTCGAGTTTTCGGAGCAATTCGGCAGTTCCCTGTCCAAAAAGGATTTGGGATGCTTCAACTGCCATTTCATAATCTTCGCGCGAATGCACCATTACCGTAACTTCTTCGGCCAACCGTTTTTGAAGAAGGCGCAAATGTGGGGCTTCTGAATGTTGGTTAATCAGTTCGGCGATTTCGTTTTTTTGCAGAAGGGTAAATATTTTGATGTATTTTTCGGCGTCTTCGTCTGATGTATTCAGCCAGAACTGAAAGAATTTGTAGGGCGAAGTCAGTTTTGGGTCGAGCCATACGTTTCCTGATTCGGATTTTCCAAACTTGGTGCCATCGGCTTTTTTAATCAGCGGACAAGTCAGGGCAAAAGCTTCGCCACCGGTTTTTCTGCGGATAAGTTCGGTGCCTGTGGTAATGTTCCCCCATTGGTCGGAACCTCCCATCTGCAGTTTTACATTTTTAGCCTGATAAAGATGCAGAAAATCGGTTCCCTGAACCAGCTGATAGGTAAATTCGGTGAACGACATGCCAACATTACTTTCAGAATCCAGTCGTTTTTTTACCGAATCTTTTGACATCATGTAATTGACGGTGATGTGTTTGCCAATGTCGCGGATGAAATCCAGAAATGTAAATTCTTTCATCCAGTCGTAATTGTTGACCATTTCGGCCGCATTCGGAGCATCCGATTCAAAATCCAGAAATTTTGCAAGCTGTTTTTTTATTGAAGCCTGGTTGTGGCGCAGTGTTGGCTCGTCCAGTAAATTTCGTTCCTGCGATTTTCCTGAAGGATCACCAATCATTCCGGTTGCTCCACCGATCAATGCGATGGGTTTGTGCCCTGATAGCTGGAAATGTTTAAGCAACATAACACCAACCAAATGACCAATATGCAGCGAATCTGCAGTTGGGTCGATCCCAAGATATGAAACTGTTAATTCTTTATCGAGTTGTTCTTTGGTTCCGGGCATGATATCGTGTATCATACCTCTCCATTTAAGTTCTTCAACAAAATTCATTGTATTTTTCCTTTTTGATCATTAAAAATATTGACAAAGTTTATTTAACCCAGCAGTCGGCAAGGCAGAAACTTCCTTCCGAAAAATTTGGCCAAAGATATAAAATGAATGGTTCACCATCGAAATATCTCCATGCAAAATCACGGCTGTTCAATTCTACAAAAAGTGTTGATAACTATATAAGCTGTAATAGGAGAGGCTGTTTTCGTACATTTCGCCTTTGATATTTGCCACATTATTTTTTCTCATGATGTTTAGGGCACAATTGCTCTTTTTTCTTCTAAAACAGCCGCAAAACTAAACAATTATAAAGTTCTGAATGCTAAGCAAATATTAATTTATCAGAATAGTATGTGTCGGTCTTGTTAAATACCTATATTTATGTCGCAAAAAAAAATCAAAATTCAACCGTATGAAACGATCAGTAAAAATCATTCTTGTAATTGTGGTTATTGTATTGGCAGCCGGAGCTTATTTCGGGTATCAGTTCTACAAGATCATTGCGGGAAGCGAACCATTATCAGGGAAACAAGACATTATTCCTGAAAGGATAGCATCAATGCCACCCATTACGACTGGAGATGCAGATTGGACGAACTGGAGGGGCGCAAACTTTGAAGGGAAAAGTGCAACAAAGGGCATTCAGACCGATTGGTCGAAAGGTCTGGAAAAGTTATGGCACGTGAATTACCTGTGTCAGGACAAAGCCACGGCTTCATGGGCAGCGCCGGTTGTTCAGGGAAACCGGCTGATCGTTCCGGGCAGGGACGATAAAAATGATCTGGTATTTTGCATTAACCCGGATAACGGAGAACTGATTTGGATGGGATCTTATGAAGCGGAGGCAGCCAGCAGCCACGGACCAGGCTCGCGTGCCACACCATTTATCAGTGAAGATAAAGTCTATACTTTTGGCCGTAGCGGTGACCTGGTTTGCTGGCAACTGGAAGACGGCAAACTCCTTTGGCGTAAAAATGTAAAGGATGAAGGAGGGGCAGAACCAACATGGGGCTTTTCGACCACACCGCTTGTATTCGAAAATATGGTAATTGTTCAGGGCGGGGGCACTGCCCTGGTTATTGCTTACGATAAATTAACGGGCGATCTGCTCTGGAAATCAATGGAAGGTGAAGCCGGTTACGCTGCCGCAATCACAATGAATATAAATGATGAAGTGAAACTCCTGATTTATCATGGCACTGGTCTTTCCTGCCTGAATGCAGCTGATGGCAAATTGTTATGGACAGTTCCATGGCTGACTAACTATAACGTAAATGCAACGACGCCAATCGTTTTCAACGACATTGTGTTTCATACTTCAGGATACAAAATGGGCTGCGAAGCTCTTCAGGTCACAGAAAACGGATATTCGGTACTTTGGAAAAACAATCTGATGGAAGCACAACACTCAGATCCAATACTGATTGATGGCTACATTTACGGATATTCCGGCGAAAGTTCCAGAAATAAAGGCCAGTTTAAATGCATTGAACTTTCGAGTGGAAAAGAGATGTGGAGCACTAGTGAGATTGGTCAGGGAACAACAACCTTTGTGGATGGCCGTTTGATTTGTCTGGATATCAAGGGGAATTTATTCCTTGTAAAACCAGATCCTTCAGTATTTATTCAGGTAAGTGAAATTAGATCTGCTATCGACGAGGTAAAACACCCTGCTTGGACAGTTCCAGTTGTAGCCAACGGCAAATTGTATATCCGCTATTTGCAACAGTTGGTTTGCTATCAATTGAACTGAGGAGCAGAAATATTACATGTAATTTCAAGTCCAAGAGGCTCAGAGTCATTTAGTATTCAGCTTGGCAATGCTATTGTCGAAAAAATTACGGCCACTTATCCTGGTAGTACTGTTAAGGAAAGTAATCTGGTCGAAAAACAATATCCCCATCTGGAAGAAGCAGAGATAACTTCATTTTTCACTTCGGTGCAATACCGAACGCCAGAAAATATTGAAGCGATCCGTCATTCTGATGAATCGATACGTGAAATCATGGAGGCAGATACAATCGTGATAGGTGCTCCTTTTTATAATTTTAGCATTCATTCAACATTAAAAGCCTGGATTGACCATATTGTCAGGATCGGAGTTACTTTCAATATGAGTGAAAAGGGATACGAAGGTTTGGTGAGTGGGAAAAAGGTCTATATCGCAATTGCATCAGGAGGAATTTATTCAGAAGGGGACATGCAACCTTACGATTTTGCAGGTCCATATTTAAAAGCGATTCTTGGTTTTATTGGTATAACTGATGTAAGTATCTTTAGAGTGGAAGGAACAGCGATACCCGAATTTAAAGATGCGGCTTTGGGGAAGGCAATTGACAGCATTGTTCTATGACCAAGTTTTGGTGCAAATAAAAAGGACTCGAAAATATTAAATTTATAAGTCCCTGATAATGAAGAGCGGGAAACGGGGATCGAACCCGCGACCCTCAGCTTGGGAAGCGGGTATTTTATTTCAAGCCATTTCAGAATTATTCTCATATATTCTTTATATACTGACATTTAATGATTGTTGTTTTGCAAATATATGAAATAAATTGAATACATTTGAACTTATTATTTCAACCATATTTCAACCAAAACAATCATGGCATCAGTTAAGGCGCTTCTTTACACTCATAAAACATTAAAAGATGGTTCACATCCGATATTAATGTCAATCATCAAAGATTTAAAGCGTAAAACAATTTCAATAGGTCATTCTGCATCTACAACACAATGGAATAAAAAACAAGGGTTACCAAACAGCAGACATCCGAATCAAGGACTATTAATCGCCCAAATAAAAACTAAAGTAAACGATTTGGAAGCTATTATTCTGATGTTGGAAAATAGAAATAAGCCATTTACGGTACAGGATATTGTTGATCAATATAATGGAATAAAAACAGACCTTACTTTAAAAGCATTTGTTGAGAACAATACTTCGGTAAATTTTAAGCGGCAATTTTGCCATAATCCAATAGTTCTTTGACAATTTTTTGATTTTTTGGTGTGTTTGGGTTTATAGCAAACATGCACATAAATCGTTCGAGCATCAAAGTGTTGTTATACAA
>JANONW010000346.1:0-18654 GCA_031421065.1 Prolixibacteraceae bacterium
ACAGTGGTTCTGTCGACTTATGCACAATTGCCATTCTCACTCGGCATAAAGGCAGGCATTAATTCAAGTAAAATTAATACTGACAACTATTCTTCCTCTGTCGGCAATGTGACCTACAAAGATTTCATTTCAGATGCAAAAGCAGGTTATAACCTTGGTGCCTTTGCCAGATTCGGCACAAAAATTTATCTGCAACCTGAACTATTGTATTGTGTAAGAAATGGCCAATCAACATCAACCAGCGGTATAATAATCAGTCAGTCAGTTAAACTAAAGACTATTCAGATTCCGGTTTTAATAGGATTTAAGCTGTTCGATCTGAAGCTCGCTTCAATTCGTGCTTTTACCGGACCTGCCATGTCATTTCCTATGAAAAGCAGTAATGTCACATATGATGGCGTTTCAGCTGGTCTTTATGACACTAAAAATTACAAAAACAACATTTGGGACTGGCAGTTAGGAGCCGGAGCTGATATCGGAATGCTCACTTTTGATGTTCGTTACGAATGGGGACTTACAAACATTTCTGACGCAAATACAAATGTTTCGAACATTGGTTTCACCAATAAAGGTAATACCTTAACTTTCTCGCTCGGATTTAAATTTATCTGATCAAAACAACTTACTCAAGTTTCTAAAGGTTGGATTGTTACCAACCTTTAGAAACTGTTTAAATTTGAATAATCGAGTAGGTAGGGGGATTAAGAAATGTTCACAAATGATGATAAGTGCCTGAAATTTTTGGCAGGGATAAAATGGACTAATGGTTTTGTGTGTAAGAAATGCGGTAATACCAATTCTTGTCCCGGAAAAGAACCCTTTTCGTGCCGCTGTACGAAATGTAAAGCCAAAGAAACCGCTACGAACGGAACCATTTTTCATGGCGTTAAATTTCCGATCAGCAAAGCTTTCTATATCGCCTATCAGGTATGCAAAGGTAAAGAGGATGTTTCATCATACGAATTTGGGCGCCGCCTTTCGTTGCGCCAAATGACCTGCTGGAATTTTAAGACCAAAATTCAACATGCCCTGAAAGAAATGGATTCGCTTTCTGAAAAAGAACGGAACTCGATAGAAAAAATATTAACAAGCTGATTTTTCCGTTTATTTAACATGTGATTGGTCTTGTGATATTCAGTCTTTTCAACACACACCTTTATCATTTCCTGGTTTTATTATTCTTCGTTGTAAATGCTTTGAATTACCAATCCGGCAATGGTAAAGCCGTAAATGGCGGTAATGTGGGCAACTGTTCCGTTGATCACTGCTTTCTGGCTGCACCATTCATGATCGGCCAGTTCCGGATCGCCGGGTGCATTTTTCAATTTGGGGCACAAACATTTATCTGTTCCACATGATGATCCTGCGCCTTTGTTTTCGAGCAGTTCCTCGCTGTAAATGCACATAAATTCCTTCGCCGGCAAATCACCTTTGCGCATCTTTTTCCGCACAATGTGGCCGAGCGGGCATCCTTTCACTTTCCAGAATTCTGCCACACGTATTTTGGTTGGGTCAAGTTTCAGCGAAGCGCCCATTGACGAAAAGAATGTTGCATGTGTTCGGGTCGCTTTACGGATCAAGTGGATTTTGTTGCTCAAACTATCGATGGCATCGATGATAAAATCGTAAGAATCAAGTCCGAACGAATCGGAGGTTTCAGGTTCGTATATTTTCTGAATGGTTTGTATTTCGGCCGAAGGATTGATTTCGAGTAACCGGTTTTTCAAGGCTTCGGTTTTTACTTCGCCAACAGTTTGGGTGGTGGCATGTAATTGGCGGTTGATGTTGGTAATGCAAATCAGGTCCGAATCAACGATGGTCAACCTGCAGATTCCGCTTCGCACAAGGCTTTCGGCGCACCAGCTTCCAACTCCCCCAATTCCGAAGATAATGACGTTTTTCGACACTATCTTTTCCATCACCTCTTTGCCCAGCAGTAATTCGGTACGCTGAAATATTCCTTTTTCAATAGCCATCATTCACAATAATAAGGTGTTTTAATTCATTAAACGAGGCTGCAAATGTATAAAAAAAGTGAAGCATGGAGAGAGCCGTCACAAAACGCGATAGTGGCTGATTGGATAAAAAAGGGAATAGTTATTCTGATATAAGTGTCGAAGTTGCCCAAACCGAAATTGAGCGACTGGCCGCCTCCCATCGAAAGTCCGGCCAACGCGCGGCTTTCACGATTCTTGATTACCGGGTAAGTCGCTTCGATAAAGGGAATCAGGTCGTTCAGCAAATCTTTCTCAAATGTGGCGAACGATGCAGCCTTTTCGGGTTCAAAAACATTCCCTTCAGCGCGGTCGTTTTTCATGGCCCGCCCATTGGGAAGCGCCACAATCATCGGGGCAATTTTGTTTTTGGCATACAAATTATCGAGAATAATTTCGGGATGGCCGTGGCGCAACCACTCAAACTCGTCGCCACCAATGCCGTGCAACAAATAAAGCACAGGATATTTTTTTTTTCATTATAGCTGTGTTAGAATTTAAGTTCAACCATCTTGCCTTTGCCAATTTTTACATTACTGGCTTTTTCGCCATAAATAACTTTACATGGATTTCCTGATCGGCTCGTGATTTTAGCGGTTTTCAGTTTGCCATTTTCCCAGTTCAGGTCAACAACAAAACCGCCCCGCGCACAAATTCCTTTTACTGAGCCAGTTTCCCATGCTTCGGGCAAGGCAGGCAGTAAGCGAATTTCAGTGTCGTTCGACTGTACCAGCATTTCGGCAAATGCTGCCGCACCACCAAAGTTGCCATCAATTTGGAACGGTGGGTGCGCGTCGAACAGGTTTGGATAAGTGCCTCCACCGCCGCTGTAATTGGTTCGCAAACCATCGGGGTCCACGTATTTCATCAGTTCACGGATCATTTTGTATGCACGGTTCCCATCGCCAAGCCGTGCCCAAAGATTGATACGCCATCCTTTCGACCAACCTGTGGTTTCATCGCCTTTGATTTCAAGGGTTTTACGGCAGGCATCAGCCAATTCAGGAGTTGTATATGGAGTAATCTGATGTCCGGGGTGGAGGCCAAACAAATGCGTTTGGTGCCGGTGTTGCGGATCTTCATCTTCCCAATCGTAGTACCACTCCTGCAAATTGCCTTTTTTACCTATCTGATAAGGAAGTAAACGGGCCAATGCATCTTCCATTTGTTTGCGCATTTCAGCATCGGTATTCAATACTTTGGAGGCATCGATGAATTGCTGCAAACAAGCGCGGATCATCGCCAGATCGCATGTTGCCCCGTACAAGGTTGCACCATGAAAACCGTCACTGTTTACGTAACGGTTTTCGGGTGAAGTTGATGGCGAAGTAATCAGCTTGCCGTTTTTGTCTTCGACTAACCAACCCAGGCAAAATTCTGCCGCACCGCGCATCAGTTCATAACCTTCGTTTTTGAGCCACTCCTTGTTTTGTGTGAATTGGTAGTGCTCCCACAAATGGGTGCTGAGCCAGGCCCCGCCCAGGTACCAGTTGGCCCAAACCGGATCGCCGCCACCAAAATCGCCAACGGGATTGCTCATCGCCCAGATATCGGAATTGTGACAGGCCGTCCAACCCTTTTCAACCCCAAAAAAAGTTTTAGCTGTAATTTTTCCCGTTTCAGAAATATTTTTTATGAACGAGAGCATGGGTTGGTGCATCTCTGAAAGGTTGGTATTTTCGGCCAGCCAATAGTTTTCCTGGGCATTGATATTGAGGGTGTAGTTGCTGCTCCATGGCGGACGGATATGAGGGTTCCAGATTCCCTGCAAATTGGCCGGAACACCAGAGGTGCGCGAACTGCTGATGAGCAAATAGCGCCCAAATTGAAAGTAAAGGATTTCTAGATTTTTATCCTCTTTTCCTTCGGCATATCGTTTCAGCCGTTCATCAGTTGGAAGGTTGGGGGCAGCGGTTTTGCCCAGGTTCAAATCTACCCGGCTATAATATTTTTGATAATCGGCCAGATGGGCCTGCTTCAACTGCTTATAAGTTTTATCCGAAGCTTTTTTCAGTTGTTCAAGGGCAATGGCTTTATTGTCCAACCCTTCCGTCACCGGATCTTTATCGAACCCATTAAAGCTGGTGGCGGTTGAAACAAAGATCAAAGCTTCGGTTGCTCCTTTCACCCCCAAAGTGGTGTCGGTTTGGGCAATAGTCCCATCGGTATTTTTAATTGAAAACAAGGCTGAAAACCGGGTCCCTTTGTTTTCATCGAAAAGCACTGCTCCGGGGGCATTTCCCAAATAACCCGGCCGTGCAAACGAAGGGGCATATCCGCTCACAACCAGTGTTTTATTGTCTGATTTTACCTGAAATTTCAACAAACTTTCGAAACGGATATCAAAGTTCAGCGCTCCTTTTTTACTGCTTGTTAGTTTAATAACCATTACCTGATCTGGATACGAAACAAAGTATTCACGTGTGTATTTCACGCCGTCAACCTCGTAACTTACTTTCGAAACGGCATCGGAAATATTCAGTCCCCTGTAATAATTCCGTGGTTTTCCGTTGGTTTTTACATCAAGAAACATTGTTCCAAGCGGCGCATACGATTCGGAATATTTGCCCTGGACCTTGCGTTGCAACTGGTCTGCCAACTTATAATCCTGATTTTTCAACGCTTGGCGGATGGCAGGAATGTTTTTGTAGGCTTCTGCATTCATGTTCCTATCGACTGGCCCTCCCGACCAAAGCGTGGCATCGTTCAGGAAAATTTTGTCGGATTCAACCCCACCAAAAACCGAAGCTCCGGTTTTGCCGTTTCCGATTACCAGGCTTTCTTCGAAAAACTGTGCAGGTTGGTTGTACCACAACTTGTTTGGCGATTGGGCAAAAGCAAAAGCAAATTGGAACACCATCAGGAAAATGATCAGGTTTTTCATAAGTTTGTTTTATTTCGTTTATTATTTGTATCTGTTTTGGCTTGATTGCATGAGTAATACATTCCGGAGAAAAGAATAAAAACCAGAATAAAAATTTGTTTAGTCATGTTATTAATTTATAGCGAGTTATTTTATGCAAAAGTCATTAATCAAAACAAGAATATCAACAGGGCTTATTACCATTGCCGGTCGCAAAGCTTTGCGAAACCAAAAATCTGTTGTGAAACAGGTAAAGTGTAGCTTAGGCACGTTAAAATTTTAACGCTGGTAATCCATTCGGGTCACTGTAAAAGTATTATCTCAACTTAAAACTTATACTATTGTATCCCAAACATCACCGTTTCCATGACCTGATTTCGCTGAACCACTAATTTTAGTTCAGGCATATACTGAAATCCTTAGCTACCTGTTGCAATTGTTTAAAATTCATGATTTTCACTTCCTGACATTGCATTATCACATCGCCAACTTTTAAACCAGATTTCGCCACAGCCGAATTGCCAGGAACATCCAATAAAATGATACCACTTATTTCAGGCAACCCGGCAGCAGATTGTTCGCCCAATGTTTCCACGTTCTTGAACATAGCGCCATACCATTGATAGGTTTGACCTGAATTGTCTTTCTGATTGGTTAACAAGACAGGAATAGCAGGTTGTTTGGCCATTTTTTTCAGTTTTTCAGAAGTAACTCCAAATTCGTTCATCGGAAAATTTTCAAATCCAATTTGAAACGCTGGAGAACTTTCTTTCACCCTGAAATCGCCATTTTCTGCATCCACAAAAAGAGGATCGCCAACCAGTGAATTCGCATCACATCCATTCTTCGCAAATCGGATGCGATCCTCGTTGTTGGCGGCAAATAAATTGGAATCGAGTTGTGCCCCCCATTTCCCGTCAGGAGCAATCGCCCTCGCCATAACCGCTGGTTTATACGCGCCAAATACGATGTTGTGGGCATTTACTGGCTTGTTCCGAAAAGATACTGTTCACATTTTCAGAGAAAAGCAGGATTTGCCTGTTTACAACCTTAAAATTGGTTGTTGTACCTTCAAACAGTTTTTGAAGTACCTGATCGATGTTCATCGAGTTTACTTCCAGGTTCACCTTACGCTCAACGTCAACCTGTTTGTTGTCGTACATGAAAAAGAATTCGCTCTGGTTTTCGATCGCGTTCAGGACTTCTTTAACCTGAGTGTTTTTAACGTTCAGGTTAAGTTTGGTTTTTTGTGCATAACTGCTTGAATAAGCAGTGAAAACACTCAGTACCATTAGGAATAGCGTTAGTCGCATAGATAAAAGAATTTTTTGTGCCATCGGATTTCGCCAACACACGTGCATTAATTTTTTTTTCATAATTTTGAATGATTTAGTTTTTGAATTTTTGATGCGGTACTTTTTCTCAGAAAGCCATTTTGCATCTCAAATTCGGTTCAACAATAAAACTAACTTAGAACAGGGAGCCTCGAACGCTTCCTGTTTTTTTTGATTTTGAATTACCTCATTTTTTTGTATTTAATGGTTACTTGTTCTCCTTCAATGTGATACTGAATGGGTGTAATTACTGAAATCAGTTCCATCACCTCGCGCAAACTTTCGGTTTTTACTTTAAATGTATAGTTGTGACTGTAATACAACGAATGATCGAGCTGGATTTTCACCCCGTACCATTTCTCCAGGTAATGGATCACTTCTTCGAAAGGCTGGTTATCGAATATCAGCATGTTGTTCGGCCAGGCTGTCAGCGCTTCAAGGTTTTCGGCTTTCTGCAAATAATATTTCCCATCGTCATAAATCAATTGCTGTCCGGGTTTTAAGTCCGATATAAGTTTATCCTGAAGAACTACTTTTTGTTTTAGTTGATAATTGATCCGTTTCATCAGTTTTTGCCAGTTGATGGTCATGTCAGGCTGATAGAATTCTGTTTTATTTTTGGTGACCGCCCATGTATTCAAGATTTCCGATAAAATCAGCGGATGTTCGGGCGAATCCTCCAGCCAATCCTGAATTTGCTTTTTCTGCTCCTGATCAGCATCCTTTTTTAACTTTGCTGAAATTGCCTCCCACGGTATGTTTTGTCGTTGCATAATTTTGTCTTGTACTTATATGTCGCAAAAAACGAAAAAATCCCTCAACCGAAATTAAGGGATTTTTTCATTTATTTTGATATTTTCAAATAGATAACTGAAAATCATCTATTTACAACTATAAACTTTCCAAACTAAATATAAAATAGCCTTTACGTTTCAGATTTAATTTTAATCAGAATCGTAAACTGCCAAAATAGTTTACACCAAAATTTTAGTTGTAAGGTTATTGATGCTTATTTCAAGCTCCTCAAAAGTATTTCCGTTACCCTGGTTGTCGTCTTCAACAAACAGGTATTTCATTCCTGCAACTTCTTTTGCAGCCAGTATCTTTTTGAAATCAATTACACCAGCACCAACAGAACAAACATCATCTTTAATTACATCAAAAAATGGCGCTTCGTTGGTTTTCATGTCTTTAAAGTGCAAAAGCTGGAAACGGCCAGGGTATTTGTCAAACATCTCTACCGGATCCTGACCGGCTTTGTTTGCCCAGAAAAGGTCTAGTTCCATGGTAATCAGATCAGTGTCCATTTCAGGCATAAATATATCATAGTAGGGCACGATTCCATCGATATTTGCGAATTCAAAATTATGGTTGTGGTACCCAAACTGAATCCCCACCCCTTTCATAATCCTTCCAACTTCATTCCAATCGCCAATCATTTTTTTGTACGATTCAATGTTACGGTCTGGTTCGTTCACCCATGGCTGGACACAATATTTTACTCCAAGCTCGGCATGGTCCTCAGCCATTTTCTGAGCATTGTCAACTGTGATCCCTGCCGCTTCAACCTGGGTATGGCTGCTCAGAATCTCCATGCCCAAATCATTGGCAATCTTCTTTAGTTCTTTTGGGGCAAAGCCATAAAACTTGCCATCTGAATAATTAGCGAGTTCGAGGTTTTTATAACCAAGGTCTGATAATTTTTTCAATGAGCCAAGAGCATCTGCAGTCATGGCATCGCGAAGGGTGTACAACTGAATGCCAACGCCAAAGCTTTTTCTGTCAATTGCTGCTGGTTTGCAGGCAATGGGGCCAAGTACCGTCAGGCCAATGGCGCCTGCTGCCGTAATTTTCAAAAACTCTCTTCTGTTATTAAACGTTCCCATAATCTCTATTTTTTTTAGTTGGAATAAACTTTATTTTTCGAGAGGATAAATATAATACAAACCTTTTATTTACAAATCAATACTCATATAACCTCGAAAAATAAAATGCCATTCATTATTGCCTGTATTTCGAACCCCTTGCATCATTGATCATTCCGGTCCAGTTCAAGCCAAACGCAAAATCGTAGGTATTGCCTTCAGAATCAACATAACATTTCATATCGCGCGGAACATCTTCGAATTGTTCCTCAACGGTTTTCATATCCTGAATATTTGAAGCTACCGTGGTTTTCCCTTTGTATGAGCGGTTGGTGAAACTTTCCAACGGGCTTCCTCCGGCAATGCTGGTTTCGCGCGCATATCCGGCTTTCATAAAATCAGGACTGCCCACCGTTTTTTCGGTTTCAGAAACATCGAGATACGGGTTTTCGAAAAGCCCAACCCTGAAAAGATTCCGGAGCAAACGAATTGCCGACTGCTCAAACCGCTGGCGCATAAATTCTTCTCCATGTTCGGAAACGCCCATTTGGTAGGCTTCAATCACCGGCCCCATTTCGTTGTTGCCGCCAAACTGGTCAACTCCCGCCTCTATGGCTTTGTAGTGGCGTTCGGCTTCGGTCATATTTTCAACTCCCCAACATTTTCCCTGAAACTGATCTATATATAAGAAATTGTGTAATAAGGCATTACTGCCGAAGCCGTTCCGGTTGCACCTTCAAGTTTGAAAGCCCCTTCGGTAAAAGGTTTCAGGTGATCTTTCAAATTGTTGCCCGGATAAACGGCATAAGCGCCATAGCCAAAATGCCTGTCGCGTCCACCTTCTTCAGGACCGCCGCCCGGCCAGTGTTTTACCATCGCGTTTACACTTTTGTAGCCCCAGCCTCCTGAAATTTCTGTTGCACCTGTTGAAGTCTGAAAACCATCGACATAAGCCCTGGCCATGTCGGTAGTCAGATTTGGATCTTCGCCCATGGTTCCGTTGAAACGGCTCCAGCGAGGTTCGGTGCCCAAATCAATTTGAGGTGAAAGTGCAGTGGCAATTCCCAATGCCCGGTATTCGGCAGCGGCAATTTCACCAAACTGTTTCATTAACTGCGGATCGAACGATGCGGCAATACCCAGCGTTCCGGGCCACATCGATATTTTACCGCCAGCACCTGCATTAAACTCGGCAGATAACGCGCTGGCCATGGCACCACTTTCGGCAAACGGTTTTCCGTTATAAGTTCCGCTGAAACGTCCGGCGCCCATCACCGGAATAGCCTGATGTCCGCTGTACAACATCAGTCCGGCAATTTGCTCAACCGACATTTTGGAGGTCAGGTCTTTGGCGCGTTCGTCAACTGGCAAGCGCCAGTCTTCATAAGGGTCGAGATTTCCGTTTTTGTTCAGGTCTTTAAAAGCCAGACGATCAACCATTAGGATTTTGACTCCTGAATTGGATGAATAGCCCAGCGTTTGTCCACCTTCATTACTGATCAGTTTGAATGTTCCTTTGTCAGTTCCTGACCATTTCGGACTGCATCCAAAGGCTAAAAGCAAGCTTGCCAAAAGGGCGATATTCAATATAAATCGCTACTCTTTTATTGGAAAAGTAATGGTGCAAATTCCGACAAATAAACACGCCAGTTGGTCCAGGTATGTCCGCCTTCACTTTCACGATAGACGTATTTCATGCCCATTTCATCCAGTTTTGCACGGTATTCTTCGTTGAATTTGAATAAAAAATCAGTTTTGCCGATGCCAATCCAATAAAGTTTGTACCCGTTTTTCATTTGTGCATTTAGCGTTCCGTCGATGTCTGCATAAACTTTCGAAGTCACTTTTGCATCGGGCATAATGGCTGCTGAAAATAAACCTACATAATCGAAAGTGTTGGGATAATATCTTGAAATGTGCAGCGAATGATAACCGCCCATCGATAGACCCGCAATTGCACGTTCCGATTTTTCAGCTTTCACCCTGTAATTACTTTCCACGAATTTGATAACATCAGTGAAGGTTTCTTCAAACTTGCCATCCATTGTATTGGGCAACTGGAAAGTGGGCTTGTACATTCCCAAGCCCGATTCTCCCGGAGCAGCTTCCTGAGCCACATTTCCGTTGGACATTACCACAATCATGGGTTTGGCTTTTCTCTGTGCAATCAGGTTGTCGAGGATTTGCGAAGTACGGCCAAGAGCAATCCAGGCCTCTTCATCGCCTCCCATTCCATGCAACAAATACAGAACCGGATATTTCTCTTTGCTGGTTTCGTATCCTGCCGGGGTATAAACGGTCATTCGCCGGGTCATTGCGTTTCCGGGAGAGTCGTACCAGCGGCGGGCAACCGTTCCGTGAGGAACTTTGTTCACTTTATATAGATCGCCTTTATCACCATTCACCATAAAAACATTGGTTAATGAAGCCACGTCGCGAATCAGATAAACATTGTTCGGGTCGGTAGTTTTTAAACCGTCAACAAGAAATGAATAGCTGTAAAGATCAGGTTCAAGTGGTTTGGTTGTATAGCTCCAAATTCCCTTTTCGTCTTTGCTCATGGCTTCCGAACCGGGAACCCAACCCTGAGCGGGCATCCAGTCTCCTGAAATTTTAACCTCCTTTGCATCAGGTGCCTGAAACCGGAAGATTACAGTATTGTCTTCTTCTTTCACTTCAGGAGAAATGATAGCTGCTGCGCCCCATAAAGCTTGCTGGGCGAATGAATTAGAGCTGGCCATTACAAAAAATGCAATGTAAACAAGAATTTGTTTTCTCATTTTTATTTAAGTTTAAAATCTTAATGTGTTTATTTGACACAATGATAGTTTTTTTCATACTGAAATCAAAAAATCAGAATTTAGTAAATTGGTTAAGTATGGCTGGCTGTTTCTAATAGCTGGTCTGGTTTATTCCTATCAGAACTATGGTTTCCCATTCTGGATGACTCCTAAATTCGGGATTGTCCTTTTCGGAAAATTCAATGGCTGGTTAACCTACACACCAATCGTGATGTTTGCCTTGGCCGGTTTATTTATTCAGTTATGGAAAAAGCAAATGAATAGCCTGGCCGTTTTACTGATTTTGTTTTTCTCTATTTATGTGAATGCCAGTTGGTGGTTTCCAACATTCGGCGCGGCTGTCGGACATAGGGCGATGATTGATTTTCTCCCATTTCTGGCTGTACCACTGGCATTGGTCATCAGTAAAATCAAAGAAATGCCGAAGCCGCTGAAGATCGCATTGAGTGCAGTAATTATTGTATTTATCCTCTATAACATCCAGTTTGGGTTCCGATACAATTCAGGAATGTGGTGGGATACGCCAATGAGTTGGATGAAATTCTGGAATACCTTGAAATTTTAATTAGGAAAACACTACTTCACCACATTTGTCATGTGTATGGCATCGAGCAAGATCATCGAATCAAGCGGAATGTTCTTTTGGATTGCCTTCGCTTTTACTTGTTCAAACCATTCGGGCGAACTTTTTATGGCCTCAATATATTCGTTAATCTTGCTTTGACGATCATTTGCCTTGGCATAGCCGGGTTGCCAACCGGAACTTGAGTTCATGGCTTTCGCCCTGATAATTTCATGCTTCGTTTCGCTGTCAGAATAAATGGTATCAACTGATAGCTGAATGTTGTTGCGGGCGGCAGCATCGTTTACCAACTGTAACAATATTGAAGCCTGTCGTCCCGGTGAGGAGTAGATGTGTATATTTTTGCCGGTTGCCACCACGCTATCAAGCTTTACAGGAGCGCCGCGCCACAATTTCACCTCATCGTTGTTGTATTCGTAAGTTACAATGTTCGGATTTACGGCCATCAGCTGAGGCATATAATCTATTCGGTGACCGCAATAACTTAGCCCGTAAATGATGGCATTTTCAACAAACGGAGCGCCCTCCCAGGTAGGTTGAACAAACCAGAAATCCTCTTTCGAAATCTCTGCCTCAACAAAAGTCCTGATTTTTACACGATGATCGACTATTTCTGAAATGACGGCATAATCGTCCTTGACTTTAACGAATGTAATAAGGATGAAAAGAAGTGGCAGCAGGAAACTGGCTAAAATTAACCGGCTTTTCTTCAACATTATTTTTGAAAGAAAAAGCGAGATCGAGAATCACTACCCCACTCCACAGCGCAAATTTCCGCGACAACTGGTTTTCGTATCCATGTTTCAGATAAACCAATATAAAGATTAATCCCACAATCATGAAAAACCGGTCGGGGTTCACGCGGGCGAAAAACCATACCAGATCACTGGTATAGAAACATGTTGCTTGCAAAATGGCAATTTGCCAGAAAGGGATTTTTCGTTTTATTCCGATGAACCCTACAGCAAAGATCAACAAAGCCAGAATCAATAACATGGAATTCGAAATGGCATTCAGATAGAGTTCCGGCCGGGCAAAAACATCCTGCGCAATATCCCCTTTTCCTGAAATCAAATGGGTAATTCTGATCACTATACCATTAAAAACCTGAAATGGTGTACCTGGATGGTCTATGTGGCCGATGTAGTTGAATTTGAGAATGGCACAGTTCAGTCCATTTATCAAATAGGGAAATTCAGGATCTACCGAATTGGAGTAAAACGGATTAAAAAACGAACTTTAAAAAATACCCCAGGCCACTACCAACAATGGAATGACAGCTATACTGAAGTTCTTTTTGAAAAAATTCATTCCGATCTTTTATTTGAATTTGATTTTCCTTGCGGCAAACAGGCTCATCTTAATCAGCAGCCAGCCGTGGCTGAAGCGGCTGATCTGAGTCGATCCGTATTCACGGTCGCGGTAGCGCACAATTACTTCGGTAATTTTCAGGTTCAGTTTGGCAGCTCCAAAAAGCAGGTCGAAATCGCCAAAAGGATCGAAATCGCCAAAATATTTCCGGTTGGCAATGATCTTTTCATAGTCGTTGCGGAAAAGCACCTTTGTTCCGCAAAGCGTATCCTTCAGTTGTTGACCAAGCAGATAGGAGAAAAACCAGCCAAAGAATTTATTTGCGAGGAAATTAAGAAAACGCATCGCCTCTTTGTCCATTGGATAAACAAGGCGGCAACCGTTTATAAATTCGCCTTTGTTATCGCGCAAGGCATCATAAAATTTGGGCATATCTTCGGGCGGTGTGGTCAGGTCGGCATCGAGGATCATCAGAATGTCGCAGGTAGCCGTGTCGAAAGCTTCGCGCACAGCATTTCCCTTCCCTTTTCCGGTTTGCCTCATTACTTTCATATCAACTTCAGGATAGGCTTCCTGCACCCTCAACATTTCCTCATAAGTACCATCACTGGAATGCCCTTCAATAAAAATAAACTCCTGGTGAGATCCGAATTTTGGAGTCCGTTTGATTGCGTTTTCCATGTTCCCCTTTTCATTGCGGGCCGGAACAACAATGGTTACCGAAAATTCTTTGGGCTCGGAATAAACAGGTCGGACACTTATGAATTTGATCAGATCAAGGTTGTTTATTGCTGGCAGATTTGCAAAAAACTTGTTCACAATGAAGTTGAAAACCGGAATATACTTTGGGAAAAGAAGTTTCCTTTCCACTTTGACGATCTCGAAATTCTCGAGGTGCAGCACATTTTCAATATCCTTGGTCGAAAGCCAGTTTTGGAGCGGCTGTTTGGCTTTCAGGCCAATGGTTTCGCCTAGTTTTAAAAAAGGTTCCCAAAGGTGATTATAACTTGAAATGATGATTTTAGTGCGCGGTGTTACATAAGTCCTCACTCTTCGGAAAAAAGCCTGCACATCCCACAACGAGCTGATCAGATCGGAAACAATGATATAGTCGATGGCCACGTTGGGGGTAAAATCATGTGCATCGGCCAGATAAAATTCAAGGTGCGGGTATTTCTGTTTGGCGATATTTATTGCAGTTGACGAGAAATCGACCCCAATGCCTTTGCCTGGCTTTACAGCATTCAGCAAATCACCGGTTGAGCAGCCAAGTTCCAGTACAGTAGATCCTTCAGGAATGATGAAGGAAAATTGTTGTTCGATGGTTTTTTGGTAAAACCGGTTTCTTCTTTTCCATTTGTCCCGTTTTGGGGCTATGCTTTCGAAATAATCAAGAAGAATCTGTTGTCCTTTTTCCATGGGTTTAGTTCACTTGTTTGGTAATGTTTTCAATCGCTTTTAATTTATTAAGCACTTCTATTGTTAAAGAATCCATTTTTGATATAGCAAACCATTTCTTTCCCAAATCTTTGAGCGAAGCCCCAATGTGGTATAATTCCCGTTCGTCAATGATCAGAAACCTATCGTGGCTGTCCGCAAATATTTTTATTTCAATTGCGGGGTATTGCTCATTATGCTTTTTTATATCTAAATGTAACTGTTTATTTATCTGTTTTGTATAAATCGTGGCTTTTACGGCTTCCATTCTTTTTGATAATAGAGTCAGAATAGATTCATCAATATAATTGTCAATCAAAACAATAGAAATTTCAGCCTTTTTAATAATATTCGAAACAAGGGTATAAGCATCAAATACTTGGTTTTCAAAAAAGATACCTTTATTGGGTGTTTGATCCCTACTTTCCAAGGCTTTAAAAATATGTTCGAATTTTTGATCTGTTTCTATTTGTTTGATTTCTAATTTGTCTAATCGGTGGAAAAGATCGGCATTTTTCAAAACCAGCTTGCGCATTTCAACAAAGGCATTCATGATTTGGATACTTACCATTATGGCGGTTTCGCTGCGAAGTATCGCTGAAAGCATCGCCACACCTTGTTCTGTAAATGCAAATGGAAGGTATTTTCGGTGTTGTCCTGGTCCTTTCTCTAAGGTCACAATTTGTGACCTTAGAGAACTCCATTCATTTTCGGTAAGTTGAAACCGGAAAGATGCTGGAAATCGTTCAATATTTCGTCTTACTGCTTGATTAAAAACTTTAGTTTCAACATTATACATCTCTGCCAAATGACTGTCAATCATTACTTGTGTTAAACGAATTGTAAAAATCCGATTTTCAAATTCATTTAGAGATATGGACAATTTATCTGTCATTCTTCATTTATTTATGCTATTCAACCAAATTGGTTTCAGAAATCAGGTAGTTTGGCCTTCGTTTGTTTTCAATGAAAAGTTTGCCAAGATATTCACCAATAATACCGAGCATCAGCAAATTAATACCTCCGACAAACAAAACGCTCAGGATTACCGAAGTCCAACCGGTTACTGACTGATTGGTAAAAAGGTAGGCATAAGTGACATACAACCCATACAGAAAAGCAAGAAAAGCAAACATAAATCCGAGGTAGATCGAGAGCCGCAGCGGTTTTACACTAAAAGCGGTTACCCCTGTGGTGGCGAATTTCACCATCTTTTTAAAGGTATATTTGGTTGTTCCTGCAAACCGTTCGTTGGCTTTAAATGGAACGACTGTCTGCCGGAATCCCATCCACGGAATAATGCCACGGAAAAACAGGAAATTTTCGGGAAACAGTTTTAATTGTTTTAACACTTTTTTGTCAATCAGGCGAAAATCTGCCATTCTGGGTTCAATGTTCACCTCCGATAATTTCCGCATGATATGATAAAAAATTCCGGACGATATTTTCTTTGAATATGAAATACTATCGTGATCGGACCGGATGGTATTCACAATTTCAAATCCTTCTTCCCATTTGGCAATCAATTCAGGAATAATAGCGGGCGGGTGCTGCAAATCGGCATCGAGGCTGATGGCACAATCGCCGGAAGCAAAATCGTAACCGGCCTTTAATGCGTTTTGATGCCCAAAATTTCGCGAAAATGAAATGTATTTGATGTACTGATTTTCTTTTGCCAGTGTTAAAATGACCTGAAATGTATTGTCGCGACTACCATCGTTCACATAAATAATCTCGTAATCATAGTTTACAGGTAAAAATTGAAGCAGCGTTTTATTGAATGTTTCCAGACTTTCTTCCTCATTGAAACATGGTACAATAACAGATATTTTCTTTCGGGTTTCCATTTATTATCTTTTAATTTGTAAATATACTTTTTGTGTAACAATAATCCTGCATGTAATGGAAAATTTCAGAAAGGGCATTTTACTTACCCTTGTGTTGAGCTTTGCTGTTTTGTACATTTTTCTGGGACCTTTGATGAAAGACCCAAACAATGTTTACTTTTCACCTTCTGGCGATGGCTTGAAATCCTATGCTGCTTCTGTATATCACCTTCACCACGACAGCACCCTTTTTAGGGCCAATATTCAAAATTATCCGTATGGTGAAATGGCTTTCTTTGCCGATTGTCAGCCGATGATCACCATCCCGGTAAAAATGATGAGTCAGATAGGAATTGATGTGCGTCCCTATATCGTCGGGATTATCAACCTGAGTATGCTTTTATCAATTGTGCTGGCTGCCTTTTTCATATTCCTGATATTTACTGAACTTAAAATTTCATGGTGGTTTGCTTCCATTGCTGCTGTAGGTATCTCCATGCTTTCGCCTCAAATAGGCAGGCTTGGCGGGCATTTTTCTCTCAGTCACCTGATGTGGCTTCCAATGCTCATCTGGCTTTTGATGAAATTCGACCAAAACAAATCATATATTTTATCTATTCTGATTGGCCTGACTACTTTTATGGCTGCAGGTATGCACATGTATTTCTTTGCGCTGTTTGGGTTCCTGTTTCTTTTTTATTGGGTCTATACTTTGTACGCTTCAGAAATGAAGCTGAAAGATTACAACTGGATGCTGCATGTATTTATTCAATTGATTGTTCCCCTGATACTGGTTCAAATACTTTCCGGATTTAACGATACGGTAACCGACCGCACGACTCATCCCTGGGGTTTATTTGCCTACAAGGCTCATCCTGCAAGTGTTTTTCTGCCAATACAGAAGCCTTATGCTGATATTTTGAAATTCATCGGGATACCTCAAAATTACGAATGGGAAGCTTATGCCTACATCGGTCTTGTGGCATTAATCGGATTTATTGCCGGCATTTACCAGATGATTATCAGGATAAAACGCAAACAACCTTGGTGGAATGTTTCGGACAATAAACTGATCACCATTTTCTTCTGGGCTTCAGTGGCTTCCCTTTTACTTTCATTTAGTATTCCGTTCAATCTGGGCCTCACATTCCTTCTCGATTACCTCGGGCCAATCCAGCAGTTACGTGCACTGGCACGTTTCTCCTGGTTATTTTTCTACCTGATTAATATGCTCGTTTTTATCGGCGTGTTCCATTTGATGAAACGCGGACTTTTCATGAAAATGTTAGCAATCTCATCTCTGGTGTTTTTACTGTACGATGGATACCTGAATATCAAAGTATATGCTCCGGTACTGAATAACAGGATTGCAGAACTTGATGATAAAGACAACGCGACACCCGAAAATGCATGGGTTTCGCTAATTAATCCTGAAGATTACCAGGCAGTGCTGCCGTTGCCTTATTTTCATGTGGGTTCTGAAAATGTTTGGCTCGAATCGAAATGCGAAAGTTTGAAACAGTCTCTGATCGTGTCGTTGAAAAGCGGTTTGCCTTCGATGGGTGTTGCATTGAGCCGAACTTCCATTTCACAGACCTACAAAAGCCTCGAACTAACCTGTATTCCGGTTTCTCCATACCGTATTGTCAACGATTTGCCCAACAAAAAACCGTTGCGTCTGGTGGTCGATCAATGCAATGACCTGAATAAGGCCGAAAAAACTTTGGTCAGCCATTCAGAGCTTGTATGGCAAGGCCCGAAATTTTCGTTGTTCCGTCTGCAAGTTGCCCGGCTAGAAAGTATTGCGTTATACGGGCAAAAGGCTTTTGAGAATGAAATGCTGCCACTTCGTGAAGGAAAAGTTGATTCGACACAGGTTTTATATTTCAATGTATTTGAAACAAGTCCGACAGAGGGTTCATTTGCCGGATCAGGTGCATTCACCGGGACAATGGAAAATTGGAGCCATCCGTTGTTCGAGATTTTAAAAAATGGATTGCCCGGCGATTCCTGCGAGTTGCTGTTTTGGGTAAAAGGCTACGAAAAGGACTTGTTTGCCCGTTCTATTTTCGAATTTGTGCAGAAAGACGGTGAACAGGTGGTGGAATACAAATACGACCAGTTACAGCATTTCTATAGTGGATTTAAGGATGATTGGATGCGAATCAGAATCCCGTTTGTGCTGAAATCAGAAAACGATCTCGTGATGCTGGCTATACGCAACCCTGAGCTGAAAAAATTTCCGTTTGTATTGGACGAAATAATTATCCGGAAGCATCAGTAACTAGTTTGTAAACAGTCTCATTTGTTCCATATTTTAAAATAATCGTCTAAAAAATAAGCTGATGTTTGAAAACTATCCGAAAGTAAGAATTAGATTACCACTTGAATTTCAGAAAATATATGCCGATCAGTATAAAAAAAAAACAGGGACGGTGCCACATCTGCTTCTTCGCTTGCACAGAAAATGGAAGGTTGGTTACACCGGAAAGTAGCAAAAGATGTTATAGGAATTCAAGACAAATCGACCCTGGAAATTGGGGCTGGAACCTTAAATCAGTTAATGTATGAAAATACAAAGCCTTATGACATCATTGAGCCATTCTTTGAACTTTACATCAATTCAAAAATCAAAAATCA
>JANONW010000347.1:0-2684 GCA_031421065.1 Prolixibacteraceae bacterium
CGATTCAATCAGCAAATAGTCGAACCGCCCTGCCCCGAACAGCTTTGTCATTTGTGGCAGCAGGTCGTCACTTTTCGTGTCATTCAGAATTACGGCAACTTTCAGCCCTTGCAGATTGTTCAGCACGTGCTGAAGAACGGCCGTTTTTCCAGCACCCACAAATCCGGACAAGATCGTGACAGGAAGTGTTTTCATGGTAATTCCGACTGCAGAATACTGAAACTGATATTTTTTAGTTCGACTGTCCCGGATTCACGACCTGGAGCAGGAAATCGCGTTGAAAAAGGTGTCTGGAACTTTGGAGGCATCAGAAAACATTGCGAAAACCTGATGCCGGAGAGTTCCAGACACCTTTTTCAACCCATCTGGGACAGTCGAATGAGAAGGGTCAGATTCTACCCGCAGCGATTCCAGTGCGGCACGATGGGACAATGGAACAGGCGGTGAAGTCTCACGACTGCGAAGGCGGCGAGAATCGTCAGTCGGATCCGTCGGATCCGTCGGATCGGTCGGATCGGTCGGATCGGACGGATCGGACGGATCGGACGGATCACCGACCCCAATGCCATACTGAACAAATGCTCTGCTCCTCTTGAAGCGTTTTCAGGAACAAACCTACACTCCGGGGTTTCCCGTCGAAACGAAAAAGCACCCGGAATTCCGACACTTCAGCGTGGGTAAGCCGCCGGTCGATCACTTTGCGCAGACTTCAATGGCGTTCCGTCCAATGACAACCATGCGAAATGCAGTAACAGCCGTTGTGCTGTTAGCCTTCGTATTGGTGGGTGCGGAATTCTGGCTTCAAGGGAAATCGTTGGGAGTGATGCAAGGCGTCACAGTCCAGGCGACTGCCGCCGATCAAGCGCTGCTTGTTCCCTCCGCTGTCTGCCATCATGAACTACAGCGGATGCTGAAAACTGTGCATCAGGCCGGTCCGGCGAGCGGCAGACATGCCTTTCGGGTGAACTCATTCGGCTGTCGCGGTGACGAACCGGAAGTCCCGGCGCCTGAGGGAACCTATCGTATTCTGGTTCTCGGGGACGACAGTATCTGTGGCACAGCGGTCAATGAAAACGAAACTGTTTCGGCTCATTTGCAACAATTTCTGTTGAAGCAGACGCAGGCTCGGCTGGAAGTGATCAACTGTGGCATCCCCGGCTACTGTCCGCTCTTGTCGTGGCTGAAGTTCGAACATGATTTCGCGAAGCTCAAACCTGACCTTGTCGTTTTGCATGTCGATATGACCGACATTGCCGATGACCAGTGTTATCGCAGTCTGCTCTTGAGCGGACACGATCACGCGGTGTGTTCACATCCCGCTTTGCGGCTGAAACCGAGACCGGAAAATGTCTTGACCCATTTTGTCAGGCAATCCGCAACGGGCAGTTGGCTACTTGCGAGGGTTCGCGAGCAGGGACCTGAGATGCTTTCGATTTCCCCCGTTTCCTGCAACGCGAATTTATTCGAATGGATTACGGATGATCTGCCGGACATTCGTTTGCAGGTGAGTCACGCCCTGGAACCAATTTCCCGCCTGAAAGCATCGGTGGAAGCATCCGGAGGTCGTTTACTTGTCACCACGGCACCAGTGCTGTGGCAGGTTGTCTCGGCGGACAACGCGCCGCAATTGAGTCGTCGTTGCGGGATTCGCGGCACGACGCCGTTCCACCGCCGGTTTCCGTTTGAAGTCCTGCAGGCGTTTTGCAATCACAGCGGGATTCGATTCTGCGATACGTCACCGACGTTTAAAAATGGCGAGAATGGCCAGAAACTGTTCTCCACTGAAGCTCCCATCCTGTCACGAATCGGAATGGCGCTTTATGCTCGTGAAATTGCCCGCTACATCATCACACATCCTCCGTCTGACTGGTGAGTCGCACGAAAAAAAAGCCAGCCTCAATTGGAATGCACTGGCTGAAAGCATATATCTCTTTTATCAGATCCGTTCCTGCGCCGTTCAGCCCACAAGGCCCACAGAATATGAAGAGCGCTTTAGAAGCCGCCGAACAGTATTTCGTTGAAGCTGCTTCAGTGTTGGATTTGTCGTCCAGCATGAGAACACTGTTGATGACTCCCGAACGGGAAATCAAAGTCCAGGTACCGATCAAACGCGACAACGGCGAGATTGCCACATTCGTCGGCTACCGCATGCAGCACAACAGCGCACGCGGCCCCATGAAGGGCGGCTTACGCTATCATCATGAAGTCAACGCCGAAGAAGTGCTGGCACTGGCTTCGCTGATGACATGGAAAACTGCTGTCGTTGATATTCCCTACGGCGGTGCCAAAGGCGGCATCAGCGTCAACATCAAAGAGATGTCGATCGACGTACTTGAACGACTGACACGCCGCTTCGTCGATGAACTGCACGATCTGTTCGGCCCTGACAAAGATATCCCTGCTCCGGACATGGGCACCAATGCGCAGACGATGGCGTGGATCATGAATCAGTATCAGAAATTTCACGGATTCAGTCCTGCCTGCGTCACCGGGAAACCTGTCGAACTTTACGGAGCCGAGGGGCGTGAAGAAGCCACCGGTCGCGGCGTAGGGACGCTGACACTGGCGACGCTCCGCAAGACAAAGCGCCCGATTGAGTCCGCGACGATTGCGATCCAGGGATTTGGCAACGTGGGATCATTCACGGCGGCCTATCTCGAAAAAGCCGGCGGCAAAGTTGTTGC
>JANONW010000348.1:0-12202 GCA_031421065.1 Prolixibacteraceae bacterium
GGTAATATCTGTCATTCCTTTAAGGTCTAAGATGTATTGAATTTGAAGGTCAGCTTTCATTTCTGAAATTAGCTCACCTTTTTCAATCCGACCTAATCGATTTGGAATATTTTTACGTATAATATTTGCAATGGCTATTTCACTGGTCATCTATCTCTTAAATAAGAAAGACTTTCCCAATGCAAAGAAAGTTGTTGTGGGTGCTGCATTTGATCCAGATGCAATTCACATGGATATTAAAGAAGTTAAACAACGGTTGTATGCCTTATTTGCAGTATTCGGTGTTGTAATTTTCTTTTGGCTTTCGTTTCATCAAAATGGATTAACACTCACTTTCTTTGCAAAAGAATATACTGATTTAAGTAACATGAAAGTTTCATTGGGCAGCCTGACCTTGCAAGGTGCCGAAATCTTTCAGTCCATCAATCCTTTCTTTGTTGTATTTCTTACTCCAGTTGTTTTAGCCTTTTTTGGCTGGCTGAGAAGAAGGGGCCAGGAACCTTCAACCCCAAAGAAAATTGCCATTGGTATGTTCATCGCGGCATTGGGATTCCTTGTAATGGCCGTAGGATCTTATTTCAGCAATCTTCCTTTACACGCTGCAATTAATCCCGAACAAGGTGGCGTTCCATTGGCTGAAAGCTTAAAAGTTACTCCGTGGCTTTTAATTCTTACCTATTTCGTACTAACAGTCGCCGAATTATTTATAAGTCCTCTTGGAATTTCATTTGTTTCTAAAGTTGCACCTCCTCAGTACCAGGGAGTAATGCAGGGCGGATGGCTTGGAGCTACTGCAATTGGAAATTCATTGTTGTTTGTAGGTGCAATTCTTTACGAGACAATTCCAATTTGGATGACCTGGTCTTTATTTGTTGTAGCTTGTTCAATTTCAATGTTTACAATGATATTTATGCTGAAATGGCTTGAGCGGGTTGCGAAATAATTTGAGCTTTTTTGTAAGTTGCGACTTCTGAAATAAGGAATGACCAACCATCAGATAATATATTTAAAGGAGTGGCTTTTGCTGCTCCTTTTTTTTATTTGCAGGATTGAGTGTTAGTTATTGAATGTAGATAAACATCAATGCGCGGATATGAAATGCATGGAAACAGAACAGCCAAGCGATAAAAGTTATACTTTTGAAGCAGTTATTTTTGCAACTCCTTCTTGACGTTGCCAATTTGAGAATTCACAATTATGCACACAAAATTTCTGACGATATGGATTGTTCTGGCAGTGTTTGCCGGAATGGTTTCCTGCACGGTTCAGCCGGCAAAAAAAGAGGTTCCGCCAAATTTCCAACCTTTCTTTGAAGAATATGGTGTTCAGGGCTGCTTCCTGCTGTACGACCTAAAAAACGATCTCTACCAGATTTATAATTCCCATCGCTGCGAGGAAGGTTTTCTTCCGGCTTCGACGTTTAAAATTCTGAATGCCTTGATTGCTCTCGAAACCGGGGTTGTTACCGATGAAAACACGGTGATTCCATGGGATGGAGAAGTCCGTTCTGTAGAAGAATGGAACAAAGATCACACGCTGGCATCAGCTATTCAATATTCTGTAGTTCCTTATTTTCAGGAAGTAGCGCGGCGCATTGGACCTGAACGAATGAAAGAATACATTGATGATTCAGATTTCGGACGAATGGACATTTCCCCGGAAACCATTGATCGTTTCTGGCTTTGGGGAGATTCGCGGATTACTCCTTGGGAGCAAATGAATTTCATTATTCACTTCTTCAACAATCAATTGCCATTTTCTACTGAAAATATCGATCTAGTAAAAAAGATGATTATCCTGAAGCAGACGGATAAATGGATTTTCAGTGGAAAATCCGGAATGACTGTTCAGGATGGAAAAAACATCGGTTGGCTGGTTGGCTACTACGAGGAAAACGGAAATGCCTGGCTGTATGTTTGCAATGTTGAATCAGGCCAGAACAACTCAGCAAAGTTCAGAGAAAGCCGCCGCGGAATAACCGAAAAGGTATTCAAATCAATGGGTCTGATGGAGGAATAAATTGGTCATTAGTAGTCATTAGGTCATTCATAGTCATTCAATTGTTGGATTGGTTACCATGAATGACTACAAATGACGTGAAACAAATGACCATCAATGACGATTACCTATCTTTTCACTGAGACAAGCGCTCCATCAATAATCTGTACAACAACATCTTCGTCGAGTAAAGTAGTAATGTCGCCCAAATTGGACACATCGCCTTCGGCCACTTTCCGGAGTATGCGGCGCATAATTTTTCCTGAACGGGTTTTTGGCAATCCCGGAACCAGTTGAATCAAATCTGGACGGGCAAATGGTCCGATTAAATTGGTAACTGCCATTTTTATACTTTTCCTGATTCCTTCTTCGCCTCCGGTTGAAAGTTCGCCACAAACCACAAAAGCATAAATTCCCTGGCCTTTTATCGGATGCGGATAACCTACTACTGCCGATTCATTGACCAAAGGATGCGAGTTGATCGCATTCTCAATTTCAGCAGTTCCAAGCCGGTGACCTGAAACATTGATCACATCGTCAACACGTCCAAGAATGCGGTAATAACCATCTTCGTCGCGCTGTGCACCGTCACCGGTAAAATAAAGATTCTTATACGTTGAGAAATAAGTTTGCCTGAAACGTTCATGGTCTCCCCAAATGGTTCTGGCCATTCCGGGCCATGGAAATTTGATGCAAAGGTTTCCTTTCACACTGTTGCCGGATTGTTCTTTTCCTTCTCCATCTACAATAATGGGCTGAACCCCCGGCAACGGCAAGGTTGCAAACGATGGTTTTGTCGGGATAATTCCGGGTATTGGACTGATCATTATGCCACCGGTTTCGGTTTGCCACCAGGTATCCACAATCGGGCATCGGTTTCGGCCAATGTGGTCGTGGTACCAGTGCCATGCTTCTTCGTTGATGGGCTCCCCAACTGTTCCCAAAACTTTTAACGACGACAAATCTTTATCATTGATATGTTCCATGCCTAGTGCCAGTAACGACCGGATTGCGGTTGGCGCAGTGTAAAACTGATTGACTTTGTGTTTGTCAACAACATCCCAGAAACGTCCGGCATCGGGCCAGGTTGGAACGCCTTCAAACATCAGCGTTTGTGCACCATTCAGGAGCGGACCGTAAACAATGTACGAGTGACCGGTAACCCAGCCAATATCGGCAGTGCAGAAATAAACATCCCCGGCATTGTACTGAAATACATTCATAAAAGTGTAGGCAGTGTAAACCATGTACCCGGCAACAGTATGCACAATACCTTTGGGTTTGCCTGTCGATCCTGAAGTATAGAGTATGAAAAGGTTGTCTTCTGCGTCCATTTCTTCGGCAGCGCAAACATCTGATTGTCCTTCGATGGCATTGTGCCACCAAATGTCGCGTCCATCTACCATGTTAACTTTAGAATTGGTTCGTTGAAAAACAACTACCTTTTCAACACATTCGCATGACTCCAAAGCTTCATCAACAATTTTCTTGAGAGGTGTAATTTTTTCACCCCGGAAGCCACCATCAGCGGTTAATACCACTTTCGTTTCGGCATCAATAATGCGATCGGCCAGTGAAGCTGCTGAAAAACCTGCAAAAACCACTGAATGAACAGCGCCAATCCGGGCGCAGGCGAGCATGGCAATGGTTAGTTCAGGAACCATCGGCATGTAAATGGCCACCCGATCGCCTTTTTGTACCCTAAGCCCTTTTAGTGTGTTGGCAAATTTATTGACTTCCTTGTGTAATTCGTTGTATGATAATGTTCTTGTTTGCTCGTCCGGATTGTTGGGTTCCCAAATAATTGCAGGTTGGTTCCCGATGGTGTAAAGATTACGTTCAAATATGTTTTCGGTAATGTTTAGCTTTCCACCTAAAAACCATTTTACCGAAGGTCCTTCAAAATCCCACTCCAGAACTTTGTCGCAGCGTTTATGCCAGTAAAAACTTCCGGCAATTTCTGCCCAAAAGGCTTCCGGGTTGACAAGGCTTTTTTGATACTCGTGAATGTAACCTCCTAAACTGTGAATTTTTGGTACCATTGTTATTTCAATTAGGTTTAATAAAAGATCGTTTTGTCGGATTTATCAAATTAGGAAACAAGTAAAATGAATTTTAGTTTACAAACAGCAGGTTGTATTTTTCACAACTTGCTGGGATTGGTTTAAAAAATGCGTATTTTCATCAACGAATTTCTAATCGACCAACTATGAAAACTAAACTGACTTTCTACCTGATCATTTCTTCTTTTCTTTTTTCGACAAATTTATTGGCTCAAAAATTACCTTCAGGAAATCCAAAAGATTTTAAAGTAAAAACCTGCCTGCATTCGGTCAGTTACATGGGAATCTGGCGTGGACAACCGCAATTGACCGTTGATCAGTTCCTGGTAAAAGCCAAAGAGTTGGGTTATCAGGGTGTGATGATTGCCGCCAAACGTCCGCACCTTTCTCCGCACGATTACGACAAAGCTGCACGTGTCCGCCTGAAAGCAAAAATTGATTCACTTGGATTAACGCTTGTTGGGCTGGCCGGATATACCGATTTTACAGCAGGAATCGATAAACCCGGAATACCGAATGCCGAAATTCAGGCGGCATGGGTTGGTGAGTTAGCCGAACTGGCCAATGATTTAGGAACCAAAGTTGTTCGGGTTTTTACCGGCTACGAACGCCCCGGAATTGCATACGACAAACAATACGCTGAAGTAGTAAGTGGATTGAAAATGGCTGGCAAACTGGCGGCCAAATTTGGAGTCACGTTGGTCGTTCAAAACCACCACGACATTGCCATCCACCACGATGCGATGTTCTGGATGTTGAATGAAATAAATATGACCAATGTGCTGGCTGGTTGGGATGCCTGGTCACCAACGCTCGAAGGGCTCACTTCCGAAGAAATGCGGCAATCTATTCTGAAAATGAAGCCTTTTCTGGCTCAGACCATTGCCGCCGATTATGTGCGGCATCCACGTTTCAGTTATGTGAACGACCTGACCAATTATTCGGCGCAACAGCCCGTCATGCGTGCTACCCAAATGGGAAAGGGAATCATCGATTACAAAACATGGTTTAATACACTGAAGGAAATTGGCTATCAGGGTTGGGTGATATACGAAATGTGTGAAGTGCTTGAAGGTGGTGGCTCAATGGAAAACATGGATCGCACGGCAAAGGTGTTTTTGGATTACATGAAGCAGTTTGAATAGAAGACTGGGAGTCGGAACTGGGAGCCGGGCTTTCCAAGTCCGACTTTTTTTACTTCGACATAGGAAAGTCGCAGTACCTCTGGAGCCGGACTTTCCAAGTCCGGCATGAAAAAGTTAAAGTTATTTTCTGCGTCATAGTAAAGTCGCAGGTCCTGGGAGCGGGACTATCCAAGTCCGGTATTTCCCTCTGCGACTTAGGAAAATCGCAATCCCGGAAAGTCGCAGTCCCATTTGCAACTTTGGAAATTTGATGTCTCTTTTTTCCTTAACTTTAGCAAATAGCATAAGAAAAATGAGGCCAAGAAAGGAACATTACCGCCGCAAGCTTCCACATTTTCAGCAGCCCGGCCAGTGGTATTCAGTAACATTTACCCTTGCAGATGCCATGCCAAAAGGTGCGATGGACAAGTATTCTTTAAATCTCGAAGTTGCTAAAAACCGAGTTCAGGAACTGGGACTTTCCAAAGTTCCTGATTTTTTGAATTCGGGAAATCAAAATCCCGGAAAATTGGGACATGGGCTTTCCACAGTCAGCGGTTTTGAAGCTGCATGTTTCCAGACTACGGAAATCGGAAAGAAAGGATTCTTTCCGTCCCGGGAGTCGGACTTTCCAAAGTCCGACAAAAACTTCGACTTTCCAGATCCTGACAAAAACTTCGACTTTGGAAAGTCGAAGTCCCGGGGAGTTGGGCTTTTCAGGCCCAGCAAAGAGTTCACACAAGCTCAGAAAGACTATCAAATCGCCCTGCGCAAATACCGTCTTGCCTACGATAAGATCCTTCACAACTCAACAGAGGCAACGATTTCGCTTATTAAAGAAAACAACAGAATACTAATCGAAAATGCGCTTTTATTCTGGGAAGGCAAGCGGTTGACCAACCATGCATGGTGTATCATGTCGAACCATGTTCATTGGGTACTTTCGGTTTCTAAGAATGACGAAAACGGAAAGCCTGTTTATCTGGAAGATATTTTACATTCGGTGAAGCTCTTTACGGCCCGCCGGATCAATGAAAATGAAGGCAAGACCGGACAGTTTTGGGAACATGAGAGTTTTGATACGACCATCAGGAATGAGGTGCATTTCTCGAATGTGGTCAATTACGTAATAAACAATCCTGTTGCGGCAGGTTTGGTTACCGATTGGCGCGCTTGGCCCGGAACCAGGGTTTTCTGAGGGAATCGGACAATCCTTTGTCCGATATTTTAACTTCAACTTTGGAAAGTTGAAGTCCCTATTGCAGGGACTTTCTATAGTCTTGCAGTAAATTCTACGGGTTGGAAACCCGAGGTCGCGAAGTCCTGGAAAACAACAATTCCGGTTAACGAAATAAATTCAGGTAGCGCTCTTTATCTTTCAGGAAATTGAAAACCTGTGCGTGATTAAATCATTATTTACCAATACAATACAAACTTTTGTCGGTTCGATACAAAACGACATTTTGGGTGTCAATGGCATAAATCAGCCCGTTGTGGATGACCGGTGTGAGCAGTTGCAAAACCGGTACCTTGAGTTTCCACAAAACGTTGGTTTTTGCAATGTCGCCTTTCCCGTCAGGATTAACGGCAATTAGTTCGGCGTATTTTTCTCCATCGGGCGAATCAACAAATCCGGGGATAAAATAAACCAAACCGTTTTCTTCGATGGGCATGGCAATCGTCGAATCAATTCCCTGCACAATCCGCCAAACTTCCTGCCCGGTTAGTGGATCAAAAGCCTGGCAAATGGCCGAACCGTTCGAAATCAGTAGGTCACGGCCTTTTACGTTGACAATCAGTGGAGTGATGTATGCTTTTTTGCCGATGGGAGCCAACGGTTCATAAATATTTTCAGGGCGTTCGGTTCTCCAAACGGTCTTTCCCGTGTTTTTGTCGAGGGCAACAAGGTATTGCACATCGGTTCCTTCCAAATGAAGAATGAGCAGGTTTTTATAGATAACAGGCGATGAACCCGGCCCCTGCACGTGTTTGCAATTCAAATCGGTACGCTTCCAGACCGGTTTCCCGTCGGAGGTTTTCAGACAGGCTGTACCATAAGTTCCGAAATGAACATACACAAAACCTTCTTCGATGCACGGTGTGGGCGTTGCGTAGGTATTGATGGAGTGTTTCGACTCCACCGAATCGGGTGGAAACAGCGGAAGATCGAAAATTACCTTTCCGGTTTTAAAATCGAGGCAAACAGCTTTCATTGATTTGCCGTCGTCGGTGGCTAAAGTTAGCCAAACCTGATCGCCCAAAACCACCGGCGACGACCAGCCTTTGCCTGTCAAATCAGTCTTCCAGCGGATATAGCTGTCGGCACTCCATTTTACCGGGGGATTGGCCGATTCTGAAATTCCGTTCAGTTTACTTCCCCTGAAATGTGTCCAGTTAGCTTGCTGGGCGTTTAATTCAAATGACAGCAGAAATAAAAACAGCAAAAAGTAAAGGAACAATCGTGATTTCATAGCGGTTAGGGTTTTAGTTTACCAGTAAAAATAGTCTAAAAATCTTTCAAGCTTACAACTTTTCCTGAATTTGCCGACAAGTAAGCAGCCCAAACCAACTGAATTGTTTTGAAATTGTCGTTGAAGTGGTGACTAGATTTTACTTAAAACCGCCACCCATTCTAATTTTCCGGGGGCTTTCAGTTTCATAATTTTTCCGCCTTCAATTTTGCTTTCAGAAACCAGTTCTCCGCTCCGTATGTCAAACCACTTGACCGATAATGTTGATTTTGCTGAACTTAAATCAAGCCCAACTTCGCCACCATTGGTGAAGAAAACAACATAAACATTTCCCGGTTTGAAAGTGAGATAAGCTTCGTTTTCTGCGCGTTCAGAAAGGAGATCGTTTCCTGGCTGAAGTTCCCAGAACTTGACCGTTTTCTCAATTTCACGCGCCACTTTTACCGAGTTCACCGAGAGTTCCGATAATCCCAATCCTGAAGGTTGACGGTGAAACCGGGCAGAAGCGACACCGCCCAATAAATGTCTCCACCAACGTTCCAACCCGTCTTTGGTAATACCGTGGGTGCCTCCGTCGGCGCCATAGGTTTTTACTGTATTTAGCGGCCGCGGCTTCGATGCGATGTAATTTCTCACCCATTGAAAATTGTCCCAGTGTACCTGCCCTTTTTTTTGGTTGTTTTGCGAAACATCGCAAAATGCGTATCGTTCGGGATGGTCGAACGTGCGCTTGTGGTGGGCGGTGGTTAGATCCCAGTTGTCCCACATTTCGGTGGCACAAATTTCTTTTCCGGCTTCTTTTGCTTTTGTCAGAATAAGTTCGGCCCAGTAAACTGCCCATTCTTCTTCAGCCGAAGTCTCATTGTCCATGCAATACAGCACGTGGTCGAAATTTAGGGAATAAGACAGCATTTTTTCGACAAACCGTTTTTGGTAATTCAGCAAAACCTCATTGTTTCGTTGTTTGGGTGTGGTGAAGAAGAATGGTTGTTTGTTTTGCCCCGGATGGTAGGGATATTGGGTGGCCAGCGTAGTTTGCTGTTCTGTATAATTGATGTTGTTTGTTGGATTGTACGGGTGCGGCGTCCAATTATCGCGCGAATAATCGAACCGGTCCCATACTTCAATCTGCACGATAATGTCTCGTTTAGCTGTCTCTTTCAGGAAAAAGTCAAATCGCTGCCAGTATTCATTGTTCCACTGGTTGAGGTCGAATTTACCATTTTCGAGTTTTTTAAATGGGTAGAGCTCAAATTTTTTATCCTGACGGTCGCTCATCGTGTTGCGCACGTAGTTCGCGCCTACTGCTTTCATGGAATCGAGATGAGGCACGAGCATTTCTGCAGGCCACTGAAACGGGTTATCGTCGCTGCTGGCGCCCAGCAACATTACTGGTTTGCCTTTGTATTGCCAGAACCATGGATTTTCTGCCCAAGGCTGGATGCGGTTTTTTGATGTTTTTTTTGAATAACCGCTGATAATAACTGAAATACTCAATAAGAGCAAAAATGATTTTAAATTGGTCATATCAGATGATTTTTAAATTTCATGTAATATCACAACTGCTACTTTTTCCATGGTTATTTCTTTTTTAGAATGAGAATCATGTCGTTGCCAAAATTTTGTTCAAATTCAATTTTTTGCCGCTGGTAAAAGCTATTTCGTGCTTCATCCATTGAGTGGCTTCCTGAGCAACCAGCCCAGTCCAAAATGCCAGAATTAACGCGATTAATGTGAGTCGTTTCATTGATTATTTTTTTGTTATTTACCCGGAGCTTCGAATCCGGCTTTTTTGTCGTCGATTACCAAAATCCAGTCATTACCTCTTCCTCCGGAAGTTGGTTTGAATTCCTGAATTCCTTTATTGGCAATCTCTTTCAGTTTGGTTGATTCTCCGGTTTTGGGATTAAACCACCAAACTACCGACTCTGACCATCCCAGTTTTTCGAGGTTTATGCTGGCTCCCCAACCTGTTGGAATATAAACAAATGCATAGCTTTTGCCTTTGGTAGCCACAATGTAATCGGTTTCAGTCATGTATTCGTTGGTTATTAATTCCTGAAATGGAATTCGTTCCGTCATCGGGCGGCTTTCCATCAGGCGGCGCATATTGAGCATGTCAAAAGCTCCGGGCAAATCCAGATCATCGTACCAGGTATGACGGGCAAAACCAACAGGTTTTCTTTCAGGAGTGAGCATTTGCCAGATGGCGTGGCATCCGTAAGTATGGCCAAAACCTCCGGAGAACAGATTCCAGTATGCAGCCTGGCGGACATCTGCATCGTCGAACCAACCGAGAATTTCAGGCTTCCAGTCGTGCGGATGATCTTCGTAGCGTGGTTCTCCATCAAAGGTTGGTTTAACGGGCTGAAGCTGATAGTCAGGAACGAGTAGTTTTTTATAGGCAGCGTACGAACGTTCTCCGTGCCCGGTTTGCATCATGTTGAAATCTAGCCAGTCCTGATTGTGAAACCATTTTGAGGAGCTGTTTCCGCCCATTGGGTGAAAAGTCATCAGGTGATTTTTATCCACCGATTTTATACCGTTGGCCAGTGCATTCCAAATTTCGAGGTTGGCACCGCCACCCTGTCTGTCGCCCCCGTTAATCCAGATGATGTTTGGGAAATCTTTGTATCGGATGGCAATCCATTTGCCATATTGAAAAGCATTATCTTTGTTGAAAATTACTGGTCCAACTCCCCATTGTTTATCGACTTTATCGCCCCAGGTGGGAAGCAGACCGATGAATATACCTTTCTCCCGGGCCAGTTTGATCACCCAATCTACATGAGCAAAATATTTTTCGTTTGGTTTGGTCAGGTCGTTGTTAATCAAAGGCTTTTCACCTTCCATATTAGGAGTATTCAGTCCGTTGAGTTCGGCCAAAGCTACTGCCTGAATGACAGTAAATCCTTTTTCGCGACGATTTTCAAGGTACTTTTCTGCATCTTTCTTATCGAGCCGGTGAAATAATTCCCATCCGGTATCTGCGAGATAAAAGAATTTTGCACCGTTTTCAAATTCGAGGAATCGATTATTGGCAGAAACTTTAAGTTTGCCATTCTTGAAGTCAACCGAAGAGCCTTGCCATTTAGTTTCCTGAGCTTGAGATAATGACCAGATTCCGAAGAAGGCAATAAGTAGTAGAATACGATTCATGATTAGTTTTAGTTAAGTCGGTTTTAAGATTTAGAAGTTCTAAAATTAAGAAAATATATTTATTCCTTCTTTTCAAAGTTTTATCCATTCATCTTAAGAAACTTTGGTTGAATCTTTCTAAACAATTCGGTAAATTCATGGTTTCGTCAATGCAGTGAATATTATGACCTTAATCAATACAAAAAGTAGAAAAATATGAAAACAATGGATCGTTTAAAACCGGTGTTGGTGACCGGTGGAACTGGATATCTGGCATCTTGGATCGTGAAACAATTACTGGATCAGGGTTATGAAGTCCGCACCACTGTGAAGAGCCTGGCACAAAAGGATAAATATGCCCATTTAACTGCACTGGCAGTAAAAAGCACTGGAATATTACAGTTTTTTGAAGCAGACCTACTAAAAAAGGAAAGTTTCGCCGATGCAATGGCGGGTTGCGAACTTGTGGTTCATACCGCATCACCGATCATTTTAAGCAATTGCTTTCCGATGGAATCATTAAAAAACCTTAACATGGGAAAAGTTGCAAATGTGATAAGAGGGAGCGGATTGGTAATCAGCCGGTTCCTGACCAAATATGTCTTAAAAAAGTACAGGCCAACTCCGGTGGATGTGCTGGCTGCAAAAATGATCAGCCTTTCGCTGGATCAGCAAAAGGGTTTCAGGATAGTTGAGGGACTAAAAATTCTTAAATAATTCTCAACCAAAACCGTTTTCATTCGTTTAGAATTGAAACAATTAAATTTCAGAAAACATGTATACTGGTTTTTTACATTTACACGATGTCCTACGTTGGTTACTTTTGGTAAGTTTAGTTATTACCCTGGTTAAATATCTGGCCGGCTGGTTTGGAAACCAACCATGGAAAAAGGTCGATAATATTTTAGGTATAGTTTTTACTTCGTTGATGGACCTGCAACTTTTAACAGGTTTGGCGCTTTATTTTTTCCTGAGCCCAATCACGAAACTGGCATTGTCTGATTTTGGGGCGGCCATGAAAAACGCTGATTTGCGTTTTTACGCGGCCGAACATTTGTCGATGATGCTGATTGCCGTTGTTCTGGTGCACATCGGTCGGGCCAAATCGAAAAAAGCTAAAACAGATCAGGGGAAATTTAAAATTGCAACCATTTTCTTTCTGATCGCATTGATTTTGATGGTTGTCGCTATTCCATGGACTAGGCTTTAAAATTGTGATAGTCATGCCATCCCTTCGGGATTTCTTTTACGTTGATGTCGTAATAAGATTCAGACTTCCAAGACCTATACCTGATTATCAACACATAACAGGACAATTGCCGTAAAGTAATAATCCTTACCTTAGCGGTCATGGGACAACTATTACTACCAATATTTCCAAGCGATACCCGAATGATCACTCTGACAC
>JANONW010000349.1:0-1994 GCA_031421065.1 Prolixibacteraceae bacterium
GCAGACGGGGGCGCAGCTGATGCCGCTGTACGACGCGCACCGGGAGTTCGTTCTGGGCTCGCGCGTCGTCCACGCCGACGAGACGCCGATCGCGCTGCTCGACCCCGGCGGGGGCAAGACCAAGAAGGCCTACATGTGGGCCTACGCGAGAGGTGTCTTCGAGCCCGAGCCGGGCGTGGTGTTCGACTTCTGCGCTGGGCGCGGCGGCCAGTACCCGTGCGCGTTCCTGAAAGGCTGGACGGGCACGCTGGTGGTTGACGCCTACAGCGGCTACGACGCCGCGCTGTCGCTGGATGGGCGCAGCACCGCGTATTGCCTGGCTCACGCGAGGCGGAAGTTCGACGAACTCTTCAAGGCCAACGCCAGCGCCGTGGCCGGCCAAGCCATCCAGCGCCTGGCCTGGCTGTACAAGATCGAGGCCGACGCGAAGGCGTTGACTGCCGAGCAGCGGCTTCAGATGCGCCAAGAGCGGTCGCAGCCGCTGTGGGACGAATTGCATGAGTGGCTGCGACTGGAGCGCACCCGCGTGCCCGACGGCAGCGCCATCGCTAAAGCCATCGACTACAGCTTGAACCACTGGCTGGGGCTGGGGCGGTACCTGCTGGATGGCGATGTGCCGATCGACAACAACCACGTTGAGAACCGAATTCGGCCTTGGGCTCTGGGACGGCGCAATTGGCTCTTCATCGGCAGCAAGTTGGCGGGCGAGCGGGCCGCGGTGGTGATGAGCCTGCTGCAGTCGGCCAAGCTCAATGGGCACGAGCCTTGGGCTTATCTCAAGGACGTGCTCACTCGGCTGCCCACGCAGTTGAACAGCCGGATCGAAGAGCTGCTGCCACACAAGTGGCAGCCTGCAGGCTGAAACCGATCCGCCCGAGCCGGCGCGACGCATTGCGAAGGCTACGCCACGACTGAGCACCGCGGCGATCATGCCGCCGATGCTCAGGCAATGCGCGACGACCGCCATCACCGCGGTGTACGCCGCGTCCATCATGTTCACCATGGCAGCGATGCTCGGCCGCCTTGTGGCTCAGCTCAAGATGCCTCGGCCAGACGCATACGGTTCAACACCGCCTCACAAGTCCAACAGTCCATCTATTTCGTCCGGCTCGTCGATCGCTTTGCCGCCGCTCTTGCAGACCGCGCGGTAGAGCACAGCGGCAACATGCTTGGCATCCCAGTCGGCGCTTGCGCCTGAACACGTCGCAACGATCTGCCGGTACTCGGCGTCCTGCGCCTCCGCCAGGGTCATGTCGCACATGGCCTGAATCTGGTCATCGTTCAGCCGGTCTTCCTCGACATCCTCCTCTGTCACATCGTCAAGTTCGGCATCGCGCTCCACGCTTTCCATGAGCCATTCGCCAGGGCCGGTGTTCGCGATGAAGTATGCGATGTGCCCCGAGTGATACCTGTCCTGCGACCAGAAGCCGGATGCAACCAGCAGCCAGTTCACTGGCTGCTTGGGGCGCTTCCCCTCAAGCTCGGCATTCATCGTGTCCGCAGTTTCAATCGTGACGCCGTCGGCATTGATACCGCCTGTTGACGGCGCGTCGCAGGGATCGCTGGTCGGGCCCTCGACCTCCACGTCTGATTCCGACTCATCGGCAGCAAAGTGCGCGTGCACCCGCTGTCGGCAAAGCCGGTCGAAGTCCGGATAGAAGTCCGAGTCGGCAGAGAAGAAGTCCATTGCGCCCTCTTGGTCGCCTTCGAAGTTCATCTTGAGTACGTCGATCAGCGGCCACGCCCCCAGAAAGAAATCTGCGAATTCACCCAGCGCCATCGGTTTGTCGGTCTGCGCCTCGCCTGGCCCTTGCAGCGTGTCGCCACCGTACTCATCGACGACGCGGTAATGGATGACGCCTGCGTCTGGCCTGGCGTAGACGCAGGTCACGTCGAAGGTGGTCGACTTGATGCTGATCCTGGCGATCTCCACCTCGCCGTCTTCCGTGTCCGGCAGGTAGTTCCCGCCCATGAACATTGGGTGAAAGGCCTCG
>JANONW010000350.1:0-3213 GCA_031421065.1 Prolixibacteraceae bacterium
GCGGAAACTTAAATGGTAAAAACACAATTGCTGGAAGGTTTTCAGCCAGTTATTTGCCAACAGTCAATAACAAAATTGACTTTGTACTTAATTATCAAAAAGATGATAATCCGGGACTTGGCTTTATGAGTATGGACTATCCCAATACAGAAAGCAGTACCGATCCATTCGGTTATGTTGCGTCTCTTGAACAGGGCAAAAAACTTGCAAACCAGAGAGAGATTTTTGATGCAACATTAACAATGAAACATTTTTTTAATGAGAATAACTACCTTACCTCTATAAGTTCTTACCGTAAAATTGCTACTTATTCGCGCTGGGATGGAGACGGGACCGCGGCTGCTGCAATTGATATGAGTGAAGATGACGGAGCCAGACAGTTTTTTCAGGAAATCAGGTACAACTACTCAATAAAAAATAAACTGAACGGAAGTTTAGGTGGAAGTTACTGGAATGAAACAGCCAGCCAGAATTATTGGTTCTCGCCCAACGAGCAGAATATGTTCCATCTGTTTTTCGATACTGGCTACCTTGTTACTCCGGATGGTCAACCTTTTCCTGTAACAAACCTTCCGCCCGACCCCCGATTGGGTCCTTTGGCTGGGCTTCCTTTAGTTACAGATCATCAGGAAGAAAGCAAAAACAATGCTACCAATCAGGCTATCGAAGGTTTCGCTGATGCCAATTACCAGCTAACCGGCAAATTAAGTATAACAGCCGGGGTGCGCGTTATTAGCGAGTGGATTGGCCTGACCAACAGTGCACAAATGAAAGGTGGCAGCCCCTCAACACTTGGATTTCTCTCCGGCAACTATCCCAACTTATTTTTTAAACCCGGCGCTGAAAAAGAAATCAGCACAACAAACCTGGCCATTACCTGGCGTGGTGGCCTAAAATATTCTCTTAACGAAAATTCTACCCTTTTTGCCAACTATTCGAAAGGGCGTCGTCCCAAAGTTTTGCAATTTACTTCAGCAGGTGAAGAACAGGTTCTTGATGCCGAAATTGTCAACAGCTTTGATCTGGGTTTTAAAACAGCCATACAACAACGTTTATGGTTTGATCTTGGTCTTTTTTACTACAACTATCTGAATTTCCAAACCTCAGCCTGGATAGCAGATGCAAGTACCGGCGAATTTAATTATTTAGTTAAAGATGGTGGAAAAGCATCAGGATATGGTGCTGAAGCAAATGTAAAATATACAGTTTTAAAGGGGTTACAATTTTTTGGGAATTATGCCAATATCCATGCCCGTTTTGCAGAAAAAGATGTAAATGGTTCAAAACAAGAATATGCCAACAACATGTTTAGACTTACACCTGACCACAGTTTTGCAATTGGTTTGAATGCGCGAGTCGAAATTGCCAAAGAGATATTTTTATTTGGAATACCTTCCTATACATACAAAACAAAAATATTTTTTGAAGATGCCAACACCCCTGGATTGGAACAAAGTGGTTACGGGTTGCTGAATTTCAGGGGAGGAATCGAATATAAAAATATCACACTTACGTTTTTTGGAAGTAACCTCTCAGGAGAAAAATATATAGTTAGCGCCGGAAATACCGGTAGTTTATTTGGAGCCCCAACCCAAATACCTGGGGTCCCACGAATGTTCGGGACAAAATTAAGCTGGAAATTTTAGACTCCTCTCCTGAAAATTATCCATCGTTTAAAAAACGGATCATCAATATAATATACCGAATCCTCCTTTATTAAAATCCCCTTGCTTGTTAACCGCTGCAGAGTGCTGAACACAGTGCTGGTCGCTCCTGTGCCATAAAGCCTCGAAAACTCCTCAGATAAAGGAGAAATATTACCGGTAGACATCCCGGTCAATACCATCATGTCTGTACGGTTTAAATTGTTCCACATCCTTTCAAAATCATTATCATGACTCTGAACTATCTCATTTGCAGCGACTTCAACTATATCAGGAGCATAGCCGGAACGACCGAAAAGTTCCCAGACTGTAAAGGCAAGTTGCTGGGTATAATATGGATGTGACCCGGAAATACCAAGAATAGTTTCCGAAATATTTTTGTTCTTATCTGTTATTCCTTCAAATCTTTCTTCAAGAAACAAAACAAACTTGTCCATGGAAATTTTACTGAGAGTCATCAGGGAACCAAAACGATAGAACGGAGAGCTTTTCTTCTCAAAAATCTCTCTGATCATAGATTCGCCGCTTCCCATAAAGACATAATTAATATTCTTATGATTTTGCATCAACGCCCGCAGCATCCGGTCCAGGCCGGCATGAATTCTGAAAATATCCTGAAATTCATCCAACACAACAATTATCTTCCTGTCTGCCGATCCGAGTTTTTCAATCAGGTTTAATACATCTTCCAATGGCGCCAGATCTTTTGAGCCTGGTTTAAAAGATACTTCAGCTTCTCCTGTAACCGGATTCAATATAACTGAAGGTATTAGCCGGAAAGATTTTATATATCCTTTCAGCTTTTGCATTGGAAAAATACGGTAAATTCTTTTCAGAAGCTGGGATGCAAAATCTTCCACTGATAAAACTAATTGCATATCAAGGTAAACATGAAGGCGTTTCGAATCGCTGATAACCTTCCTGATAAGACTCGTTTTCCCAAATCTCCTGGGGCTTATAAGTATCAGGTGATTCGCTCCTTTTATATAAGAACTGATTTTAACAATTTCATCTTCCCTGTCAGTAAAATATTGCCCGTCAACCACCGTACCAAATTTGAATGGATTTTCTATTATCATATTGCTATTTTTTTCGTTACGATTTTTTGCGCAAACAATATTACGAATGTTTTCGGAATAAACAAGTAAAAAGGCAAAAGGAGAAAGGAGAAAGGCAAAAGTAAAAATGCAAAGTGCAAAGTGCAAAGTGCAAAAGTAAAAAGTTGAGGAACAGCTTGCCCCGATTTATCGGGGAAGTGACGAACCGAGCCGAAGCCGAGCTCGGCGAAGCCAAATCCCGCTTAGGCGGGGACAAAAGTGTAGAGCATTCATCATAGCCAACAGTAACCAGCCGGTTCTGAAATCGAAAATCCGCAATCCGCAATATCTTAATCACTGTGCCTTCATAAAAAGGAGTACTTTCCTGTTTATTTTGGTACAAACCTCTGACCATTTCAAACCTGGTTTTTTAAGGAGAACGGGCCAATCTGAAAGATCAACATCGTCAAAGTAAATAAGGCTTTTAAGCACATGCATTTCTCCGGGTTGAT
>JANONW010000351.1:0-1544 GCA_031421065.1 Prolixibacteraceae bacterium
ACGCTGACCAGCATCAACATCACGATGATCATGAGTATGATTCCTAATGGCATAACGCAACTCCTGGTGACAACGTATGCATTAGACTTCTATGCACACAGATTCACCGTGCGCTAGCGTACATACTCCTACACCGCGCAGCCGGGAGTCAGCGCTGGAACATCAGCATCAGGTAAGCGAAAAACAACAATATGTGGACAGCGCCGAGGAGAACATTGGTTCGGCTGCTGGAAAAAGTCATGCTGCTTAATACCAGGGTCAGCGAGAGCATGGTCATATCAACTGCATCCAGTCCGAGCATTATCGGTTTGTGAGCCAGCAGCCCGTACGCAAGTACTGCGGGTATCGTCAACCCTATCGTCGCGAGCACAGACCCCAGCAGAATATTGACCGCCCTTTGCAGGTCGTTGGTCAATGCGGCACGGACAGCGCCGAACGACTCAGGGGCAAGCACCAACGCCGCGATCAGGAATCCGGCCAGCGCCACCGGAGCGCCCAATTCGCGTATCGTAAAATTGATCGGCACGGCGAGGTGCTGGGTGAGGATCACCAGCGGCCCCATATAGGCCAATAGCAGCAGCAGATGATAGGGAACCGAGTGAACTTCATGCACAATTCGCCACTTGCGTTTCGCATCCTTGGTTTCTGCTGTCTGTCGCGCAACCCGGAAGTAAGCGCGATGGCGCCCGTTCTGGATGGTCAGAAAAATGCCGTACAAGGCCACCGATACGATCATCAGAAACGCCGCCTGGATCGCAGAAAAAGTTTGGTCCGGCGATGAACTGGTGTAGTTGGGTATCACCAGACCAATCACGGCCAGCGGCAGAATGACGGCGAGGAAGGAATTGGCACCCTGAAGATTGTAGTCCTGCTCCTTGTACCTTAGCCCGCCGATCAGCAGCGTCAGCCCGACCATGCCGTTGAGCATAATCATGATGACCGCAAACATCGCATCACGCGCCAGCGTCGGGCTACCCTTTCCGGCTGACATGGTGGCGATGATAATCATCACCTCGATGCCGGTAACCGCCAGCGTCAAAACCAGTGTGCCCAGCGGCTCACCGAGTTTTTCAGCCAGGCATTCGGCGTGCCGCACCACAGCGAACAGCGAAAACAGGATGGTGAGCAATAGCCAGGACAGTATCAGCGTGAACCATACCGGGTGCGACAAATCGGCTAACAGGCTGCGACCATAGGCGAGAAATACCAAAGTGGTGGTCAGGTTAATTATCAGCGGCCACTCTTGCAACAGCCCCATGCCCATTTTTTCGACGGGGTTCACTCGTTCGTTCATTTCATTCATCCTTAAAACCGCAGTTCAGGCCACAGAGATCACAGAGGACACAGAGAACGTGCGGGTTTCACACGTTTTTCATGTTCACCTGATGGGTAATTTCATTTTTAAATTAGAAGTGTTTTTTTGTGGGTGGGTTTCACCCGCCGGATATGGCTGTATGGCAGAGCAGATCCAACTACGCTGTAATATCTTAAAACCACCCCCCCCCCTCAATCCCCCCTTGTCAGGGGGGAAGTTTAGCTCCTCC
>JANONW010000352.1:0-1722 GCA_031421065.1 Prolixibacteraceae bacterium
ACATTGTTAATAGAATCAAGTGGTTGATCGGGAAGATTGATTACAATTCCCCTGGAATGAACATCCACCTTAAGCGGAGATGCTTTCTTATCTGCCAGTAAATAGGCCTTGTCAATTTTTTTTGCAACGTAATCCAGATAAACCTTACGATCCCTCGGCCAATCAAATACATGCAAGTACCAGGTTTGCGGCTTCGCAGTGATCATCTTTATATCCTCATTCCAGGATACAGAAGGCCCACCAGATGTCGTGTTGTAGATAGCTTCTCCATTAACCTCGAGCCATCGCCCAACCTCACTCAATATTTCAGTAGAATTTTCCGGGATCACTCCCTCGGCTGTGGGCCCAACGTTTAAGAGATAATTTCCTCCTTTACCAGCTATGTCGCAGAGTTTAAAAATGACATCCTTGGCACTCTTCCAATTCTGATCATTTTTATTAAAGCCCCAATGATCATTCAATGTCATGCAAACCTCGAACGCGGTTTTTTGTATCTGACCAGGAATTTCTTGTTCGGGTGTTCCGTAATCAGCGCCAATTCCATTAAGCCTGTTATTGATAAGGCAATTGGGTTGCCATTTATGAATAGAGTCAACAAAAGCGTGTGCTCTTGCAATGTTCTTCAGTTCTTTAGGATTAAAAGCCGCTCCCCACCAATCAAACCATATTATGCCTACCGGCCCGTAATTAGTAAGAAGTTCCTTAACCTGTCCTTCCATGTAGTCAAAGTATTTCAGGTAATCGGCGTTTGGATTAGGAGCACCATGAAAACCGTCTGGCGTAGATTTAGAAAATTTTGAAAATTTGGCTGGGTACTCAGGATGGTGCCAATCCTGAACGGAATAATAAAAACACAATATTATTCCTTGCTTTTCGCATTCAGCAGCAAGCTCCTTCATGGGATCTTTGCCGTAAGGCGTAGCATCCACTATATCATATCTTGTGAGCTTAGAATCAAAAAGACAAAACCCGTCATGATGTTTTGTGGTAACGATAATATATTTCATCCCTGCTTTCTTGGCTAGCGATACCCATTGCTTTGCATCGAATTTTACAGGATTGAACTGAGCAGCCAGCTTTTCATATTCAACACCTGGTATCGTTGCTGAACATTGAATCCATTCACCATGATCCGTACCTGGCTTGCCTTTCCATTCGCCTGCAGGTATAGAATAAAGTCCCCAGTGAATGAACATGCCATACTTAGCTTCATGGAACCATTCCAGTTTTTTTTCCAAGGCAACTTTGGACAAAGAATCAGATGCAGAGTCATTTACAAGTGTTTCTTTTTTGGAGTCGCACGAAATAGAACATGCAGTAACAACAGCTAGCAATAAGAGAGAGACTGAGTTTTGCTTTTTCATGTTTTCTGAAAAATGTGTTATTGGTTTGTTCTATATTTTTCGTTTTCAGTTATCCCCTTCCAATCATCAGTGCGAAAAGGCGCTGCAGGAAAGTCATCAGAATTAAAAAGATTACAATCCTTTGCATCGTCTGCCCAGCCGAAGCGAACGGCTACCGGGTCTTTGATTTCATCATGATACACAATTACCTTATCTCCTTTGATAATGGCTTTCGCGTAGCGAAACTTTTTATCGGGGCCTGATATCTCAAAACCTTTTAGATATCCATACTGATCTTTTACGGTCAGCCCATTAACTGTTCCATTAAATAAAAGAACTACTTTGCTACCCTCAATCTTCATTGAATGATAGACCGGAC
>JANONW010000353.1:0-2361 GCA_031421065.1 Prolixibacteraceae bacterium
CAAAAAGATAATGAAAATTTAAGTTCGAAGTGGAAATCTCCAGTCATGAGAGTTCCATCCGAACGATCAAATAATCAATCAATTAATAATGAAATTTTCGGATGAAATTTCGTATTCGTTTGGCGAACTCACATTAGACAAGAATTATCTGTCGGCAATGCTCGGGTTTCCGGATGGAGTTCTTCCTGAACCTTTTGACCAGTATGTTGCAGAAGCAATGCTGGAAGCCGAATCGCTGTGTGACATCCGCGGAGCTTTTTGTTTTCCTGAAAAGAGTAAGTTTATCGTCAATAACAGTTGTATTTCAGTAGATGGTATCGAATTCGGTATTGGCAAAACCGTTGCCAAAGAATTGCGGAATGCCACATCGGTTGCCTTGTTTGTATGTACTGCCGGTGAAGTGATCAGCCGTCGTTCGCGGGAATTATTAAAAGGTGACAATCCTGTATTGGGCTATGTTTTTGATGTTATTGGCTCAATGATTGTTGAAACGGCTACCTATCAGTTGCAGAAAGAGATCAGGCGAATAACCCTTACTCAAGGTCTAGCCATCACCAATCGCTACAGTCCTGGATATTGCAAATGGAGCGTGGCCGACCAGCACAAGCTGTTTTCGTTTTTCCCGCCCAACTGCTGCGGAATCAGCCTGACCGACTCGGCACTGATGTATCCGATTAAATCAGTCAGCGGAATTATCGGCCTCGGGAAAGAGGTAAAATTCAGGGAATATACCTGCGATTTATGCAGTCAGGTTGAATGTTTTCATAGGAATCACGTAAGGGCAATTTAACCTGAAATTTTAACAAATTTAACAATGATCATAGCTCCCATACCACGGCTGTTCAATTCTACAAAAAGTGTTGATAACTATATAAGCTGTAATAGGAGAGGCTGTTTTCGTACATTTCGCCTTTGATATTTGCCACATTATTTTTTCTCATGATGTTTAGGGCGAAACTTCGTAACCTGGCCATGTTGTCTGCCTTGGCCCTGATCCTTGAAAAATCTTCCAGAAATGACACATCCCTCACATAATGGTTCGAGTTTTCGATCAGCCAGTGCCTTTGAATGCAGGGAAACGCTTGTTGAGCGGGCAGTTCTCCATTTGACACATAATATGCTGTTTCATTGCTGGTTCCATGCCCCTTGGTTTTGGTGTTGAACGTTTGGGCCTCCCTTTCTGTTATTCTTCCAAAAGGAAAATGGTTCGATTTTTATACCGGAAAATATGCCGGCGATGGCGAAGTGATTAAAGTATCACCTGGAATTGAAAGAATTCCGGTCTTTGTAAAAGACGGTGCCATCATTCCAATGATGAAAGCAATGCTCCATGCTCCCGCTGCCGGCGAAAAGGCTGATCTCGAAATTTGTTATTATGGCTCTAATCCAGGCATCTACAAGCTATACGATGATGATGGCGAAACATTTAACTACGAGAAAGGCGATTTTTCATGGCGTGAAATAAAGGTAGTTCCCGATAAAAAAGGGAAGATTACCGGAACCATTTCCAAAGCAGAAAAAGGTAAACCTGATAATATTGGTAACGTAACCTGGAAATTCATGACCATGGAAAAGTAAAAATCATTGTTCTAAATTCTAATTGAGCGAGGCTATATTTACAAAATGGAAGTAAATCAGAACGATACAAACAAAAATCATTTTCCACACAAATTCTCACGGATATTTGTGCTGACTGTAATCCTGATTTTATCGTTCGTTTCCTATTATTTCTACAAGAATTTCAACCGTATGATCTCAGATGCAATTACCCGAAGTTTCAATTCAAATGTGATCTCCGATGTCTATGATTTGAGCTTTGAACAATTGAATATCAATATAATCACTGGCGACCTTAAAATTCGGAATGTGGTTATCCGACCGAAAGAAACTCCTTTGCAGAGTTACCCTTACATTAATAGCTCGTTTATTTTGCATACCAAATGGATTGATCTTAACCGGGTTGAGATTTACACCTTATTGAAATATAATCGATTGAATATGAAGAAAATTGAAATCGAGAAGCCCGAAATCTCCGTGCAGTTTAATGGAAAGCATCCTGTTTTTTCCCCTTTTAAGAATGGTGATAAAACTTCAGTGGCAGATATCAGCTTAATGAGTTGACTGTGACACCTATAATTAGCCACGAAGCATTTAATCAACGAAATAAGTTTCAGAAAGAGCTGTATTCTATTGCTGTAAAAAAGGTGGATCTTCTGAATAGGGTGTACGACAAAATTCCCTTTTTCTTTAAATTACGCAACTTTCTGATAATGTGTTATTAGTTCATGCAGCTTCCTGCTGTTTCCGCTCTTATAGCATACCCTTAAATTGAGCATTTGCCGTGCCCCTGACAGTGTGCTA
>JANONW010000354.1:0-2780 GCA_031421065.1 Prolixibacteraceae bacterium
CAGACTATATGGTAGGTACATCGATAAATGACATGACTTAATTTTTTATATTCACTCATGTCACGAAATTAATAATTTTCAGGCAAAGCCAATTTATACATGACCACCACCAAAGGAGGTGGTTTTAACAGTTTCAATAAATCTCGTAGGTTCAGCTTCAAAATAAAAATTTGCGCGTTTTGCAACTAGGCACAAAATTTGCAGTCTATAAACACGTTTAGAAGTTCAGAACAAACAATCAATTAATTAAATAAGAATCATGAAAACACAATTAACAACAGCATTCATTTTATTCGCTTTTATCCTTACTACGGTTCAGGTTCAGGCTGACGAGGAAACCCGCAAAGTTGATCCTTTTACAGAAATTTCTCTACGAGTAGGAGCAACAGTTCACCTCGAACAGGGAGCCAAACAAAACCTCGAAATTGTGGCCAAACCTTCGGTACTGGAAGAACTAATTACCGAAGTAAAAGACGGTAAACTGATTATCCGGTTTCCCAACAAAAACTATTTATGGACAACGTTTAATCCGGGAGAAATTACCATTTACATTACCACTCCTGAAATTAACGGATTGGGCGTGGCTGGTTCGGGCGATATTATTGCCGATGACGAAATCAAAACCAAAATCATTGATTTGGCGGTTAGTGGAAGCGGGAATATTAAACTTTCAGAGCTTTCTGCCGAACGTGTAAAAACTACCGTATCCGGTTCGGGCAACATTATTTTGGCCGGTGAAACGGCAGCGCAGGATTTGAGCGTGAACATTTCGGGCAGCGGAAATTTCAAGGGGTTTAAATACAATGCCGATGATGTGACCGTTAAAGTTTCAGGCTCCGGAAATGTGGAGGTTGAAGCCAATAACAACCTTTATGTTCGTATGGCTGGCTCCGGAAATGTTACTTACAAAGGAAAACCACTGATTGATCAGTCGATAACCGGTTCGGGCACGGTTAGAAGTGCAAAGTAACCGGGAGTTCAAAAAAATACAAAAGGTGGCTGTAACTAATTACAGGCCACCTTTTTTATGAATAAATGAATTCGAAGTCAAAATCCTACCTATCCGTTTGTTTCAGAATTGAAAAATTTTTAAAATTCCGAATCCGAATCAGGTAACATAGCTGCAATTCAGGCAACATTTCTGCAAACGTTTGCAATAAGGGTATTCTAATGTATCATAGGTGATAATTTTCGTATCATTCCGGATAGATGTTTGTTGGGGCTGATCGTAATTTTGGGAATACAAAAAAATTTTTTCCAAACACTTATGAAAACACAAAAGGTCATTTCTGTCTCTCTTATTATTGCCCTGGGCGGTTTCCTGTTCGGTTACGATATTGCAATGATCTCAGGAACGACTTCCCAGTTAGAGGCGGTTTTTCAACTCAGCAAATTCTCGCTTGGATTTACTGTAGCCATCGCATTAATTGGAACAATTATCGGTACTATTATTATAGGGAAACCGGTTGACCAGTATGGCCGTCGTAAAGCACTAATTGTATTATCCGGATTATTTGCACTGGCAACTCTGGGAAGTGCCTTTTCTCCGGTATGGGGTTTATTCCTTTTCTTTCGTTTTTTAACTGGTATTTTATTGGGTTGTATTTCAGTAGTTACACCTATGTTTATTGCTGAAATTTCTCCTGCAGCATTGCGCGGCCGGCTGGTGCTGATGAACCAGTTTAATGTTGTATCGGCAATTTTCCTGGCCTACGTGGTCAATTACCTCATTTCAGGGGCCATTGCAGGTGGATCTTGGCGATGGATGATTGGGGTTGAAGCTATTCCCGCCTTTTCATTCTTTGTATTGCTATTCGGTATGCCGGAAAGTCCGCGCTGGATGGCCATGAACAACAGGAAAGAGGAAGCTATTAAAATATTTGCCCAAATTGGTGCGGCAAATCCTGAAGGTGAAGTGAAATTAATTGCTGACTCTATCCAAAGCCAGGAAAAAACCGGACATTACAACCTATTCAGCAAAGAAAACCGCTTGCCGGTAATGATTGCCATTCTGATCGCGGCCTTCAATCAGCTTGCCGGCATCAACGCCATTATTTATTACGCCCCGCGCATTTTCGAAATGACGGGCATGGGACAGAATGCTTCCCTGCTTCAGTCCATTTCAATTGGACTGACCAATCTGCTTTTCACCATCGTTGCCCTGTTTTTAATTGACCGTTACGGACGCAGAAACCTCCTCATGGCAGGTTCGGTAGGTATGGTATTTTTTCTGGGAATGTTGTCGAAAGCTTTCTTCACCAATAATTTCAGCGAGTTTGGCGGTTATGGCGTAATGATTTACCTGATGGGGTTCATTGCTTTTTTCGCTTTCTCGCAGGGAGCCGTACTATGGGTGGTTATCTCCGAAATATTTCCGAATAAATTACGCGCCAAAGGTCAGGCGCTGGGCAGTTTTACCCATTGGATCATGGCAGCGGCCATTAGTTGGTCGTTCCCGGTTTTTGCCAACATGCCTTCAATTGGCGGAGGGCCGTCGTTTGCCTTCTTTGCCGTAATGATGGTGCTTCATTTCTTCTTTGCATGGAAAATTTTGCCGGAAACCAAAGGCAAATCGCTGGAGGAATTACTTGCTTTTCTTGAAGTTTCAGGTTTGCGAACTGATCTGATTCAGATTGATTGGGTGTACGACAAAATTCCCTTTTTCTTTAAATTACGCAACTTTCTGATAATGTGTTATTAGTTCATGCAGCTTCCTGCTGTTTCCGCTCTTATAGCATACCCTTAAATTGAGCATTTGCCGTGCCCCTGACAGTGTGCTA
>JANONW010000355.1:0-1880 GCA_031421065.1 Prolixibacteraceae bacterium
CACATTCCACCCTCATCATGACCCGTCGCATTGCAATCGCCCAGATCACCATGCACTGGACCACGGCCGAGAACATGGGCGCGATCAGCAACGCCATGGCGTTGGCGAGTCTCCATGGAGCGGAACTCTGCGGGTTCTCAGAACTGGCGGTTACTGGCTTTCATCGCCAGATTGCCCGCGAAGCCAGGCCTGAAGTAGTCGCGCCCGCTGTGCAAGAACTGCATGCGTACGCGGGCAGTCTCGGCCTCGGGATCGCCGTTGGCGCACCAACGTTTTCAGATGATGGTGCCCGATTCAACTCGCACCTTCTCATCAACGAACGCGGAGAAACCGCCGCAGTGGTGTCCAAACGCGGGCTCACAGACCCCGAGGCAACATTCTTCGCTCGTGGCACGTCCAGACCAGTAGCGCTACTACAAGGACTTCGCTGCTCCGCCGTGATCTGCCGCGAGGTGAGCGATCTTGAACTGGTCGCCGCCGAGCTCCCGCCCGGCACCGTGGACATGATCTTTGTACCTGGCGCATTGCGCCAGGATCCGGAGAAACCGAGAACAGACCCTCCTGAGTATGTTCGTGACATTCAGCGCCTAGCGGCAGCCACGCGCGCACACGTGATTCAAACGAACTGGCCAAACGCACTCAATCGTCCAGAAGAGAGCGTGGACGGTGGCGGAAGCTGTGTCGCCAACCCAGACGGAGAGCTACTTTTCCGTCTGCCGAGTCAGGCGCCAGGTGTGGCCATCTTTACGCTCGGAGCGCACCAATACGACTGGCACGCACAGTGAGGTCTAACCCCTCGCTCAAGCGGAGCGCCAACGGCAGGCCACCAGGCCCGGGCCGGTGGTACGCTGTACATTTTCACCGGCCCGGGCCTGGCGTCCTGCCGCTGTCGCCCGCTTAGCTCGAACGTTAGGCGTCACACCACCCACCGTCATGCGCACCCTACTTCTCACCCTTCTCGCAGCCGCCGTCATCCCAGGGACTCTCCGAGCTTCCGACGCTCTCGACATCAAGGGCCTACGAATCGGGATGACGCGGGAGGAGGTCCGAGAAGCAATGCCCTCATCTGAAACTTTCACCGTCGCTGGCGTGAGAGGAAAGTATCCGGTTGGAGTGCATTTTCACGAAGATCGACTGGATGGACTCAGCTTCTTCTTCGAGTCCAGCAAGTTCAAGACTGTCCTTGAGGCCCTCAAGGAGAAGTATCCGGGCCTTAGGTGCGAGATCAGTACCGTCGTCAACGGACTTGGTGCGCGCTTTGATCAGGTGTACTGCAAGATTTCAGATGCGAACGGGTCAATCAACCACTTGAGCATAGTAAACAACCCGTCTACCTCAGTTCTCGGCTTGACCTCAAAGCGGTCGCTCGACGAAATGCAGCAGAAGAGCCGCGAGCGCAAGAAGGACATCTAGTGACACACTGCCCACTGCGGCCGACAAGTGACGCGCGGCAGCAATACATTCCGTAAGCTGCGGATTGCGAGCGCGCCCCATCTTGCGCCTCCGCACTTACAATCATCAATTGTTGTCGTCTTAGTTGACTCAACCCGTTGTCAATCTAATCGCGATGGAGGATGTGCCGTGAAAAAAGGCGAAGCCGAGAAGGGAATCCGCCATCTCTGCTACAAGTGGGGAGAGCTACGCAATGTCGTACCCGACCCGGCCGTTCAACCCAACTTTGCAGACTTCATGTCCTGGGTAAGGCAAAATTATCCTGCCTACCTCGACTTTAGGTCGACCATGCCTGTCTCTGACGTCGTTGAGTCTTGGTTCGACCAAGAATTCAAGCAAACTTGGCGGAACTGATCGTCACGCGTTGTCCGCCACACACTCAAAGTAGGACTGCGACATTGACGCGCTCAGTGACGCCTAACCCCTCG
>JANONW010000356.1:0-3109 GCA_031421065.1 Prolixibacteraceae bacterium
AGAAAACGCTGACCGACCAAGGGTTTGGTGTTATTTTGTGGTTAAACTTTCAAATGTACCAGGTGTTTTTGGTCCAGCCAGCCAGGTATTGTAATCGTTTACCTCTTTATAGAATGTTTCAAAACTGTTAAATTCCCAAACACCGGCATAAGAGCGGGCATATCCATTCACAAATTGACGGTAATCACTTTGTGTTCCAAGTGTTACACGGTGTTTTCCGGCATTGATTGTCAAGTTGTCCTGAATCTGCCAAATATCACTGTTCAGTTTATTGTTGTATGAGTTTTCCTCAGTACCAAAAGTTGTAGCGATCAATGAACCTTTGGTATAATCAGTACTTTTAGCACCACTTGTATAACTCCAGCCAGTACCGTTCAAAATGTCAACCTGCGGAAAGAACCCACCGTCCATATCGCGATAATCACGAAGAGCAGAGTATCCGAACTTCAATGTATTTGACATTTTTTCGTTGATCGTCGTATTAAGATCAGCCATAATAATATTGAAATTATTATTGGACCGATAATAGGAAGAAGAGAATGGAATACGGTCAGCACTCGGACGACGTGATCCACCAGTTGCTCCTGATCCACTTGGCATACTCGTGCTAAACGATTTCAGATAGAAGTATTTAACACTCAATGTGTTTTTAGAGTTAATGTTCCAATCTAAACGGGCAGTCAAACGGTCGGCTTCAGTTGGTACGTTTGAGGTATTATAACTTCCTGGATTATATTCAAATCCATTAACCAGAAAATCAGAAAGAGTTTGAAGTGTAGTAACATCAACAATTGACTGTCCATCGCCTTGCTGTCCTTTGGCTGGACTTGGCTGCCAGTCGATAGGTGATTCCTTTCGATCCATTTCGCCATTAAGAAAAATAAATAATTTATCCTTAATAATCGGACCACCAACTGAGAATCCTTTTTGGTTGTATGTGAACTTGTTTTTATCAACTTTTACTGTTTTCTGCTCGCGACCTTCAAGATTCGGGCTTTTGAAATAGTAGTAAGCCGAACCGGTCCATTCGTTGGTCCCACTTTTAGTAACCGAATTAATACCTGCACCAGTAAAAGCACCGTTGCGTACATCATAAGGAGCAATCATTACCTGAATCTGATCTATTGCCTCAAGACTGATTGGCTCAGTTCCAGATGCTCCAAGTGAGGACCCAAGTCCAAATGAGTTGTTGAATGATGCGCCGTCAACAGTGACGTTGTTGTAACGGTAAGAAGTACCGCCGAAGTTACCTCCACTGTTCATTGGGGTAAGTTTTGTAAAATCGGAGAGAGAGCGATTGATTGTCGGAAGCTTTTCCATAGCTTCACTTGTAAAAATCTCCTGAGCACCAGTCCTGTTTGAACTGAATTTCTGATTCTTAGAACCAATTGCAATAACTTCTCCAATCTCAAGCGTATTTTCAGTTAGAGCAAAGTTAAGGGTTGCTTCTTCACCAAGAGTCAGAAATACATTACTTGACTTACTTGTACCGTAACCCATAAATGACACTTCAATTTCATAAGGCCCACCTACCCTCATGCCGCTAATGTTGTATCGTCCATCGCTCAATAACTAAAGTCCCGTAGGTAGTTCCTGTGGGAGTGTGTTTGGCAACTACCGTGGCACCATGAAGAGATTCATTGTTTGCATCGGTAATTTTTCCACTTATACTCGAGGTTGTTACCTGCGAAAAACCTGAAAGAGTTACCATGAAGAAAGCAATCAGCAATAAATAAACTTTTAGCATACTTTTCATAGACAATTTGTTTTAAATTTCTGGACAAAGAACGTTATTTGATGTTTGTGATTCATACACTGAGGTGTTTTTATTTTTTATTTTAATATTTTTGCAACCTTAATTTGAGCGGGAACTATATTTTGCATGTGATGGAAGAAAAAAATATCAGGCAAATGCTTGATGAAAAAGGATTTATTGACGAGCCGATTAGCCCTGAACTGAAACTGGTTGAAGAAATCAACCAACTGAAAAAGGGGAAAAATGCGGTCATCCTCAGCCATTACTATGTGGAGAGCGAACTTCAGGATATTGCTGATTACGTGGGCGATAGTCTGGGATTGGCTCAGGAAGCAGCTAAAACGACCGCCAATCTGATCGTTTTTGTGGGCGTTCACTTCATGGCCGAAACTGCAAAAATCATCAATCCAACCAAAAAAGTGATTTTGCCCGACCTGAAAGCCGGTTGCTCGCTGGCCGACTCTGCTCCTGCTGAAAAATTCGCCGAATTTAAAGCGCAATACCCCGACCACAAGGTTATTTCGTACATCAATTGTACTGCCGACCTGAAAACCATGACCGACGTGGTTTGCACTTCAGCCAATGCACTGAAAATTGTAAACAGTTTCCCGCCGGAACAGAAACTAATTTTTGCCCCTGATAAAAATCTCGGAAATTATATCAACAGCCTGACTGGCCGCGACATGGTGCTTTGGGACGGCGCCTGCATGGTACATGAAAAATATTCGGTCGAAAAAATAATTGATCTGATGGACCAGCATCCCGATGCCGAATTTATTGCCCATCCGGAGTGCGAAAAACCGGTATTGCTGGTGGCTAAATTCATCGGATCGACCACCGCATTGCTGAATTATGTGGCAAAAAGCAACTCGAAAAAGTTCATCGTGGCAACTGAAAGCGGCATTCTGCACCAGATGAAAAAAGCATGTCCTGATAAAATTTTCATCCCGGCACCTTCCATCGATTCCACCTGTGGCTGTAACGACTGCTCATACATGAAACTGAACAGCCTTCAGAAATTATACATCTGCCTGAAACACGAACTGCCTGAAATTATCCTTTCGGATGAAGTAATCAAAAAAGCCCAATTGCCCATTTTTAGAATGTTGGAGATTTCAAAATAAAGCTTTAGCCCAAGTTACATTTTCAATTTTATAAGTTATTAAATATTAGGGCATAGCAGTGCATGCGTTCGTCGGCGGGACTACAAAAATAGGCTTTCCACAACAAGGCTTCGTCTTCTGCGCTGATGCTGGCACAGACAAAATAGGTGCCAAGCTGTGGCCCTTTTCCTTTAACCGGACAATGCGTTCCCATATTTTTTCAACAGATTGGTTCTTCTTGTTTTTTTGT
>JANONW010000357.1:0-19445 GCA_031421065.1 Prolixibacteraceae bacterium
ATTTTTTCGATCCCATCTTTGAACCTAATCCAAATCTGATAATTATCCAAAACTTTAATGTCAACAATCTCATTCATAATTTTTAAAAATTGATTAAATCAAAATTAAGCAATTTCAAAATCAAACGAACATATCTTGATCAATACAATCGTTATTAGAGGTAATTCCTGCTATTTGAAAGTTTCCTGCCTAACGGAATTGTCTGTCAAACTGGTGACTGGCTAACTCAATGTAATAAAAATCATTGCCAGATTAGTCATACAATTTATATTCGCAGTAGGTAATCCAGACAAAAGAAAAACTACAAATTGTCGAACTCATATTACAAAATATGATTATATTTGTCGAATAAATATGACAAAATGGAAAAGCTATTTCAGTTTTCGGCATCAAGAATCCAGGCGGCGAACCTAACCTTTAAGCGTTACATGCTAAAAGAGATCAATTGGAACAATCGACTGATTGGCATAACCGGCGCGCGCGGCGTAGGCAAAACGACTTTGCTTTTGCAGTATATAACGGAAAATTTGGCCGATGTGCCGGGCGAAGTAATCTATGTAAACATGGATGATTTGTATTTCTCGAAAAATACGATTGTTGATTTTGCTGATGAGTTTGTTAAAAGAGGAGGGAAACATCTCTTTATTGATGAGGTCCATAAGTACAAAAACTGGTCTCAGGAGATCAAAAACAGTTACGATTATTTTCCTGAGCTCCAGATTGTTTTTACTGGATCATCGGCGTTGGACATTCATAAAGGAGAAGCCGACTTGAGTCGCCGCGCCATCGTATATTCCATGCAGGGAATGTCGTTCCGTGAATTTATTGAACTGAAATACGGTCATCAATTTCCTGCTGTTCACCTAGAAGATATTCTATCCAAAGCACCTACGTATATCTCACCTGTTATGGAGAAAATAAAACCCATTAAGCTGTTCGAAGAGTACCTTCAGTTTGGCTATTATCCGTTTTTTACCGAAGGCGAAACGGAGTTTTTTATTCGGTTAAAACAAACGGTTAACCATGTACTCGACAACGATTTACCTTCAGTAGAAAATATTGATTTTAATGCCGTTCATTACCTGCGGAAGTTGATTGCGATTCTGGCTGAGATAGTTCCGTATAAACCAAACATATTAAAGCTTAGTCAGCAAATTGGAATTAGCAGGGAAACCCTTTTGCGTTATTTATACCTTCTGGAGAAAGCTGATTTGTTGATGCTTTTGCAAACCGATGGTTTTGGGATCAACAAGATGAACAAGCCCGAAAAGGTTTATCTGAATAATCCGAACCTGATTTACACGCTAACCGATTCGTCCATTAATACCGGGACATCGAGGGAAACCTTTTTTTTCAACCAGCTTCGTGTTGGCCATTCTGTAAATTGGGCGGAAGCTGGAGATTTTATGATTGACGGCAAATATGTTTTCGAAATTGGAGGAAAAAATAAGACCCGCAAGCAAATTGCAGGAATTGAAAACTCATATATCGCCACCGATAACATTGAATATGCCTATCAAAACAAGATCCCGCTCTGGCTTTTTGGGTTTTTATATTAAACCAGAAATTCACCCTGTTATAAGCTCCCCTGTTATAACCAACTTTTCACCCTCTCCTGATAAACCTGTTAGTTTTACGGTGTGAACCGTATTTTTCTGAATGCCGTTGGACTGAAATTCGAACGGAACGTATAAATCTCCGTAACCGGAGGCTTTGGTTTTCGCAACTTTTTCAACCAAAACATGCTGGGTTTTTCCTATTAGCCTTTGGTAATACTGTCGCTTATTTTCTTCGGAGAGTTCTCTGATTTGTGCTGACCGTGCGGTTTTTATTTTCTCCGGAATATGATTTTCAAGGCGTTCGGCCCGTGTCCCTTTCCTGACGGAATATTTAAAAGTATGAACATGGCTGAAATTGAATTCCTTAACTGCATCGAGTGTTTGCCGGAATTCTTCGTCGGTTTCGCCTGGGAATCCAACAATGATGTCGGTAGTGAAATTAAATTCAGGATAAACCGACCGGAACTGGTTAATGGTGCGGCGAAATTGCTCCACATCGTACATTCGGCGCATCCGGAGCAAGGTTTTGTCGGAGCCGCTTTGAAGGCAAAGGTGCAGGTGCGGCATCAGCTTGGGATGACTGAAAAGTTCTACAAACCGGTCGCCAAAACCATCGGGTTCGAGCGACGAAATACGTACCCGGAAGTCGCCCGGAACATCCAAAATTTTGGCCAACAAATCTTCAAAACGCGCCCCTCCAGCTTCGTAACGTCCAATGTTTACACCGGTAACCACAATTTCTTTGAACCCATTTTCGATGGTCTTGCGCACACTTTCGAGCACATCGGCAACCGGACGCGAAACGGCCCGTCCACGCACTGTTGGAATGATGCAAAAAGTACAGAAATTGTCGCAGCCGTCCTGAATTTTGACGGCACTTCGCGTATGAAGGCTTTTACGAACAGGTTGGTAGCGAAACACGTCCTGCGGAAGTTGATCGGGATGGAAAATTTCTCCTGAAAAGTGGGCATCGACCAGAGAAAGAATCGAGCTCTTCCGGTTGTTTTCAACTACAAAGGTAATATTGTCCTGACTTTCAAGTTTTTCCTTGAAATTATTTGCCATGCAGCCGGTAACGACTACCACTGCATTCTTGTTTTTGCGGGCTGCCTGGCTGATTACAGTCCTCGATTTCTGGTCGCTCTGATTGGTTACCGTACAAGTATTAATCACCACAACATCAGGTGATTGGTCGAAGTTCACCAATTCGTATCCAGCTTCGTCAAAATCGGTTACCAAAGCATCGGTTTCGTATTGGTTGAGCCGGCAGCCGAGGGTTTTAAAGGCTACTTTGAGTCCTCCACCGGCTCCTTCAGAGGAAGGGCGAAAGGAAAGCTTTTCATTTATATTTTCGTTATTCATAAAAATCTGACGTGATTTTTCAATTTATTTGGTCCGGCTTTCAACAATCTTGTCATATTCCCCGTCATTCGGTTCCCAAAGCTCGATTTTGTTTCCTTCCGTATCGAGAATGTGTACAAACTTACCGTATTCGTAGGTTTTTATTTCATCCAGAACAGTAACCCCATCTTTTCGAAACTGGTCAACTAGCCATTCAAAGCTGGTCCCATATTCATCGGTCCCAATTCCAAGGTTTTTTGAATACCAGTCTTTTATTTCCTGTGGTTCTTTGCATTTGAAAAAGATCCCTCCAATTCCGGTTACTCGATTCATGGTTATGGCGTTTATCCTTCCTTCTTAATTTTCAACTTTGTTTTTATCCTTTCAGTCCCAGTTTTCCCGTATTCCGGTTTACCTGCGGCCTTCTTCTTTGTTTGTTGTGCTTTTTGACCACACTTGGTTGGGTAAAGAATTTTTGATCCAACTCGCCCACGTTCATCATATTTTCTTTCTTCGCTTCGGGTTCGTTGTAGCCTTCAAACGAAGGTTTTTGCCCGCGTTTGTTCATGTTCAGGAATTTCTTTACATCTTCCAGATCAAGTATAAAAACACGTCCGCCATCAGATTGGGAATAGCTGTACCAAACTTTTTTCTGAAGAATATCAGTTTTGAAGTGCCTGGCAAGTCCTTTATCTGTTTCGATGGCCAGCAATTCATGCGGGAAATCTTCCAGAGCTTCAAGGTAATGGTCGAGTTCGTAGGTGAGGCAACATTTGAGTTTGCCACATCGTCCGGCCATTTTTTCGGCATTGGGCGATAAACCTTGTTTGATGGCGGCATCCGATGTGACACTTGTAAAATCGGTCTGCCAGGTTGAGCAGCACAACGCACGTCCGCATGAGCCAATTCCGCCAATACGGCCGGCTTCCTGACGCACACCAATCTGCTTCATCTCTATTTTGATGCTGAATTCACGCGCATATTGTTTGATCAGTTCACGGAAATCGACCCGGTCGTCGGCGATGTAAAAGAAAATGGCCTTGTTGTTGTCGCCACGAAATTCCACATCCCCGATTTTCATTTCAAGGTTCAGTTCGTTGGCAATCTGTCGTGCACGGATCATTACTTTGTTTTCGCGCGCTTTGGCTTCTTCCCATTTAATAATGTCAGCAGGAGTGGCTTTGCGGTATATTTTATGCCATTCGTAACGTTCCGGTTTTTTTACTTTGCGTTTAAACTGAAGTTCGGCCAGTTTACCGGTAAGCGAAACCGCACCGATATCGTGTCCTGGTGAACACGACACCACCACCAGTTCGTCGCGTTTTAATTGTATGCCGTCTTCGTTCCTAAAAAACTCTTTCCGTGTTCCTTTGAACCGGATTTCTACAATGTTCGATTCGTTGGTGGTGTCGGGTATATCGTTGAGCCAGTCGTACGTGCCAAGCATGGCTGGCCGGTCTAAATCAGTATTTGTGTTGCATCCGCTGCATCCCATATCACTCTGTTTTTAATAACAAATGGCAATATTATCAATTTCTGGCCAGATTTGCTATTTTTATTCGTTCTAAATAAGGTTTCTTGTAAGGAGCCTGCGAATAGTTATATGCCTCAAACGACTGAATCAACTTTATTTCAATCCTGCAATATGCTTTTCCAGAACTTTTATTTTTGTTTCGGCATCGGCCTGTTTGGCGCGTTCGATGGCCACCACAGCTTCAGGAGCACTACCTACAAAACGTTCGTTTGTTCTAAAACAAATGCATCGCAGGTAATGGCATGATTAACAATACAGATCATAAGAGGTTCAGCGCGTTCTTCAGATAGGCATTCACCAGCAGATAACTTTTCCGGCGGGTTGAAACCCGGTACCTCTTTTTTAGGATTTCCTCAGGACGGGCTTTCTTTATTTCTTTCAGCAAATGCAGATAATAGGTGTAAGCCAGATAAACCCCCAGCCTTACCTGCTTTTTCAATTGTCGGATCCCTTCCATCGACTCCTGAAAATCTTTTCCGATCTCGTCTTCCAGTTGTTTTTTTGTTTCTTCGGTAAAATGGTTAAAGTCGATGTCTTTGAAATAGATACGGCCTTTCCCATTGAAATCGTTACGAATGTCGCGCAGGAAATTTACCTTCTGAAATGCTTCGCCCAGCTTGCGGGCAGGGGCAACCAATTGGTCATATTTCTCGGGTTCGTTGTAATAGAAAACACGCAAACACATCAGACCAACCACTTCGGCAGAGCCGTAAATGTAGGTTTTCAGTAATTCGGGCGAATACACCTCGTGCGAAAGGTCCATTTCCATGCTCAATAAAAAGGCATCGATCAGTTCGCGGTCGATATTGTATTTATGAACGGCCATTTGAAAGCTGTCTATAATCGGGTTGATGCTGAATCCGCGATCGATTGCCTTGAAAGTTTCAACCCTGAATTCCTCAAAAATAACCCGCTGATCCTGATCAAAAAAAGTATCCACAATTTCGTCGGCATAGCGCACAAAACCGTAGATACTGTAAATTCCTTCACGGTATTTGGGGCTCATCACACGCACGCCAAGCGAAAACGAAGTGCTGTAATTGCGGGTTGTGATCCTGCTGCAATCGAGGTTATTTTTACGATATAAATCCATTGTCTTTCTGTATTCGTTCGGTTACCAATCGCGAACTGATGACCACCATTGGCAGTCCTGTTCCGGGAACGGTTGAAGCGCCAACATAGTATAAATTTCCGAATTTTTCATCCTTGTTTTTTGGCCTGAAACCACCTACCTGGTTCAGGTCGTGCGCCAATCCGAGGCCGCTTCCCTTGTACAAGCCAAACATTTTCTCCCAGTTTTCAGGATTTAAAACAACCTTTGTTTCGGTATGTTTATGAAAATCGAAACCTGTACGGCCGCTCATGTCCTGAATAATTGCATCGGCAATTTCCTGATCATCGCTCCAGTCGGATTTGAACCGTAGATCGGGCACCGGGCACAAAATAAATACACTTTCTTTCCCTGGTGGCGCATAATCGGGGTTGTGCACCGACTGTATGTTCACGTAATAATACGGTTTATCGAGCTTTATCTTGTTTTTGAAAATTTTTCCGGCGTATTCTTTGAAATTTCTGCGCAGGAAATAATTGTGGTGGTACATGTCGGGAATCTTGGCATCCAGTCCGAGGTAAATGGTCAGAGGAGCCAATGTCCATTTTTTGGCAGCAAGTTTCTTTTCTGAAAAAGCTGCACGTTTCAGAATAGCCCCCCGAAACCAGGCGGCATCGGCATTTACCACAAACTGGTCGGCTTTCCATATTTTTCCTGAATTGTCGATAAAAGAACTGATGTTTCCATTTTCTTCTGTAAAGCCAATAATTTCCGTATTGTAGTGAATTTTGACACCCCGTTTTTCCAGCTCAGGAAGCAAACCTTCCACGATTTTGTACATTCCGCCTTTAACATTGTAATAACCATCGTGAACCAATTCGGTGTAATTCAGTAAAGTATAAACCGCCGGAGTATCGAAAGGTGTTGATCCGAGGAAAAACCCGACCAAGGAAAAAATCACTTTCACTTCAAATGATTCGAAATTGCGTTCCATTTCGCGCCACATCGAATAAAACATTTTGGGCGCGTGTTTAAACGGAACTGTTGTGAGTTTTAAAAGGTATTGGGCCAGCGAATCGAAATTCTGCTTAATCACAATGTCTTCGGTATCATGAAACATTTTCCCCGCAGCTTCCAGAAACCGGTGAATCTTCTTTTCAAAATCGGGTTCCAGATGCTGAAATTCGAGAGCTAGTTTTTTTAGGTCCTTGAATATCAGATAACTTCGTTTGTCTCCCTCAAAATGAACCGAATAAAGCGGATCGAGCTCCACAAATTCGAAGGGCATTTGTATGTTGCAATCTTTTATTAATTCCTGAAACTCGTAACTCATGCTGAAAAAAGTTGGGCCCAGATCGAATTTAAACCCATCTTTTTCGAGCAGGTTCAGCCGGCCACCTGCACGGTGGTATTTTTCAACCATCACTACTTCATACCCTCTGGTCAAAAGTCGCAGGGCAGTAGTCAATCCGCCTAATCCGGTCCCGATAATCAATACCTTTTTTTGCACTTGTTTAATTAATTTATTTTATACTTAAACAAATTTAGCTGAAAATGTTTTAGTAAATTACGGAATTATTTTTGGAAACCTTGTTGCTTTGCATAAATTTAATGAATTATGACACGGGCAGTTATTATTGGTGCAGGAATTGGAGGATTGGCGGCGGCTATCCGATTGTCCCGTCAGGGAATTATAACAATTGTTTATGAGTCTTCAGAAAAGGCTGGCGGCAAGGTTTCGGAACGAATTTTCGGCGGGTTTCGTTTCGATGCCGGTCCTTCGCTGCTCACTTTACCTGAAATGGTACTCGAATTGCTCGATGATGATCTTCGTTTCCCAATCAAAAAACTTGAAATAATTACGAAATACTTTTACGAAGATGGTACAAAACTGAACGCTTACAGCGATGTTCAGGAATTGGCAACAGAAATAAATGAGAAGCTGAAAGTTCCGGAGGCCAAAGTAATTCGTTACCTGCAAAAGGCTTCAACAGTTTATGGCCTGACAGCTGATCTGTTCATCTTTGGTTCGTTTCACCACCTGAAAAACCTGATGAACCTGAAATCGCTAAAAACGGTTATGAACATCAGAAAACTTCAGGCATTCAGCAGTCTGCACCAATTCAACGAACGCGAATTTGGCGACAAAAGGCTGGTTCAGTTGTTCGACAGGTATGCCACCTATAACGGCAGCGATCCGTATCAAACGCCAGCAACTTTGAGTGTTATTTCGCATCTGGAACACAATCTGGGCGCATTTATTCCTGAAGATGGCATGTTCAAAGTAACTGAGTCGCTGATGCAACAGGCCATTCGGCTCGGAGTTGAATTTCATTTTGGGCAGCCTGTCCGAAAAGTTGAATCCGATCAGGGCAAGGTTCAGGGTGTTTGGATCGATTCCGGATTTGTTAAGGCAGATATTGTGGTGAGCGATATTGATATTCACCGGTTTTATTTCACATTGCTGCCCGATCCAAAAAGGCTGGCAAAACTTAACAAGGAAGAGCGATCGTCGTCGGCACTCATTTTTTACTGGGGAATAAAAGGAATTTCAGCGGAACTGGACGTTCACAATATCTTCTTCAGTGGCTGTTATCAGGAAGAATTTGATTATTTGTTCCGAAAAAAAGATGTATTTGACGACCCTACCGTTTACATTTACATTAGCAGCAAATACCACAAGACTGATGCGCCGGAAGGCTGCGAAAACTGGTTTGTTATGGTAAACGCACCTGCCGATGTAGGACAAAACTGGGACGGACTAATTGAACGGTCACGAATAAATATTCTGAAAAAGCTGGAGCGAACGATGGGGAAAAAACTTCAGGATAATATTATGAATGAAGAAATTTTGTCGCCTCCTGAAATCTGTAAACAAACAGGTTCTGTAAACGGTTCTTTGTACGGAAGCAGCTCCAACAGCCGGTACGCATCGTTTAATCGTCATGCCAATTTCAGGAAAGATATTCGAGGTTTATATTTTGTGGGCGGAAGTGTGCATCCTGGCGGCGGAATTCCGTTGTGTTTATCGTCTGCAAAAATTGTTGACGGTTTGGTGAAGGAGCAGATTTTTAAATAATGAATATACCCCACCCTTCGGTGTTAAAATAGAAACGGTATTTTTTTGGAATAAAACAACATATAATGGGTAACGCAAATAAAATGCAATGGGTTCGGATTATTATCGTTGTGTGGTATCTGGCCGGAATTGCCGGATTTATGATTCAGCCATTGCGCCCGCTTTTTCAGATGCTCACTCCATGGGGAATGGTCGGGGCAGCAGTTCTCCTGATGTACTTTCACGAACCTAAAAACCTGAAAAGCTGGCTCACTTTTGCGGGTATCGCGCTGGTTGGTTTTTTCGCCGAGCTGATTGGTGTAAATACGCAAGTTCTCTTTGGCAATTATACTTACGGAGAAGCGCTTGGGTTCAAACTTTGGAATACGCCTTTGACCATCGGCCTCAATTGGCTGGCAATGGTTTATTGCATTTCGTCGCTTGCAAAATCCGTTCGCGACCGGTGGTATTTTCCGTTAATTGGCGCAGCTGCAATGGTGGCTTTCGACTGGCTGATGGAACCTGTTGCAATTGCTACCGGTATGTGGGACTGGCCTGACGGTTCTATTCCATTGAAAAATTACATGGATTGGTTCCTGGTTTCAGGATTCTTATTTTTGATGATCCGTATCCTGAAAATTGAAACTAACAACCGGATTGCGGGAATTTTGTTATTAATGCAGATCGTTTTCTTTCTTGCATTAAACATTCTAATCAGAACACCACTATGGGGCTTTTAATTGCACTGACTGTAATTTTAACCTGGCTGGGCCATTTGGCCTGGTTGCTGGCTTTTGTCGAAGTGTCGTTCACTTCGCCGATAATGGTTGTTCATATTGCGGTTCAAACCTATTTATATACAGGACTTTTTATCACCTCACACGATGCAATGCACGGCCTGGTTTCGCCCAGCAAAGCAATCAACAACGGAGTTGGGCATTTGTCGACCCGGCTGTTCGCGGCGCTATCGTATTCCGGGTTGCTTGAAAAACACAAGTTGCACCACCGTTTTCTGGGCGAAGTGGGCGATCCCGATTATTGCACAACCTCGCAAAACTTCTGGTGCTGGTGGTTTTCATTCCTGAAAAATTATATGAGTTTGTGGCAGTTTGTCATTTTTGCGATCGTTTTCAATGTCCTTCAAATTTGGGTCAATCAACTGAATTTAATCCTTTTCTGGATTCTGCCATCCATTCTGGCTACCTTTCATTTGTTTTACTTCGGAACTTATTTGCCTCACCGGTTGCCACATACAGAAGCAATGTTGCCTCACAATTCGCGTACCCAGAAAGGATCTCACTGGTGGGCCATGCTTTCGTGTTATTTCTTCGGATATCATTTCGAACACCATGATTCGCCCCGCATACCCTGGTGGAAATTGTACCAGATAAAAAATCAGAAGGCATGATAAAATCCCGACATAACAGACTTTATATTTGGTTTTACTGGGATTTTATCTTTAAATACCTATGTAAAATTTATTTTCGGAAGATGATAATAGAATCAGACACAGTTATTCCGGGTAATCATTCAGTTTTATTACTTCAGAATCACTTTAGCTGGTGGGATGGTTACTGGTCATATTATCTAAGTAGCCGAATATTTAAACGAAAATTCCATATCATGATGCTTGAAGAACAATTACTTAATAGGATGTTTTTTAATCGCTGCGGAGCTTTTTCTGTGAAGAGAAACAGCAGGGAGGTAATTGATTCGTTAAGGTACACTTCTTCAGTTTTAGACAATCCTCAAAATCTTGTAACCATTTATCCATCAGGCGATATTTTCTCTCAGCATCAACAGATAATCAAATTTAAAAAAGGGATTGACCGGATTCTTTCTCAGTCCAAAATGGTTTCGATCGTTTTAGCCGTTGTTTTAATCGACTATTTTAGCATGGCACGTCCCAAAATAAATATTTACCTGAAAAACTATTCAGGAGAACAAACAGCTAAAGCCATTGAAAATGTTTACAATTCATTTTATCAATCGTGCATCCTGAAACAAACCAAATAATGGAAGTTTTGGCAATCTTCATCTTGTTTTTTCTGGCACTCCGGATGTTTATTTCGCTGGCGAACCTATTGTCAGGATTGCACCTTCCTGCAAAAAAACCGATGGAATTTCCAAAAGTATCGCTGCTAATCCCAGCCCGAAACGAGGAAGTGGCGATTGGCCGCTTGCTAAAGGGCCTTCAGGAACTGGATTATCCTGATTTTGAAGTAATTGTTTGCGATGACCATTCATCGGACAATACCGAGGAAATCCTGAATTGGTTTGCCGGTGAAGATGGGCGAATTCATTGGTTTTTAGGAGATAAACTTCCGGATGATTGGCTGGGTAAAAATTTTGCCTGCCACCAGTTGGCGCAGAAAGCAAGCGGACAATACCTGATTTTTCTGGATGCCGATGTCGAATTGGGCAACGATGCCATCACTAAAGCGGTATCTTATTTTCAGGAAAAGAAATTGTCGCTTTTATCGGTTTTCCCGCAACAAAAAATGAAGACTTTATCAGAGCAAATGATTGTGCCGGTGATGAACTGGATATTGCAAAGTTTGCTTCCAATGATACTGGTAATGAAAACAAAATATCCATCGCTGTCGGCTGCCAATGGGCAGTTTATGATGTTCGATGCCGAAAACTACCACAATTTCCAATGGCATTCGAAAGTCCGAAATCAGAATGTGGAAGACATCCGCATGGCACGGATGATCAAATCAGGAGGTCTGAAAATATCGGTTTTATTGGGGAACAAGGATATTTACTGCCGCATGTACCAACGATTTGATGAAGCTGTACTGGGTTTTTCGCGCAACATTCACGAGTATTTTGGAGGTAAACGGACAGTTATGGTTGGCTTTTGGCTCATCGTTTTTCTTGGGCCATGGATTGTTTGGGCTGTTTTTGGCTGGGAGTTTTTGTTGTTATTTGTGGCATTGGTCTTGGCCAACCGGTTGTTTGTGGCAGTTGCCAGCCGTCAGAATATTTTAGGATCGGTTTTGTTGCATCCGTTTCAGATGCTTAGTTTTGGGGCCATTGTTTTTTACAATGTTTTCAGGAGAATAAAGAGAGATACCACATGGAAGGGAAGGAAGATTAAGTTATGAGGAGGAGAAATAGTGTTCAGTCGCAGTGTCCAGTCGCAGTGTCCAGTCGCAGAGACTGCTGGCAACAATTTTTATACAAATATTATGCGGCTCTGCCACCCCAAACCAATCAATGGTCTCAGTATAAAAAAAATAAAGCCCATAAATGAATAACTGGCGACATTCAGCACCAGAGGTGCGAAATATTTGTAGAAAGAGAAAATAAATGATGAAAATCGTCCGCGAAATGAAGCTGAACAAAGCTTTGTCCTCCTCTCGGACGAAACAGAAACGACCTTAAAAAAGAAGTTATATAATAGAAATCGCCTTTAAAATTATTAATCTGATATGATTTTGATTCACAAATATAAACTGTTACTGAGCTTTTTTCTGATGGGTCCTGTTTTCATGGCAACCGCGCAGAAAAAAGACCTGACTTATTACCAGTGTGCTTTTTATGAAAGTTACCGGGCGGGCAACATGGCTCCGTGGCCTGGGCTGATTGCCGAAATGGAAAAGGCAAAATCAACTGATTTAACCTGGCAGACAGAGATGGTGAAAGCCATGTACGGACTGGTCGGTTATCAGCTTGGGGCGAAAAACAAAGATTTAGCCCGGGCTTATGTGAACAAGGCCGATGTTTATCTGAAGAAATTGTTGAAGGATTATCCACGAAATGCCCGGTTGCATAGTTTGTCAGGCGCTTTTTACGGATACAAAATTGCCCTTGCATTTTATAAAGCGCCTTTTATTGGCCCTAAAAGCATGTATCACATCGAAAAATCGATTGAAGTCGATCCGGCTGAACCCAGCGGCTACATCGAAAAAGGTAATTCTCTGTTATATCGTCCGGCTGTTTTTGGAGGAGATAAAGTTCAGGCACTGGTTTATTATAAAAAGGCGCTGAAATTGATTGAAGCACACAATAACCAGAAATGCAACTGGCAACAAATGCTTTTGCGGGCTTTTATTCTGAAAGGCTTATACGAAACCGACCAGACTGCCGAGGCTGATGCTTTTAAGAAAGGGATGCAAAAAGACCACGGCCCAATGGACTGGATCAATGAGTTTGTGGGGGCAAGTTTAATTGATGGAAAATAGAAAGGGAAAACCTTAAACTCTTTATTGCCCCAATTCTTTCCTAATTCCGTCTTCGATCATTTTAGCCAATTCGGCACTGTCCATTCCTTTGGGTTCGATGGGATCGAGCGCGGTATATTTAAGGTGAACGCCAAATGTCATTGGGAAATTTCTGTTTTTCATTAATTTGTAATGTCCGTCTATTGCAAAGGGGATGATGATGGCCGATGGTGAAGTTTTTATCAACGAAGCAATTCCGGCGGGCATGAACGGGTGTAGAAGTCCGGTTTTGGTACGTGTTCCTTCAGGAAATATGCAGGCTGCATAATTGTTTTCCTCGATGTGCCTTCCGAGCATCAAAATATCTTTGACCGATTGCCTGGGGTTTTTGCGATCGATCAGCACCGATCCTCCGTGTCGCAGGTTGTACGAAATACTTGGAATGCCTTTGCACAGTTCAATTTTCGAAATAAATTTTGGGTGATTTTTTCTGAATCCTACAATCACTGCCGGAATATCCAGTGTGCTCGTATGATTGGCAACAATGATAAGCGGACGGTTTTTTGGAATTTTTTCGAGTCCCCTGTAAGTAATTCTTGTGCCCAAAACCCAAAGGCTGTAAAGCAACCCAAAATTCATAATATCGACTGCTTTTTTTCGGACCGGATATCCCCAAATCCATCGGGTTACGATCTGAATTGGATGAAAAATAAGCAGGAGCATCCCGAATATAAACATATAAACGGGAGTCAGGATATAGGAGAGGATTGTTTTCATTTTGATCGGGTTTTTCAGGCGGAAAAATAACCAAAAAAAACAAGCTTCAGAAAAAAGAATTTAGAAACCAAAAACATCTTTGGCAAGTGGGTAGTCAGGGCTTCATTAATTACCACAAAAGTAGGGTAGCAACGCTTCGTTTCGGATATAGGTTAAAGTATCAGTTTTTAACCATTTAATATTCGAAAAACATGAAAACAAAAATTAAGGCTTTACTCGTATTTTTTGCTTTCTCATTTTTCTCCTGTCAGAAGAATGATGTAATTCAACCTTCAACTGATTTAAGTGCATCGCAATTAAAATCGGCCACCCTTGCAGTAAATGATATGGCTGTAGAAAGCGTATCAGAAGAAGCAAATTATGAAACTTATTTTTATGGCGAATACGAACAAATGCTTCGCCAACTTTCGCGCGTAAAGGGGAAAAACGATAATCTGATGGAAGGACAGGGCAACATGCATTACATGAACGGCCAAGTGCCGAACGTGTCAATTGATCCAGCCACAGGTTATCCCATGAAAATTACGATTGATTACGGAACAGGTACAGAAACCCGGCATGGTATGAAAATCAGTGGCAAAGTAATCATTGATATCTCAGGACCCATTGATACTGACGGTAGCACCCGCAAAATTTCATACATTGGTTGTACCATCGACTTAATTGGAATTTCAGGTACCAGTACCGAAACATTTTCCGGAAATAATACCACAACACGTAAAACTACGGTGGTGAGTGATGTAACCTTTACATTGGCTGACGGAACTGTGATCAACCGGGCTGGAAATGATGTCAGGGAATGGCTAACAGGTTTGACAACTCCACTTGACAGATCGGATGACAGGATTCAAATAACAGGAACGGTCAATGTGAAAAGTTCAACCGGAGATAATTACTCACGGGTGATTACTGCTCCTCTTATCCGTCTGGGAGATTGCAACCATCCGGTGCAGGGAATAGTGGCTTACAGTAAAAATGGAACTGTGATTGCTTCACTAGACTATGGAAAAGGTGTTTGCGACAATTTAGCAAATCTGACAACCGATGGAGCAACCGTTGAAATAGTTTTAAAAGATCATGAAATGCCGAAAGCAATGACTGATGGCCGGCACATGGGCGGTAACGGCGGCATGGGTGGTAACGGTGGCATGGGTGGTAACGGAATGTAGATTAATCGAATAAATATCATTAAAAGAGAGTTGCAAATGGTAGCTCTCTTTTAATATTCTTTGAAACACAAATTCCAGAATAAGTTATCATTAAGGGTAAATTAATTTTCAGTACGGTTATAGTACCTTAATTCTGACATTCAGTTAATATAAGATATCAATCAATTATGAGACGCAAAATCAATATTTTAGTAATCGTTATTTTAATACTTTTTGGTTTTACCGGTTGTATGGGAGTTTCCGATCTGGGTCACTCATCAGATGCACAAGCAGCAATAACCACCGGAACAGAACAACCAAATCAGAACAACCAAGGATCAGTTCAAAATACTTCAAAAGTTTATACCTGCCCAATGCATCCGGAAGTGCTTTCTGACATGCCAGGCAACTGTCCAAAGTGCGGTATGGAATTAGTTGTTCAAAACTCAGCAAATTCACATGAACCAATGAAAATGGGGTGCATGAGTATGATGCAACCCAACAAGCATAAATCACATATCGGGATGTACCTTGGTGGCGGGGGAATGATGGTTGGGATGATGATCTTAATGGTTTTAAGATTCTTGTAGGTAAACAATGAATAGATCAGTTCATTTATTTTCATCTATCTTTGTGCCAGATGAAAACTGAAAGAAGTTGAAAAAAGAAGAGTTCAAAACCCTGTTCAATACCTACTTTGAGGATGTTAGAAGGTACATTCTCTACCGGTCGGGAAACGACGAAATTGCCACCGACATAGCGCAGGATACTTTTCTGCGAATCTGGGAAAAGCAAATAACGATAGATCCAAAGAGGGTGAAAGGCCTGCTTTTAAAAATTTCAGGCGATTTATTTATATCTCAGTATCGCCGTGATCAGGTAGCTTTTAACTTCTTCAACACCTTCCAGCCTGCCAATAAAAGCACTACTCCCGAAGACGAGTTAAACTTTCAGGAATTAAAAAAGGCGTATGAAAAAGCGTTGGACTCGATGCCTGAAAAACAACGGACCGTATTCCTGCTAAACCGGATTGACGAATTGAAATACAAAGAAATAGCCGACCAGTTGGGATTAAGCGTAAAAGCAATTGAAAAAAGGATGGGCCAGGCGCTTGAACATTTAAAAACACATTTGAAAGACAAAGTATCTGGCTTGATATTATTTATGCTGGGATTTCGGTTTAACCGGATCAAAACTGAGAAATAAAAGTGAAACAAAACGACGAACATATTGATCTGAAAGCCATTGACCGACAAAGCAAAGCTTTTTTTACAGGTGGAAAATTCAGTTGGGAGAAAAGTGAAGCTGATATCTGGGCAAACATTGAGACTCAATTGGTTGATCGGCCAAAAGGTCGTTTGTTGTTGGTTAATTTCACTTTGGCTAAATGGATGGTAGCTGCCAGCATTTTAGTTCTCTTCTCGATCGGAGGTTTTCTGCGTTTCTACACCATCACGATAGAGTCACCAGCCGGACAGCATCTGGAAGCTATGTTACCCGATCAATCAAAAGTAAATCTGAATGCACAAAGTTCAATAAGTTATAATCCTTACTGGTGGAAGATAAACCGACATGTAAAATTGGAAGGTGAAGCGTTCTTCGATGTTCAAAAAGGAAAGAAATTCTCGGTTGTTTCAGCCAAAGGAATCACACAAGTTCTGGGTACCAGTTTTAATATTTATGCGCGCGAGGAAATTTACAAAGTTACCTGCATTACCGGAACAGTAAAGGTAAGGTCGCGATTTGGATTCGAAGCTATTATTAAGCCAAACAGCAAGGCAGAAGTAACCCGGAATGGTGAAATTAACGTTTCGGCCAACATTGAAACTTACCCTGAAATATCGTGGAAAAAAAATATTTTCTTGTTTACTGCCATGCCTGTTCGTGATGTTTTTACTGAAATCGAACGGCAGTACGACGTGAAAATTGACATCAAAACCGACAACTACTCACTTTACACTGGTAACTTTACCAAAAACCAAAACATTGAAGAAACTTTGAGCTATATTTGTCAGGCACTCGGTTTAAGATTTATCCTCAAATCAGCCGGTGAGTATCAAATTGTCAGGGAGAATGAATGATCAGGAAAGGAGCAATATTATCCATTTTAATAGTGCTATCGTTGATTGGTTTGGCCCAAACCAAAACCATCAGGATTGAAGCCATCAACCAACCATTAAATACGGTACTGCTTCAATTGCGAGAAAATTATGATTTTCAGTTCTCATTCAGCGACAATCAGCTTTCGCTTTATAAAATCACCATTTCAAAAACCTTTCCTTCAAAAGACGAAGCAGTGGAATACCTTTTGAAAGACCTTCCGTTTCATCTTGAAAAAACGGGCAATGTGTTCATTATCATCCCAGATAAAAAGAAACAAAAAGAAGGAAAGAACATTAACCTGACACAGATTACCGGTCAGATTGTGGAAGCCAATTCTTTCGAGCCACTCCCCTTTTCAACAATCCTCATCAATAACCAGCCAATCATTGCCGATGTCACCGGAAACTTTAATTATACGGCAACGGCTGACAGTACTTTCCACGTTCGTATTTCTCACTTAGGTTATTATATTTATGATACACTGCTTTATGCCAGTATCAATCAGCGATTCAAGCTTATCCCAGCCACCCAAACACTTCCTGAAGTGTTTGTTCAGAATAACAGGATTGAGAAAGCAACTATAGTGGGCGAAAGGGCCGGTAAAATAACCATCAACCATAACATTGCCAGATATTTGCCGGGGCAGGGAGATAACTCCGTTTTTAACCTGATCAGGTTAATGCCTGGCATTCAGGCTGCCGGTGAGCAATCAAGCGATCTGTTGATTTGGGGAAGTTATGAAGGACAAAGCCTGGTGACTTTTGATGAATTTACACTCTTCGGATTAAAAAATTACAACGACAATATCAGTGTGGTAAACCCTTTTTTAGTGAAAAATATCGAAATTTTAAAAGGAGGTTTCGATGCTAAATATGGTAACCGTGTTGGAGGAATTGTAAATATCACCGGTAAAAATGGCAACATTCAAAAACCGGTTTTCAGCCTGAATATCAATCCAACCACCCTGAACGGAATGGTTGAGATACCGCTGTTTAAAAAATCGTCGCTGTTATTTGCTTACCGCCAAACGTATTACAATTTATATAATTCAGGCGATTTCAACATTTTTGCGCCCACCCGACCACTGCCCAGCGACCATTCAACATCGACACAACATCGAAATATTAGTTTTGATATGGATGTTTATCCGAACGATTATCAGTTTAGAGACCTAAACCTGAAGTACAGTTATCATTTCGACAACGGCGATCAGTTTTATATAAGCATGTATGGTGGTGGCGACTATTTCAGCCTGGCTGCCGATGCCAATATTACCCGCGAAATGAATACGGGGATGGGTATGGGGCATGCGGAAAATAAATTCATTCCGGTAACCATCAACCTGCTTGACAAGGAGGAAAACAGGCAATTCGGCATTTCGGCTTTCTACCATAAAAAGTGGTCAGATAATCTGGTTTCAAAATTTGTTGTTACGAATTCCAATTTTTCAAAATCGCTGTCCGAGGAAATCAATTCGAAAAATACAAGTACTCAGTCAACCTATAATAAAGACAAGGTAAATACGAAAAATAGCGCACTGGAAACTTCATTCAGGATAGAGAATCTGCTCAGTCTTTTAAATGGACATCAGCTTGAATTTGGCGGTGGCTTTTATAATAACGAAGCGCAAATTGATCTTAAAACCAATTTGACGGATACGTTGTCAATTAAAACTTTGAATAAGTTCAGTTCCAAAAGGGCATTTGTATATGTGCACGATAATTTGCCAATCGGTGACCGATTGATCCTGAAAACCGGAATTCGAACAAATCTATCCATGGATCGGAGCAAAGTTTACATTGAGCCCCGCATAAGTGCCTCTTATAAGCTTTCCGAACAGTTGAAATTAAATGCATCATGGGGCCGTTACAACCAATTTATTTATAAAGTAGCCAATGTTGACCGGAATCAAAACTACACTTACCTTTGGGTTACCGGCAACGATAACATCCCGGTTTTAAACGCCACGCATTGGGTTGGCGAACTCAATTATTTCAGAAACGACCTGACCCTTAATTTACAGGCTTATTACAAACCAACCCGAAACCTCTCTGAACGTGTATTCGAACATCGGGTTGTCAAGGGCATTCCTGACGACGGTTATTTCCCATACTTTGGTGATGCTAAAACTTACGGCATCGACCTTTATGCCAAAAAGGATTTTGGTAAACATTCGGTTTGGGCCTCATACACGCTCAGCAAGGCGCTCGAACGATTTGCTCCGGCAAATGTTACGTTGCCTGCTTATACGCTGGCACCGCAGCATCAATTGCACGAATTTAAGGCTGCCGGATTATTTAATATTCACAAATTCTATTTTTCCGCAAACTATGTTTATGGTTCAGGAATGCAAATTTTGCGCGAAGTATTTAAGGCTGAAACCAATAATGTATCGTATAACCGTGTTGATGCAGCTGTGACTTACAAATTCACTCCCAGGCGATTTGCCGGAGAACTTGGCTTATCGGTTCTCAATGTGTTCGACACCCAAAACCTACGGTACGCCAACCTCAAAAATTTTCAGTTAACAAAAGAGTTAGGCGATTTCCGTATCTATTCCAGTTCAGTACCGTTTACCCCAATTTTATTCCTGAAGTTGGTGTTCTGATAAAATTATATTTTGTCAGAAATGGAAGTTTTCCCGGCTGCTTTTCTGATAAGTTGAAGTGACAAAATGGAATTTTGAGCTTGAAAATCGGTTGCTT
>JANONW010000358.1:0-3341 GCA_031421065.1 Prolixibacteraceae bacterium
CGAATCGCCTCCTCCCGATTGGCCTCAAGTCGTTGCACCCAGTGACGGCATGTCATGGAATAGTGATCTCGCCAGCCTTCGACATCATGCACATCGAAGCCCGCTGCCTCCATGCACTGGATCATGTGGCCGAGATGATCGAGTTCGCCGCCAGGAAAGATGTATTTTGCCAATAATCGGCGTTCAGGTGACATGTGGCGGAATTTTTTGTCCGACATCTTGCCGGGACGAGTAATCCCGTGATTCAGGAAGAGCCCGCGATCTCGCAGCAGCGATCGCACTTTGGTCATATACCCGGGCATGTTGTCGATACCAACATGTTCAACCATGCCAACGCTGGAGATCTTATCGAATGTGCCTTCAAGGTTTTGATAATCGCAGAACTCGACCGTCACATGGTCCTGCAGTCCCTGTGTAACGATCTTCTGTTGAGTCAAGGCCAGCTGTTCTCTGGACAACGTGATGCCGTGAGCCTTGACTCCGTAATACTTTGCGGCATAGCAAATCAGAGCGCCCCAGCCGCAGCCGATATCCAGGAATCGTTCGCCCGGCTGTAGTTGCAGCTTGCGGCAAATCATGTCCAGCTTATTCAATTGCGCTTGCTCCAGTGATTCATTCCAATCATGAAAATAGGCGCAGGAATAGAGCATTTGTTTGTCGAGGAACAACTTGTAAAAGTCGTTGCTGACATCGTAATGAAACTGAATAAAGTCAGAATTCTCTCCGCGCGCCCGTCTCAGTCCGGATTCATCGCCCTGGTAGACATGGTCAACGGCCGTCGATTCGCCGCGAGCGGTGAGAAAGGCCGTCGCGAATCGAAACAGAAGGCCTAGTGGGAGGTCTCGACTCTTCTGCCGGCTATTCTTGACTCGCGCTTTCTCAATCAGCGTCAACAGATCGGCACCCGCATATCCGATGGATCCGCGAGCATACAGTCGCAACAGTGTATCGGCAGTCGGCCACCGCAGAAACGCGCCAGCGACGCCAGGGCCGGAGATCGAAATCTCCAGACCAGGTTCAACGTTCTCACCGAGTGGAACCACCGAGCCGTCCCATAATCGGACGGAAACCGCCGTATTCAGGCGAGGCCGCAAATAATCGGCCAGCTCTTTTGCCAGGCGAAGTTGTTTTTGCTCCCGATATTCTTTTCTGCTCATTTTCAGTTCTCCGTAACGCGAAGTGCGGCATGATCACAGGACCGTCAGGCCGATTTGGCCCCGGTTCGAGTTTGAATCGTGATGGATCATAGTCCGGTCCGTCAACCCGACTTCGCAGTCCATCTGGACCATTCCTTCTACCAGTCGCGCATTCACCTAGCCGCATATTCCCGAGTGGGACAGCATCCACCCGGAAAAGTACACAACCCGGAGGAAAGCGGAAACGCAGAAACTGCGATTTGCAAAAAATCTGACGATTGTGGCTTTGAGTCCGTCAGGAGGCCGACAGGGACTTCTCACGGTCGCGCGATGCTTTCGCAGATGCACGGCAAACCGTTATGCTTCGTCCGTTTGATTTGCGGGACGGGCCCGCCGAGAACAATATCCTGACCCTCCGGGCTCTCCATGACCAACTCGGCCTTCAAAGTTCATCTTGAAGAACTGCGAACCGTCATTGAGGCTGCGCTGGTCGAAAAGCTGGATCGTGCCGGGTGGCCGAATAGTCTGAAAGCGTCGGTTGAATACAGTCTGATGGCTGGCGGCAAGCGGTTGCGGCCGGTGTTGGTGTTGTTGGCGAATGAGGTGTGTGGCGGCAGGCGGGAAGACGCGATTCCGGCGGCGTGTGCGATCGAAATGATTCATACGTATTCGCTCATTCATGATGACCTGCCGTCGATGGATGATGACGACTTTCGCCGCGGCCGACTGACAAGCCACAAAGTATTCGGCGAAGCACTTGCAATTCTGGCGGGTGATTGCCTGCTGACGCTGGCTTTTGAAACTATTGCGATGCAAACAACCGGGGCGGCAACAATCAGTGGAGTGCAGATCGTCGAACAGATGCGAATTCTGGCCTCGGCTTCGGGCGGATCGGGAATGGTCGGTGGCCAGGTGCTGGATCTGGAGGCAGAGCGAGGGGCGTTTGTGAACGCTGAAAATGCAGAAATACAACGGGATCACATAAGGAACCCCGGTCGCGATCCTTGGACTCCAGCGGTTCTGAAAGTTGTGAATTCGGTGGATTCTGCCGGAGTTCAGGGTGACACATCATCTTCAAAATCTGATTCTGGCCAGAACGATTCCAACCGAACGGCAGAGACTCGCGTAGTAGAACTCAGTCAAATCCATAGAATGAAGACCGGGGCGCTCATTGCAGGGGCTCTGGAACTGGGTGCAGCGACCGCATCAGCAGATCCGGACAGCAGGAATCTCCTTCGACAGTTTGGCCATTGCATCGGATTGGCGTTCCAAATTGCCGACGATCTGCTGGATGTGACCGGTGACCAGACCAGGCTTGGCAAAAAACCAGGCCGCGATGCAGATCTTGGAAAACTCACGTTTCCCGTTTTACTGGGAATCGCGAACAGCCGCGCGAAGGCTGAACAACTGGTGCAGGAAGCATGTGATGCGGTCGCTGTCTTTGGTGATCGCAGCCGTTGGCTCAGGGAACTGGCCCGGTTTATTGTGGAACGAGATCACTAAGGCAAGACAAGAATGTCATTTGAAATTCTAAGCGGCATCCGATCCCCGAAAGACCTGAGCGCACTGAGCGAAACGGATCTTGTCCGGCTGTCGGATGATATTCGTGAAGCGTTGCTCACAATTGTGTCCGACCGCGCGGCCCACTTTGCCAGCAATCTGGGTGTGGTCGAACTCTGCATCGCGCTGCATCTGACATTTGATTTTTCAAAAGATCGTCTGATCTGGGACACGGGTCATCAGATTTATCCTCACAAACTGATCACCGGACGCTTTGATCAGTTCTCAAGTATTCGTCGTCGCGGCGGATTGATGGGATATCCGAACCCCGCTGAAAGTGAATACGATCTCTTCGTCACTGGCCACGCTGGCAGCAGCGTCTCGACAGTGCTTGGCATGAAAACTGCGGACGATCTGCTCTTCAAGGATGGTCGAAAGTCTGTTGCCGTCATTGGTGATGGCGCGTTGCCTTCAGGGATTGTCTTTGAAGCCATGAACAACGCCGCAGGTCTCAAGAAAGACCTGCTGGTGATTCTGAACGATAACAAGATGGGCATCTGTCCCCGAGTCGGCGGACTGGCAAGTTATCTGGACAAGGCAAGGGTTGCGCCATTTTACAATGGCCTGAAGCGAGATGTCTCATGGCTGCTGAATAAAGTACCGCTGGTCGGTGAATCCACGGAGAAGATGCTGGGCGGTTTCAAG
>JANONW010000359.1:0-48792 GCA_031421065.1 Prolixibacteraceae bacterium
ATTAAAAATGCGCAGGAAATATTTTTGCGACGCCCCTTTTCTGTTCTGGATGTCGATTATCAGAACCAAACCATTTCATTGTTGATTAAGATTCTGGGCCGAGGTTCAAAAAAGTTAACAGAAGCGCAAGCAGGAGTTAAAATTAGCACAATCCTTCCCTTGGGCAAGTCGTTTACCCTGCCCGATAAAGATGACAGCATTTTATTGATTGGCGGCGGAAGCGGTGTGGCTCCCATGTTGTTTCTTGCCAAAATCTGTGGACTTGATCCTGAAAATGTTCATGTATTGATCGGGGCCCGTTCTGTTTCGGATCATATTGACATTGAAGAATATAAACCTTTCGGAAAGTTTTATTTTACTACCGAAGATGGTTCTTTAGGTGAAAAGGGATATGTAACCAATCATCCGGTGTTTACAAATAAGCTTAATGAATTTACAAAAATATATACTTGCGGACCAGATCTGATGATGAAAGCCATTGGTAAGGTTGCACTTGAAAACCAGATTTTCTGCGAAGTTTCGCTCGAAAATATGATGGCCTGCGGTTTTGGCGTGTGCCTGTGTTGTGTCGAAGATACCAAGGCCGGGCATAAATGCGTTTGTACTGATGGACCAGTGTTTAATGTAAATGATTTGAAATGGTAAATTTAGGTGTAAAAATTCATGATCTGGATTTTAAGAATCCGATTATGTTAGCTTCAGGTACTTGCGGATTTGGCGAAGAAATTGCTGACTTCATCGATCTTTCAAGACTTGGAGGAATAGTTGTGAAAGGAACCACCCTTAAGCGCCGGGAAGGAAATGCGTACCCCCGAATGGCCGAAACACCATCAGGAATGCTTAATGCAGTGGGTCTTCAAAATAAAGGAGTTGATAATTTTATTGCAAATATTTACCCCCGTATAAAAGACATTGATACTCATATTATTGTAAATGTAAATGGCTCTACTATTGAAGATTATGTGGCGTTAACTGAAAGATTGAACGAGTTGGATAAGATCCCTGCGATCGAATTAAATATCAGTTGCCCGAATGTGAAAGAGGGGGGGATGGCATTTGGAATCAGCTGTTCCTCGGCCGAGGCTGTTGTGAAAGCAGTAAGAAGAGCTTATAGTAAGACATTAATTGTAAAACTGTCTCCCAACGTGACAAATATTGCCGATATCGCCAGGGCAGTGGAGGGACAGGGTGCTGACAGCGTTTCGCTAATCAATACTTTGCTGGGGATGGCTGTGAATGCCGAAACCCGAAAGCCTGTACTTTCAACTATTACAGGCGGCCTTTCGGGTCCTGCTATAAAACCAATTGCCCTCCGGATGGTTTGGCAGGTGTATAATGCGGTGAAAATTCCTGTAATGGGAATGGGGGGAATCATGAATGTAACAGATGCCATTGAATTTATGATTGCCGGTGCATCAACAGTTCAGGTTGGAACAGCTATTTTTATCGATCCAACTATTCCGGTCCAGATTGTTGATGGCCTATCGGCCTATATGGAACGACATAAAATTCAGTCTGTTAACGAATTAATTGGGAGTTTACAATGCTGAATTACATAAAGACACATATCTGTACTAAAAATATCCTTCAGGCTGGATTAATTTTCTTTCTGATTGTTTTTCGTATTTCAACTCCGTTGGGCGATGAAATACAGAATCGCTATCAGGACATCGATGATGACGGATTAAATTTTAAGATTACCAATAATCTTTCGGAATTTAAGGAAAGTAAAGTTATTGAAAAACAAGCGAATGAATTTATCCGTCAATGGAGTTTAGCCGGAATGACCATGTCAATTGTGAAAAACGGGAAACTGGTTTATGCACAAGGTTTTGGCTATGCTGATGTTGAAACAAAACAACCGGTAACGCCCGGACAATTGTTTAGAATTGCCAGTGTCAGTAAATTAATAACTGCCGTTGCCATTATGAAATTGGTTGAACACAAGTCAATTTCACTTGATTCAAAGGTGTTTGGGCCAAATGGCATTCTAAAAGATTCTGTCTTCGATACCGTAAAAGACCCACGTATTTATAACATTACCGTTCGTCATCTTTTGGCACATGCCGGAGGTTGGTCAATGCGATATGGCGATATGGCATTTAATTCGTTGTTGGTACTAGAGTTAAATGGCGAAAAAGGAAGCGCAACGATTGATTCTTACAGTCGTTTTGTTTCATCCCGAAAATTGCATTTTGATCCGGGAACCCGATCTTCCTACTCCAATATGGGATATATGTTTTTAACAAAAGTTATTGAGTCTGTTTCAGGTCAAAATTATGAGAAATATGTGCGCAATGAAGTATTGAAACCAATTGGGATTACTGATATGCACATTGGCCGGAGCTACCTTTCAGATCGTAGGTTCAATGAAGTAAAATACTATGAATCGGATGATAATCAATTGGTTTCAAGTTTCGATGGATCGGGAAGGATGGTTCCAAAAGCTTATGGTGGCAATCCTATTGAGTTGCTGGGGCCTGCAGGTGGTTGGATTGCCTCATCGGTCGAGTTGGCAAAGCTAATGGTGATGGTTGATGGTTTTAAAAATGTTCCTGATATGCTGCCGAACAATCTTATCAGTCAAATGGTCGAAAACAAGTTTTTTAGGGGACCTTTGGGTTGGAAAACTGTTAAAGATAACGGCGATTGGATCCGAACTGGAAGTATGGCCGGTACGTCTGCAATCATGAAGCGTCAAAGTAACGGATTCTCATGGGTAGTTGTCATTAATTCAAGTAGTTGGAAAGGACCAAAGTTGCCATACTATGCCAATTATATGATGGGGAAAATTGAACACTCGGTTAAAAATTGGCCAAAACACGATTTGTTTAAATACAAACCCAAAGAATAATCTGTTTCTTTTTTTGACATTCATCGTTGAACTTTTCAATCTGTTTCTTGTTAATTTAGTTAGTTTGAAAACTTTAAATTTTTAATGTTAAATAAAGGCAAGTATGTCAGAATTTAAAATCCAAATGCCTAAACTGGGCGAAAGCGTTCAGGAAGCTACCATCACCAAATGGTTCGTCAAGGAAGGTGATCAAATTGAAGAAGATCAATCTCTTTTTGAAGTTGCAACTGATAAAGTCGATTCAGAAATCCCCTCTCCAGTTGATGGTATTATAAAAAAAATATTTTTTGAGGTAAATGCATTGGTCCCGGTAGGTGAAACCGTTGCCATTATTACTACAGATGATGAAGACGAGCCTGAAATCGACGATGTTAAATCTGAACCGGAAAAGATACCGGAAAAAGAAATGGCACAACCTTTAATAGCCAAATCAGATGATAAAGAAGTTGTTAAATCCATTGAAGTTACTGAGCAAAAATCTGTTGCTGAAAGTAACGAAACAAAATCAACCAGATTTTATTCCCCATTGGTTCAGTCAATAGCCAAATCAGAGCAAGTAAGTTTGAGCGAATTGGAATCTATTAAAGGCTCCGGACTCAGCGGAAGAGTTCAGAAAGCGGATATTCTTTCCTATGTTCAGGCACGCAAGGAAGGAAAAGATTCTCCTCAGGTAAAAACTTCCGGAGTAAAAGCTGAAGAAAAACAGGAACAGCCTAAAATCTCAGCTTCATTGGGATCGGGCGATCAGATTATCGAAATGGATCGGGTACGGAAAATTATTGCCGATCACATGGTCATGTCGAAAAAAGTTTCCCCTCATGTCACTTCAGTTGTAGAAGCCGATGTTACCAACCTTGTTTTGTGGCGCACCCGGATAAAAGATGAATTCAGTGCAAAATATGGAGAGAAAATCACCTATATGCCCATTTTTACAGAGGCTGTAGCTCGTGCAATTACCGAGTATCCTTTATTAAATTCTTCGGTTGACAACTATAAAATTATTATCCACAAGGATGTAAATATTGCAATTGCTGTTGCCAAACCTGATGGGAATTTGGTTGTACCGGTTATTAAAAATGCGGAACAGAAAAATCTGGTAGGACTGACCAAAAATCTGAACCAGTTGGCTGAAGCTGCCCGCAAAAATAAGCTGACAGTTGAAGATTATCAGGGTGGAACCTTTACGATCACCAATTTCGGTTCGTTCCGGAATTTAATCGGAACCCCAATTATCAGCCAGCCCCAGGTTGCCATTCTTGCAACAGGCAGCATCGAGAAAAAACCCGCAGTAATGGAAACCCCGACTGGCGATGCAATTGTTGTCCGCCACAAAATGTTCCTTTCTTTATCATATGATCACAGAGTTATAGATGGTGCTATGGGCGGGGCTTTTCTGCGGCGGATAGCAGATATTCTTGAAGAATTCAATGTTGATCGCGAAGTATAACCTTAATAAATTAAAATTTGCTTTATGGATACAGTTCCAATTGTATTTTCGATTAAAACAACTCCCAAAGAAACTCTTGAAAAATGGTTCCGATTGATGACTTTAGGTCGGGCAATTGATGAAAAAGCTCCGAATTACCTAAAGCAGGCAATAGGCTGGTCGTATCATGCCCCGTATGCAGGCCATGATGGAATTCAGCTTGCAATCGGGCAAACGTTTGAAAAAGAAGTTGACCACATTTTTTTATATTATCGCGATTTGCTGACTGCTTTGTCTTGCGGATTAACTGCAGAAGAAATAATCCTGAATGGAATCTCTAAGGCAACAGACCTATCAAGCGGCGGACGGCACATGTCGAACCACTTTGCAAAAATCCCCTGGAATATCCACAATGTTTCTTCGCTGACAGGTAATCACACGCTTCATGCAGTGGGAGTTGCCAGGGCCATTAAATATTATGGCGAAAAAGCGGTGGCAATCAGTGTGCAGGGCGAATCTTCATTGTCTGAAGGATTCGTTTATGAAGCCATCAATGGTGCTTCAAAAGAAAAATTACCAGTTATTTTTGCTATTCAGGACAATGGATATGGAATTTCAGTTCCGAAAAAGGATCAGACGGCCAATAGAAAGGTCGCCAACAATTTTACAGGCTTTAAAAACCTTCGGATCGTTCATTGTAACGGAAAAGATGTGTTTGATTCGATGAATGCCATGCATGAAGCAAAGAAACATGCGTTGGAAACTGGTATGCCGGTGATGGTTCAGGCTAACTGCATAAGGATGCATTCCCATTCGAACTCAGACCGTCATGAATTATACCGTTCGGAAGAAGAACGTAACTATGCACAGGAATACGATCCGTTGGCGAAATACAAGCGGATGTTGATTCGTTACAATCGTTTTACAAACGAAGAGATTGATGCTATTGAAAACGAATGTAAAATCGAGTTGAAAGAAGCCCATAAGCGGGCTTTAAAGGCACCAGATCCTGATCCAGACACTTATCTCGATTTTGTTCTTCCGGAGCCACACAAGCCGCTTAAATATGTTGACGGAACCCATCATGAAGAGGGCGAAAAGAAAAAATTGATTACTGCATTAAATGAAACACTGAAGGCTGAATTCAGAAATAATCCGGATACCTTTATGTGGGGTCAGGATATGGCCAATAAAGACAAGGGTGGAATATTTAATGTATCGAAAGGACTTCAACAGGAATTCGGCCCCAAAAGGGTATTTAATGCTCCAATAGCAGAGGACTTTATTGTTGGAACTGCGAATGGAATGTCAAGATATGATGAAAAAATAAGGATTGTTATCGAAGGTGCCGAATTTGCTGACTATTTCTGGCCGGCCATGGAGCAGTATGTCGATTCGAGTCACGATTACTGGAGATCAAACGGGCAATTCACTCCCAATGTGACTATCCGGCTTGCATCGGGCGGCTACATCGGAGGAGGGATATACCATTCGCAGAACATTGAGGGAGCTTTAACATCAATTCCAGGAGTACGGATAGTATATCCTTCGTTTGCCGATGATGCAGCCGGACTATTGAGAACTGCCATTAGATCAAGAGGTTTGACCATGTTTATGGAACCAAAAGCCTTGTATAATGATCCGAAAGCAGCAACTGTTATTCCAGATGATTTTGAAGTACCATTCGGGAAAGCCCGTATCCGTAGAAATGGTGAAGATTTGGTGATGATTACTTATGGAAATACTACTCATATGTGCCTGGAAGCCGCTGAAAAGCTCTCGAAAGAAGGAAAATCAGTCGAAGTAATAGACTTGCGTTCACTTATTCCTCTTGATAAGGAAACAATTCTGAATTCAGTAAAACGAATCGGCAAAGTAATGGTTGTACACGAAGACAAAGTCCATTCGGGGTTCGGTGCCGAGATCACATCTGTAATCATGGAAGAAGCATTTGAATACCTCGACTGCCCTGTCAAGCGTGTTGGTTCATCATTTACGCCTGTTGGATTTCACCGTTCGTTCGAACGGATGATTTTACCAAATACCGAAAAAATTTACATTGCAGCCAAAGAAGTTTTGGCTTATTAATAACTTAACAATCATGAGCAAAACAGGGATATTTTATAGTTTTAATTCAAAGAAAACTGCAAAGGCTGCTGAAAAAATAATTGAAGAATTTGGTGCCGATTTTAAAGTTGTACCAGTAAATGCAGAAGGATTAACAGAAGAATTGTTTCTATCGTTCAACAACCTGATACTCGGGGTCCCAACTTGGTTCGATGGTGAATTGCCAAATTATTGGGATGAATTTGTCCCGGCATTGGAAGATTTAGACCTCAAGGGTAAAACTATCGCAATCTATGGTTTGGGCAATCAGGTTGAGTATCCTGAAAACTTTGGCGATGCCGTTGGGATAATGGTTAATTTGGTTCAGGAAAGAGGAGCAAAAGTGATTGGTTCAACTTCTACCAAAGGTTATAACTATGAATCCTCCAGAGCAGAAGTGGACGGCAAATTTGTTGGGCTAATCCTCGATCAGGAAACACAGCCAAGGCTTTCGAAAGAACGGATTGCAAGTTGGGTGTCTGATATTAAAATTCAATTCAGCTGAAAATAAAAATTTATAATGAAGAAGAAAAAAGTAATAGCGATCGTAGCCCATGATAACCGTAAAAAAGATATGATGGAATGGGTTGCCTGGAATTGGAAGGAATTGAGTCCTCACAGCCTGATTTGTACGGGAACAACAGGTAAATTGGTTAACGCCGTTCTGGTTGAAAAATGTCGGGAAAATGATGTAATTTTTTAATCTCTTCAAAACTGTTTCATCATGAATATGAACCCATTTTAAAAGATTACAGCAGTTACATAAAGCGGGATTTTGATTTTGACGTATAATTTTACATGTACTCAACCTAAGTTTGAACAAAATAGATCAGCCCCATTGCAATATTTACAAATGTAAATTACCATAAAGTATTTGTCTTGAATGAATTAGACTATTTTTTTACTTATTTATGTTACAAATGTAACAAGTTAATTGATCTTTAATTCTATATAATGAGACTGAAATAAATCAAAGAGAAAATTTTAATTGAGGAATTACCGGCTGATTAATTGTTAGAGGATGGTTCACTGGTTACTAAAAGTTCATGAATTCATAAGAATAGTATATTTACTGGCAACTATAGATTGAATGAGAATTAAGCTCTGCATTTCGACTTAATTATGATTATTCCTGCAATACTAATTTCAATACCTTTGTCTTAGAATTAATATTATGTTATTTTTGTACGGCAAAAAAAGAGGAGCAAAAGCTCCTCCTTTAAAAATCTATGTTTTTACATGTTCTTCATTTTCTCTACTATCTCTGCATGTTTATCCAGCATTTTTAAACGGTAGTACAACGTTTTCAATGACTCCATTGTAAATTTATCAGTTGGATTAACTTCATGGGCTTTTTCCATATAAGGAATAGCTTTTTTGAACTCTATATCAGCTTTCTCTTTTTCTTCTTCATACTTTTCAGGCTGATTACTTGGAACAGCATTGGCAACATCAATTTGCTTTACACCTTTGTTGTAATAAACTGCTCCAAGGTTATAGTATGCATCAAAATAATCGTCTTTGTACTCAATAGCTTTAAGGTAACTTGTGGTAGCTTCCTCTGGCTTCTGCAGTTTATCGAATAAGGTTCCTCTTGCAAAATAGTAAGATGAATTCTTGGGATCTTGCTCAATTGCAATATCCAAATATTTCAAAGCGTCATCTACTCTGTTCGAATTCAGATAGATATTGATTACTTCAACAAGAATAGTTCCGTTGTCAGGGTATTCTTTCAATCCTTCTTTTAATACTTCTAATGCACCAACGGTATCTTGTTTTTGCATGTAACTTGATGAAATCAGTTGATAGGTGCGCGCTCCACTGTATTTATATTTTGCCGCTTCTCTGTAGTATTTTATCGCTTTGTCATAATTCTGAGCATTATATGCTGCAAGTCCGGCGTTGAAAATAATAACTGTGTCAACAGAATTCGGATCGTCAGCTTTAAATACAGGAGTTTCTTCAATTCCAATAATTTGCTCAAATGATCTAAGCGCTTTGTTGTAATCTTCTTCGTTAAAAGCAGCAACTGCCTGATTAGTAAGATCTCCAATCAATAGTGTAAGTTTTATCTTTACACTTTTCGAAAACTTGTTCTTGTCATCAAGTGCAAGTGCTTTTAAGTAAGAGTCATAGGCAACAGTCAGTGGATCTTTACTTAGCTTTTTGTAATTTTCATCTTTTGACTGAAATACAGCCTGATAAATTTCTCCCCGAACCTCCCAGGTTCTTGGCCAGGTAACAGAACTTTCTGTTTTAGGATTGCTTGCGTCAATAGCTTCTTCAATTGTTGAAACCGCCTTGTCGAGCTTACCGGTTTCTTTAAAGCTAGAAGCACTGGTTACTTTGCCTTTTTGAGCGAATACGCCTGTTACGGCAAAAAGTAAAACAAATAAAATTGTCGTTCTTTTCATTGTAAAGAGTGATTTATAATTTTGATACATAATTAATTTTAACTTATCTATTCGGTTGATTCCGGACTAACTGGTTGGTCATTGATAATTCCTTCCGGTAATTCAGTCAAATCATCAGGACCTTCGGAAGTTGGTACAATCTCAATCAATTCATCAGGATCTTCGGATGCTGGTACAATTGCTACTGAAGCAATTTTATCTCCATCCTTCAAATTAATCAGCCTGACCCCCTGAGCTGCACGACCAATGATCCGCATATTTGAAACTGACATTCTGATAGTAAGACCTGATTGAGTAATTATCATTAAATCGTTACTTTCATCGACACTCTTAATTGAAATAAGTGAACCGGTTTTTTCAGTTATATTAATTGTTTTAACTCCTTTTCCACCACGGTTCGTCAACCTGTAATCTTCAATTTTCGAACGTTTTCCATAACCATTTTCAGAAACAACCAGAATGTCTTCGTTTTCGTTTTCAACACAAACCATGCCAACTACTTCATCCTGATCGTGACCGAGCCTGATTCCACGTACTCCGGAGGCTGTTCTTCCAATTGGTCGAACGTCTTTATCAACAAATCGAACGGCTTTTCCTGAACGGACAGCCATCATAATGTGATGATTTCCATTGGTCATTCTGGCTTCAAGTAATTTATCATCTTCCCTTATGGTTATGGCATTCACTCCATTTTGACGCGGACGTGAATATGCCTCAAGTGATGTTTTCTTGATGGTTCCCTTTTTGGTACACAAAATTATGAAATTGCTATTAATATATTCAGGATCAGTAAGGGTTTTTACATTGATGAATGCAAGAATTTTGTCATCCTGTTCAATATTTATAACATTCTGAATTGCACGCCCTTTTGATGTTTTTGTGCCTTCTGGAATTTCATAAACTTTCAGCCAAAAACATTTTCCTTTTTCAGAAAACAACAAGAGTGTATTGTGCATTGATGCATTGAACATGTGTTCAAGGAAATCCGAATCTCTTGTATTGCTGCCTTTTGAACCAACTCCTCCCCTTCCCTGGGTTCTAAAATCGGACAGTGGAGTCCTTTTCATGTAACCCAAATGAGAAATAGTAATAACCATTTCTTCATCAGCATAAAAATCTTCAGGATTAAACTCTTCTGCATTCGGAACGATTTCGGTTTTACGACCATCTCCGTATTTTGCTTTGATTTCAATCAGCTCATTTTTAATAATTTCCATCCGAAGATTGATGTCAGCCAATATACTTTTCAGGTGTTCAATCAGCTTTTTAATATCTTCATATTCCTGATGTAATTTATCCTGTTCGAGACCTGTCAACTGACGCAAACGCATTTCAACGATGGCGCGCGACTGAATATCAGTTAAACTAAATCGTTCGATCAGGTTTAGTCTGGCTTCATCAGGATTTTTTGCAGCACGGATAATTGCGATTACTTCTTCGATATTGTCGCTGGCAATGATCAAGCCTTCAAGAATATGCGCACGTTTTTCGGCCTGATCCAATTCAAATTGTGTCCGGCGAATAACAACATCATGACGGTGTTCTACAAAATAATGAATCAGGTCTTTCAGGTTAAGCATTTTAGGCCGTCCATTGACCAATGCAATATTGTTTACACTGAAACTATTCTGCAGTTGTGTGTATTTGTATAATTTATTTAAAACTACATTCGATATTTCATCCCTCTTTATATCGAAAACGATGCGCATACCGTCGCGATCCGATTCGTCATTGACATTCGATATTCCTTCAATTTTCTTTTCATTGATTAATTCAGCAGTTTTAATAATCAATTCTGCTTTATTTACCATGTAAGGAATTTCAGTAACAACAATTTTCTCCCTTCCGTTCGGAGTTAATTCAATGTGAGCCTTTCCTCTCAAAACGATACGACCGCGTCCTGTTTCAAAGGCTTCCTGAACCCCGCGATATCCGTAAATAATACCTCCGGTTGGAAAATCAGGCGCTTTGATAATTAAAATCAGGTCCTGAATATCAATTTCCGGATTATCAATATAGGCTATAATGGCATCAATAGTATCCGATAAATTGTGAGGTGGCATGTTGGTTGCCATTCCTACTGCAATACCCGAAGCTCCGTTAACCAAAAGGTTCGGAATACGGGTAGGCAATACGGTCGGTTCTTTCAGCGATTCATCAAAGTTTGGTTGAAAATCCACCGTATTTTTTTCAAGGTCAGATAAAATTTCCTCTGCTATTTTCGACAACCTGGCCTCCGTATAACGCATCGCTGCCGGACTGTCCCCATCAACTGAACCGAAGTTACCCTGTCCATCAACGAGCGGATAACGCAAGGACCATTCCTGAGCCATACGAACCATTGTGAAATATACAGATGAATCACCATGAGGGTGGAACTTACCCAAAACCTCCCCAACTATCCTTGCTGATTTTTTGTAAGCTTTGTTGGAAAATGAACCCAACTCACTCATTCCAAACAACACGCGACGATGCACTGGCTTTAAACCATCTCTTACATCCGGAAGTGCCCTTGCGACAATTACTGACATCGAATAATCGATGTAAGCAGTCTTCATTTGCTCTTCAATATTAATCTTGATAATTTTTTCGCCTTCAGCCATTTACTTCTCCTTTAAATAAATATTCTTTTTAAAAAAATTGACTGACAAAAATACAAAAATACTTATTGAATCAAGCGTTTTCCTTACTTTTCATTGGTATTTGATGAATAAGATTTTAACAATGCAATGTTCGTAAAATCAGTAAATTAAACACAAAACTGTTCAATAAATGTGTATTTTTGATTTTTGATTTTAATTATCAGATGATATCATGCCAACTTTTAGGAATACTTTTTGTTATTTAATGCAGAACTTAATAACGTGATTACAAATATGGATTCACAATTTTCACCACGCATCAAAGATGTTCTTTCATACAGCCGCGAAGAAGCAATTCGACTGGGCAATGAAAGTATCGGATTAGAACATATTTTTCTGGGAATACTGGGGGATGGAGAAGGCATTGCAATCGAGATCCTTACCAATTTGGGTGTCAATCTGTCAGAGATTAAACAATCAGTTGAAGAAAAGCTCAGAACTGGAAAAGATATTGATTCACAAGCTTCTGTTCAGTTAATGAAATCTGCTGAAAAAGCATTGAAGCTTGTCTATCTGGAAGCCAGGGCTTTTAACAGCACAACTATTAGTACCGGCCATCTGCTCCTCGCCTTGCTGAAAGACAAAGAAAGTCTGATCAGTAATATTCTTGGCGGGTATCACATCAATTATTATATCCTGAAATCGAGGTTGGAAGATTACAGGCGGCCTGAAGCAAAATCGGATTTTGGTGACGAGGACGATGATGCCGATGATAGTTTCCAAAAAACTACAGGTGGACCTCCATCGGCAGCCAAGAAGCCTGCAAACCCTAAATCGGATACACCGGTTCTGGATAATTTTGGTGTTGATATTACCAAAGCAGCCGAAGAAAATAATCTGGATCCTATTATCGGACGGGAAAAAGAAATCGAACGTCTGGCCCAGATTTTATCGAGACGGAAGAAAAACAACCCAATTTTAATTGGAGAACCGGGAGTAGGTAAATCAGCTATTGCTGAAGGACTTGCTCTACGTATAGTTCAGAAGAAAGTATCGAGGATTTTGTTTGACAAAAGAGTTGTAAGTCTTGATATCGCATCTATTGTTGCCGGAACCAAATACCGGGGCCAGTTTGAAGAACGGATGAAGGCTATTTTGAACGAGTTATCAAAAGTAAGCAACGTAATTCTGTTTATCGACGAAATACATACGATTGTTGGCGCTGGCGGGGCAACCGGTTCGCTGGACGCAGCAAACATATTGAAGCCAGCTTTGGCGCGTGGCGAAATTCAGTGTATTGGCGCTACTACCCTTGACGAATATCGCCAGCAAATAGAAAAAGACGGCGCACTTGAAAGGCGTTTCCAAAAAATTATGGTCGAGCCAACTTCTGTTGACGAAACAATTGAAATCCTGAATAACATTAAACAGCGTTACGAGGATCACCACAATGTAACTTATACACCTGAAGCAATTAATGCTTGTGTAAAACTGACAGCCAGATACATAACAGACCGCTTTTTACCTGACAAAGCCATTGATGCCCTTGATGAAGCAGGTTCGCGCGTTCACTTATTGAATATCAATGTTCCCGATCGGATTGTAAAACTGGAAGAGAAGATTGAGAAAACGCGGGAAGAAAAGATTAAGGCAGTTAAGAGTCAGAATTTTGAATTGGCTGCCAATCATAGGGACAAAGAAAAAAATCTGCTACAACTTCTTGAGCAGGAAAAGGAAGAATGGGAAAAAGAACTGATTATTCACAGGGAAATTGTAACCGAAGACAAAGTAGCTGAAGTAGTTGCAATGATGTCGGGTGTTCCTGTTCAACGAATAGCACAAGCAGAAGGGAAACGCCTGATGGACATGGCAAAACAGCTAACAGGCAGCGTTGTTGGTCAGAATGAAGCCATTACGAAAATTGTTAAATCCATCCAGCGAAACCGGGCTGGTTTAAAAGATCCGAATAAACCAATTGGAACTTTCGTATTTCTGGGACCTACCGGAGTTGGTAAAACTCAACTTGCCAAGGTATTGGCTAAATATTTGTTCGACAGTTACGATTCGCTGATCCGTATTGATATGAGCGAATACATGGAGAAATTTTCTGTTTCCCGATTGGTTGGGGCTCCTCCCGGATATGTTGGATATGAAGAAGGTGGTCAGTTAACTGAAAAAGTAAGGCGCAAACCTTATGCAGTGGTTCTTTTGGATGAGATTGAAAAAGCCCATCCAGATGTATTCCACCTTTTGCTTCAGGTTTTAGACGAAGGTCGTTTAACCGACAGTTTAGGCCGAAGCATTGATTTCAGGAATACCATTATTATTATGACCTCCAATATTGGTTCGCGTCAATTGACCGAATTTGGCAGGGGGGTTGGTTTCAACACACAAAAACCTGCCGGAGAAGAAGGTGACCACGCCAAATACATCGTTGAAAAAGCGCTTAAAAAAGCATTTGCACCTGAATTTCTCAACAGAATTGATGATGTGATCATGTTTAATCCTTTGACCAAAGAACACATTCATGAAATAATTGATATTGAATTAAAAGGTTTGTACGAAAGAGTTAACTCACTGAATTACAAACTGAAAATTTCAACAGCGGCCAAAGATTTCATTGCAGAAAAAGGTTATGATGTACAATTTGGAGCACGACCGCTCAAAAGGGCTATACAAAAGTATCTGGAAGATGAAATGGCTGAAGTTATAATTAAAGCCTCTGTTGTTGAGGGCGATACCATTTCGGTAGGTTTTGAAAAGAAAACGGAGAAAATAAAAATCAGGATTTTATCGACCGTACAAAAAAAATAGAAAACAAAAAACCAGGCTTAAGCCTGATTTTTTGTTTCATTTAAATACTATAACGATCGTCCAATTTGAATTCGATAATGGGGCAAAATAATACCAGGCCTGCTGCTTATTCAAATGCTCCGAAATTCATGTGTGGGTATTCAGGCGAAAAGAAATTCCTTTTTGGCTCATTTTACTAGGTTCTTTTTTGAAATAAAAAAGACCGGCGCTTATGCAACCGGCCTGATGATATTTTAAAACTCTTTTTTACGTGTTCATAGCGCCACAAACATTAATTACTTGTCCGCTCACATACGATGACAGATCAGACGCAAGGAAAAGTGCAACTTTCGCAACCTCTTCCGTTGTGCCGCCACGTTTCAATGGAATGGCTGCTTCCCATTGCTTGCGGGCATCTTCCGGAATTTTGGCAGTCATTTCAGTAATAATGAATCCCGGAGCAATGGCATTCGACCGGATTCCGCGGGAGCCAAGTTCTTTGGCAATTGATTTGGTGAAACCAATGATACCTGCTTTGGAAGCTGAATAATTTGATTGGCCGGCATTTCCGCTGACCCCAACCACCGAACTCATATTGATGATTGAACCTGACCGTTGTTTCAACATGATTTTCTGAGCGGCTTTGGTAAAGTTGAAAACCGATTTCAGGTTCACGTTTATGACAGCATCCCATTGATCTTCAGTCATTCGCATCAGCAAAGTATCTTTTGTGATACCGGCATTGTTTACCAACGCGTCAACTGCCCCAAATTCGGCAACAATCTCGGTTACAACACGATCAGTATCTTCGAAACTTGCAGCATTCGAAGCAAAACCTTTGGCTTTTACGCCCATGGCATTCAATTCTGCTTCCGTGTTTTTCATGTTTTCATCTTCAAAAAGATCGGTGAAAGCAATGTTGCAGCCTTCTTCAGCAAATTTAATGGCAATCGCTTTTCCAATGCCCCTGGAAGCGCCAGTAATTATGGCAGTTTTTCCTTCTAATAACTTCATGTAGGTAAATTTATTAATCAATTTTAACAACACACATATCTTTTATCACTCAAAATTGTTTCTCAACAAGAATTTATAAAATAGCGATGAGTATTAATGTGTACCTCATTTTTTAAAATTATTCGCAAATATACTTTTTCTTCCCATGTATTTAAATTGAATAGTTAGATTTTCAAAAATGAAGATCAATCCCTTTGCTTGTAATAAAACAATCAAGGGGATAAATCCAATATTAAAAAGGTATTTCTAATTGCATGTATGACCAAATGTATTTCAACGTGTCGGTAAGGTGTGATTTTTAATTATTTTCGCAAAAAATACATCTATGATAATACAATATAGAATCCCTTTTTCCAACAATCGTAAAATAGCTCGAACTTACTGTAAAATAGCTCAAAAGCTTAAAATACCATTTGCAAAAAGAAAAATATTAAAGCATTTAAATGCTGATAATCTTGATTACCGGGATATTCCTGTAATAATAAATAACTATAACCGAATAATTTATTTACAAAAACTAATAGATTGGTTGGAGAAAGCAGAAATGCGCAATATTTACATTATTGATAACGCGTCCACCTATCCACCGCTTTTAGACTATTATAAAAATACAAAACATATTGTAATACAACTTAAAGCCAACATAGGATACAAAGCACTTTGGGATACATCAATTCATTTGTGGTTCAAAGGCTTGCCATACATATACACTGATCCGGATATACTTCCGATAGCTGAGTGTCCATTGGATGCTGTCAAATTTCTTCAGGATACATTAAATAAATATAAAGATATAACCAAGGTTGGGTTCGGGTTACAGCTTGATGATATTCCAGATTATTACCCCAATAAATCCGATGTAATAAAATGGGAAATAAAATTTTGGGATGAACCCATTTCAGAAAATCTGTATAAGGCCGATATTGACACAACATTTGCACTCTACAGAGCTAATTCTGTTAAACAACAATGGGGCAAAACACTGAGAACTCGAGGTAAATATATGGCAAGACACCTACCTTGGTACGAGAATCCGGATACTGTTACGGAAGAAGAGTTGTTTTACAGAAAAGAGACCGTATGGAGTTCATGGTACCCTAAACTAAATAAGTTGTAAATATCACTAATTCAAATTTGCTACTTCCTACATTGTTTTCTCAGCCCTTAGAAGACCTCTTCTAAAATAAGGAGCTTTCATCTTTTTATCGAAATAGAAAAGCATAAAACCATCAGAATGCAACGATTTAAAGCCATAATTCGTTAAAAGTTCTTTAAACTCTTTTTCATCATTTTGCTTGTGATAGGTACACAAAGCAACTTTTAAAGGTTCTTTCCGTGAAAGTAATTGACGACAACCATCTAATAATCTGGATTCTGCACCTTCAACATCAATCTTCAGAAAGGAGACATGGCCTTCAGAAAAATTAAAATCGTCAAGAGTTGTATTGTTTTGATCTGTTATATTACTGACGAATTTATTTACGATCACAACCTTATCTTTCCAAGGTTCAAATGTTGCTTTTAGTGGCTCAATCCATTTCTCATCAGCTTCGAAAAGTATGATTTTTGAAGCTTTTTCGACTACACTTAATGCAAAATTTCCTTCGGCAGCTCCAACATCAACAAGAACTTCACTTTCTTCAAAAGTGAAGTTTTCTGTTAAGTAGCGGTGTGGACTTTGAATATCCTGTTCTTTAGACAATAAATTGAATAAATTTCTGATCTTTCGTTTGCCCCATTTCCGTTTAAAATAGAGCCTTTTACCATCAAGCAGAACATAGGGTAAACGCTTGTCCAGATCATCAAAAACTTCAATATCATCAGCAATATATTTATCCTGAAATGCATACGGAAATATAGCTATTGGATTTTTCTTCAGATAATTTAAAACATATTCAATTTCTTTGGAAGGCTTTTTTGGTAAGCTTGAATAATACCTCTGGATAGAAATTGGCAGATTATGAGCTAATATTCTTTTACGAATAAATTTTGGGACAAAAACTCTGTAAATTTGCAAGATAATAGTATTCATTATTTAGTTATTCAATTATTTGGGTTTGAGAATGAAAAATAATCTGTTGTTTTGAACTTCAATCTTCTGCTTGTTTTTTTCAGAATTGCAAATCTATGAATTTGATTCAAATAACAAGTTAGTTTCAACCAATATCTAATAAGGAGTGAGCATTCAGCCACCTATTTTTGAATTTAATAATTAGACAAATGACAGAATCCGAAAATATTAAAGTTTATACGTTTTATTATAAACCTGGCTATTTTTTTGCCCCCCAGCCAATTTATCATCCAATTATGGCCGGAAATGCTCTGCTAACGGACCCGGCGACAATTACCGGCGATGATACCGGTGATAATATTTCGTCGAAGAATAAGTATTACAGTGAACTTACCGGAATTTACTGGGCATGGAAAAACCAGCAGTCCGAAATTATCGGCAGTTGTCATTACAGACGATTTTTCACAAACAAGAAAGAGCCACTCCCCTATCAAATTAAACGATTACTGTATTACCTTGTGGGATTGCATCGAAAACGTTTTGGTATTATTTACACGAACAATGTGGGGCTTTTTGAAAAGGCCATTATAAAAAAATCTGAGATTCTTGATATTTTGGGCTCTTATGATGCCATATTCCCTCAACGCCGGAAATTCAGGTATTCAGTTAAAGAACATTACAGCCGGTATCATGATTTGCGGGATTTAGACCTTATTGCAGAAATTTTAAATGAAAAGAGTCCAGAGTATCTACCTGCATTTGAATCTGTTATGAGTGGCAACCGTCTTTATGCCAATAACATGTTTATACTTCGCAAGCAGGATTACGATCGGTTTATGGATTGGTGGTTTGAAATGCTATTTGAATTTGAAAGCCGCATAAATAAAGCTGATTATAAAGGTTACCAACAACGTATTATGGGATTTATTGCTGAACGTTTACTTACCATCTGGGTTTATCATCAAAACTTACGCATTAAAGAACTTCCAGTAATTTATTTTAAAAAGTTTAAAAAAGGTTAATAATATGATATGTTTTTACTATTAACACTATAATTCTATTATTATAATACAAAATAAGGTTTAAAACTTGATTATTTTTTTATTGCCAATTTCATTTCGAATAAAACTAATTACATTCCAAGTACTTATATTTAGTCCTTTCTGCTTTTTTAATGCTAAAAAAATATTTTTTTGTTCCCTGCATTTTTTAAGTGATGACACGAATAAGTAAACTGATTTTAAATAGTTTATATCAAATGTAATTGCTCTATAAAAAGTCTTTCCGATAATAGCAACAAAGTAAAAAAAGAGCTGATAATTATTCAGATGAATAAAATGCAAATACATCTGATTTCGTAACGAGATAATTCTAACTTTATTATTTGGTTCCATTTTAAGGGTTGAAGAAATAGGGTGTTTACAAATTGAATTGTGTTCATAGTAGCATTTATAGCCTAATCTCCATGCTCTTAATCCCAAATCAACATCTTCAAAATTGTAGGGATTAAATAATTCACAAAAACCTTTAATTTCAAACAATTTCTCTCTATCAACTAATGAATTTGCCCCAAGTAGAAAGAAGCAATAAAGAGAAGTTTCGGTTTCGCTAATATAATTAATGTTTGTTGCAATTTTAGAGAATGAATATTTTGGATATTTCGCACCATCTTGTATTCTTTCTGAATCGAGAGAAATAATTCTGCTCATGACTCCAAAAGTGTCTGATATACTAAAATAATGTAACTGGTGCTTAAAAAAACCATTTGTTAAAACAACATCCGAATTAAGTAATAAAACTAAATCTTTAGTTGATCTAAAAATCCCTGAGTTCATATTTCCTGCAAATCCTTTATTTATCTTATTTTCAATAAGTATAATTTCAGGATAATTGCTTTTAATAAAATCGACAGAAGTGTCACTTGAAGCGTCATCAGATATAATAATTTCAAAATCAGATATATCCGACGATAATAGGGCATTATAAACAGATGGAATATTACTTTCTAATAAATGTTTCCCATTATAATTAGGGATTACGACAGAAATGCTATTCTTCATCTGATACTGTTATAATTATTAAATCTGCGACAAAACTACACTTTTATATTTCAGGTAGTTCAAATTGTTTATAAAACAAATGAGAATAGAATTCATTACATTTAATGACATATTCCAGTTTCGTCAACCAAACCATATTATCAATGGCTAGTATTTAAAGAAAAAGGCACGTTTTTAAGGTGTCTTTTTCTTTATTTTGGTTAAACATGTATTTTATTTTTCTTTCGATGGTTTGCCTTATAATAAATTATTTTTTTCGGAGATAGAATATGGCCTGATCGCCGCAATTTTGCTTATTCAATCTTTTTGTTTTTATTTTGTATATTATTTTTTGGAAGACATTGTACAATCTACCCCATGTCGAATGGTAAATCCGTTCGTTAATTGTTTTACCCCTTTTGTAGCGTTCACTGATCGTAAACTGATGGTGAGTTGAATCAAAAACATAGTCCTCCAATACAAAGTTCGATTGATCCACCAGATATTGAATACTCTCAATTGAATGAAGAAAATAGTGTCTTGGGGCATCCAATTGAAACCAGTTTACTCCATAATATTTCCAGGCATACGATGAAGAAGTAGGTATCCGAATAATACAACAGCCTCCTTTGGGGAGCAATTCAAATGTTCTCTTGAGAGTTTCAAGTGGATTGCTGATATGTTCAAAAGAGTGATTAAAACAGATCATATCATATTCGCCCTGCATATCCGCTAATTCGGACTTATGGATATTTAGCCCATTTTTATAGTTAATGTCTGTATCAAGAAATGGATCGCAACCAGTAATTTGATGAAAGCCTGATTCGTAAAGCGGATACAGGAAATTATAGCCGTTGCCACAGCCCACATCAAGGATACAGGTATCATAACCTTTTATTGCTTTACTAAGAAAATTTGTAAATTTATCAGGAAAAAGGAACTTCAATAAATTGCTTCCAAAAGAATTATTCAAGACATTTGAACCAACTATTTTGGAATTAAAATATCCTCTTAATCCTTGATATTTTTTTTCTTCAACTTCTTTAAAGTTAAAGCTGTAATAGTTATCATTTGAATAGTATTTTGAAATGTCTTTTGGAAATTCAGCTATTTGCAGGCAATTACAATTTGAACACTGAAAATAAACAAATTCATCACGTAAACCAAACATCATTTCTCTTGCGATAAATGATTTATTATCTTTATTGTTGGAACATATTTTACAAATGAAATTGGACGGATTATTCATACTTTATAATTTTGGGCGCAAAGAAACTACTTTTTATTGAACAAATTTATTTTTAATTTTTTTTCGCAAAATGTCTGTGTTGTCAATATATTCATTCAATTTGGTGTATTATTCCGTATAACGTAATATTTTGGTCAGATGAAAATCAAGTAATATTCATTCTCCAACGGCTAAAATCTATCAGCAAATGCTAATTTTGCACTTAAATCAAAATTTTTCATGCTCGATCAATTAACAATTTGTGCAATAGCTACTTCTCCCGGAATGGGTGCCATTGCAACTATCCGCCTTTCTGGAGAAAAAGCGCTTGAAATTGCAGATTCAGTGTTTCAGTCACCGAATTCAGGTAAAAAATTAGCTGAGCAGAAACCCAATACCCTGCACTTTGGAAGTATTTCCGACGGGAATGAGTTGATTGATGATGTGGTAGTATCTATTTTTCGGGCTCCTCATTCATTTACAGGCGAAGATGTGGTGGAAATTACTTGTCATGGCTCCGTATATATTCAGCAACGCATTCTTCAACTGCTTATTACCAAAGGTGCACGCATGGCCCTTCCCGGCGAGTTTACCCAACGGGCATTCCTGAATGGCAAAATGGATTTGTCGCAGGCAGAAGCTGTTGCTGATTTGATTGCATCGACCAACCGTGCAGCACAAAAAGTAGCGATCAATCAGATGCGTGGCGGTTTTTCTTCGGAATTATCGAATCTACGAAAAGAATTGCTGCATTTTATTGCCATGATTGAGCTTGAACTTGATTTCAGCGAAGAAGATGTTGAGTTTGCCGATAGGGAACAACTAAAAAAACTGGTTTCGAAAATTGAAACGATTCTTCGTAAACTAAAAGATTCGTTCCAACTGGGCAATGTGATTAAAAACGGCATACCTGTGGCAATTGTTGGCGATACCAATGTAGGAAAATCAACCTTGCTGAATGCCCTTTTGAATGAAGAGAAAGCCATTGTTTCCGAAATTCATGGCACCACCCGCGATGTTATTGAAGATGTAGTGAATATTCACGGAACAGCTTTCCGCTTTTTCGATACAGCCGGAATCCGGGAAACAACCGATCTGATTGAAACACTCGGCATTGAACGAAGTTACAGTAAACTCGACCTTGCGACCATTGTTATTCTGGTTGTTGACACTCAAAACAATTTTGAAACTGTATTCAAACGAATTGCCAAGATCAGAAAAAGAATTTCTGTTCAGCACCTTATTATCGCCGCAAATAAAGTGGATCGGGGAATTGCTGAAACAATTTCGGCCCTTAAAGAAATGCCTTTGACGACTAATGAAAAACTGGTATTTATAGCTGCAAAACAAAAAACCAATCTTGATATACTAATTTCGGAAATGCAGCAAGCCGTTTCGCTCGATTCAATCAGCGAAGATGCCGTAATTGTCACCAATGTGCGTCACTTCGAAGCATTGGCCAGAGCGCACGAATCAATTGAAAGAGTGGATGTTGGACTCGAAAACAGGATATCAGGCGACTTCCTGGCACAAGACATCCGTGAATGCCTGCACTACCTCGGAGAAATAACAGGAGAGATCTCAAACGACGAGATTTTAGGTCATATTTTCAAGAATTTCTGTATCGGAAAGTAATTATGATTATTATTAATTAGCAAATCACAACATCAATAGTAAACAAATGAATGAATTAAATGCACAGGAATACATGGATCGTGAAGCCCGGTACGGCGCTCACAATTATCACCCGCTTCCGGTAGTTTTGGAGCGTGGAGAAGGTGTTTTTGTTTGGGATGTTGAAGGCAAGAGATACTTCGATTTTCTGGCTGCCTATTCAGCTGTAAATCAAGGGCATTGTCACCCAAAGATTGTAAAAGCACTGACTGATCAGGCACAAAAACTCGCACTAACGTCAAGAGCTTTTTACAACAACGTACTGGGCGAATGGGAACAATACATGACCAGCTTATTTGGATACGACAAAATGTTGCCCATGAATTCGGGCGCCGAAGCCGATGAAACAGCATTAAAACTGATACGAAAGTGGGCCTACAAAGTAAAGGGAGTGCCAAAAGGCGAAGCCAAAATTATAGTTTGTAACGGCAATTTTCATGGCCGAACCATCACTATTATATCAATGTCGTCTGATCCCGATGCCTACAACGATTACGGCCCCTATACTCCCGGGTTTATCAATATTCCGTACAACAATATAGAAGCTTTGAAAAAAGCGCTGGAAGATCCCAATGTTGCCGGATTCCTTGTTGAACCCATTCAGGCAGAAGCCGGAGTGTATGTTCCTGAAGATGGTTTTCTGCGAAAAGCATTCGATTTATGTAAAAAAAACAATGTGCTTTTTGCGGCAGACGAAGTTCAGACCGGGCTTGCGCGTACCGGAAAAATGCTGGCCTGTGATCATGAAGATGTCAGGCCTGATATTTTGATTCTGGGTAAAGCCATTTCTGGCGGAATGCTGCCGGTATCATGCGTTTTAGCCGATGATGAAATAATGCTGACAGTTAAACCGGGAGAACATGGTTCCACTTATGGTGGAAATCCCATCGCAGCCAAAGTTGCAATTGCGGCCATGGAAGTAATCAGGGAAGAAAACCTTGCTGACAATGCTGAAAGGCTCGGAAGAATATTCAGAAAGAAATTAAAATCAATTGATTCTGAACTTATTGAAACTGTAAGAGGAAAAGGTTTGCTGAATGCAGTTGTAATTAAACCTGTGAATGGCAAGAGTGCATGGGACGTTTGCATAGCACTGAAATGCAATGGATTACTTGCAAAACCCACTCACGGCCACATCATCAGGTTTACCCCTCCGCTCGTTATTACCGAAGAACAAATGATGCAGGCAATCGGAATCATCGAAAAAACATTTGCCGAAATTGGGGTTTGGCCGCATGGCCCTATTTGATTGAAAAATTACCATTTGATAAAGTCAATACAAGTAAGAATGCAAATTCGCCGGCGAAAAATATTGAAAATAGTATCAATCATACTGGTAAGTGTGATAGTGATTGCCGCTGTGACTTTTGGATTGATGTATTTCAAGGCACAAACATACCTGAAAGAAAATCTGTCAGCATTTATTCACAAAAAATCAAAAGGAAAATACGAATTAACTTTTGATAATTTGAGTATCAATTTTAGACATTGGGGGTTAGAAATTGAACAGGTAGCCTTCCATCCTTCTGACTCGCTGATGAATACAATCAATGACACTATCCCTGACAAACATTTTTATTCATTTTCATCGCCAAATATCCGCATTGCCCAAATCAAATTATTGAAATTAATTTTTAACAGGCAACTCGAAATCGGTGAAATACTGATCACCCAACCCGAATTAAATATTCACGGAGAACAGACTGACAATGAAGATCAAAAAAGCAGCATCAGTTCAGTTTTAATGGAACTAAAGCCCCTGGTTACAAAAAATTTCAACAGCATAAAAATCAATAAGATTGAATTGGTAAACGCTAGTTTCGATTTTTATAATTTGCTCGGAGATAGCCGTAAACTATCGTATGCAGAAGACATCACGATTGGCATTTTGAATTTCTACACCGATTCGTTGCTTTTGCCCGACCCTGAGCGGATATTCGATGCTGATGACATCTACCTCAGGTTGTCAAACTATCAAAACAGACTCGGAGACAGTATTCATACTTTAGCTGCGCAAACCGCTACATATTCGCTTAAGCGATCGCAGATTGAAGCCAGAAACATTGAGCTTAAGCCCACTAACAACATTGGATCGACCAAAGGTAAATACCATATTCTTGTACCACGGGCGATTATCAAAAGCAGTCATATCAATGAATTCTACCGAGAGAATGCCATTCCCATAGATTCGTTGGTACTGACCGATGCCGTTATTAAATTTTGGCCGGGCCAGAAAACCTCCACAACTGGGATGAAAAAACTGGATGATTTTGACCTTTATGAGTTGATAAAAGATGAATTTAGCAGTGTGAGCATAACCAACTTCAGGCTCGAAAACACTCAATTATTGCTTTTTAGCAGTCAGGAGGAACAGGCAAGTCAGCAGGAACTTAAAAATATCGGGATAAATATGGAAGGTTTTCTGCTCGATTCGGTTTCGGGGCAAGACACCAGCCGCATTTTCTACGCTAAAGACATTGATTTTTCTGCATCAGATTATGAACTTACACTTGGCGATAATATCCATCGAATAAAGGTCGGACAGGTAGATTTGTCAACGAAAAAAAAGGCTGTATTTCTTAAAAACATCCAATTGTATCCGCTACTAACTGATCATTCAGGAATGAATCAAAAAAATACGATCAATGGCAGTTGCGACAGTGTCAAACTCGATCTTTTTGATTTTAAGAAAGCTTTTCATACCAAACGATTTTATTTTCAAGGTATTAATATTTTTAATCCTGAAGTACAACTCACGCAGAATACTATATCTGAAGACAAGCTTGAGTTGGAGGATGCAAGTTTTGTTTACCAGCTGATTTCCGTTTATCTGAAAGGTATTTACTCCAACCACGTTTCAATACAGAAAGGGAAATTTAAACTTGTAAATAAAACCGGAGTGTTGCAAAGAGGCGATATTGAAACCTCTGTCAAATTATATCTGAGCGGTTTTGCCCTTGATGAAATAAGCGAAAGAAGGTCTGACAGGCTATTTTATGCCCAACAAATTGAATTGATTTTCAACGATTACAAAATGCAACTCGTTGACCAGCTTCACCGGCTCACGGTTGAAAAATTTTCAATTTCAACCCGGCAAAATCAAGCCTCTTTACAAAACCTGCATTTGTTCCCCGATTCGAAAGAAAATATTGAAGAATTGCTGCAACAATATAAACGCTCTGAATTATATGAGTTTACAATTCCTGAATTAACGTTTGCCAATGCTGATTTTCACAATGCTTTCTTCAACAAAAAGTTTTATGCCGACCTTTTAACCATTAAAATGCCAGTTATCTACTACGAAAATTTTGCATTTCTGAAACCAATAAAACAGAAAGCCGATTTTGAAGACCTTTACTTTCTTATTTCCAATTATATGGAAGATATTCATTTCGGTAAAGTTGATATTCCGGATGGAACCATCCGGTTGATCAATCACAGTAAAAATGAAAAAACGATCTCGCTCAACAACCATTTCACACTTGGGCTTGAAAACATGATAATAAATAAGGAACAGTTTGGACAAAAGAAATTGCTCTTTTCTGATCAAATTGAATTTTCTGTTCGCGACCATATTATCCGCCTTTCTGACAATGTGCATGTTATAAAAGCCGGAACAGTTGGTTTTTCGACCAAACGAAAAGAGGTTTATGTAACCAATGCCCAGATGTGGCCTGAAACCAACAGCCAGGATTTTTCGGCAATAAACTGGAATATTCAATTGGCTATTCCAGAAATCAGAATAAAAGGCATCAGCATAGAAGATTTATACTTTGACCAGATAATTGATGCCGACAACGTATTAATAAGTACACCTGAAATAAAACTGTATCAGAAAAACAAAAGAAAAGATCCGACTGAATTTAAAGAAGTTTCATTTCCGATGCCCGAAGAAATCGTATCCATCGCTATTCGTCAGTTTAATCTGAACAGTGGTTCTTTAAAAATCTTTTCAGAATTGGGCGTGAAACCATTTCTGCTTGTTCAATCGGATATAAAAATGGAGTCACAAAATATTTTTATACGGAAAAATGAGGTTACCAACCAGCCCGAATTTAAAAGTGGAAAATACACAGCAGAATTGTTTCAATTTAAATTTACACCGAAAGATAAAAACCAACAGATTGGCATTGATGAACTTAACTTTTCGACTGAAAAACGACACATTCTTGCCCGGCAACTTACCGTAAAACCAAAAACTAAAAGTACCACACAAAATCTATTCGAATTGCGGATCCCTTCCCTTTCAATGAACGGGTTCGATATCGACAATGCCTACCGGAACGATGAGTATTTCTTTGAATCCATTTTGGTTGAAAAGCCTGTGTTCCTTTTGTATAACAATACCAAAGACTCGATGAAGATCGATCCCTTCAAGGTTGATCTTTATCCTCACTTTGAGAGTTTTGCCGATGTATTTGCAACAAAAAACCTCAAGGTATATGAAGCAGATTTGTCAATTTTCAAGAATGGACAGAAGAAAATTCAGGAGAAAATCACCTTTGATCTTTCCAATTTCAGGATAGATAACAAACCTTCAACAGGATTTATTCATTCAACTGATTTTTCGTTCCGTATTCAAAATACCAATCATCAGGATAAAAAGAAGTTTTACCAGTTCGCAATCGGAAGTTCGGAGTATTCGTCTAAAAACAATCGATTTACGGTCAGGGATATTCGGCTGATTCCAAATTTCAGCAAAGAAAAATTCAACAAACAAACCGGCTATCAAGCTGATTATTACGAAGGAAAGCTCGATTCGGTTGTAATTAGCCAACCCAATATCCGGCGCTGGTTCGAAAAGAATGAACTGGCAGGTAAATACATGTCGGTTAGGGGATTAGATATCGACATTTACAGAGACAAACGCCTTCCTTTCGATGAAAAAAGACGTCCGGAAATGCTTCAGGATATGATAAAAAAGCTGCCCTACCCTGTTCTGATCGATTCGCTCAGATTGATTAACGCAAGTATCAGGTATGCCGAACAACACGAATTGGGCGACAAAGAAGGAAAAATTAGTTTTAGTAACATTAATGTCAGCCTGAAACCTTTTACAAATATGAAAGTTTCAAATTCAAAAATTCCCGACTTCAGGCTCGAAGCAAATGCCAGCATCATGGATTCGTGCCAGATGAAAGTAAGCATGAATTATCAGATGAACCATCCCGATAATTTATTTACGGCAAGTGGTAGCCTGAGCCCATCCAACATGCGGATATTCAATCCGGTACTCGAACCATTGTCATTGGTTTCCATCCGCAGCGGTCAGGTTGATCAATTCAACTTCAATTTCACCGGCGACAGAAAACAGGCGACCGGACAATTGTGGTTTGGTTACAACGATCTGCGGATTTCGGTTCTTGAACTAAAAGACGGAAATACGAAAGAAGCAAAATTTGCCAGCTTTATTGCAAATAGCTTGTTGCTGAAGTCACGAAATCCAAGGGGAAAGGAATTGTTACCTGACGAAATTAGTTTCCAAAGAGATGAAAAACGTTCGGTGGCGAATTACTGGTGGAAATCAATCTTCAGTGGAATCCGCAACACGCTCGGGATCAAAGAAAAAACAGAATTGGAAGAATAGCAAAAATAGTATTCCTTTCCATTTTCCAACTCACTTCTTTATGTTCCAAATTACTGAGAACTTGACAGTTTGATAATTCCAGTCGCGCAGGCCGTGAAGATATTGTAACCGGAGCGTATGTTTTTTTAATGAATGGTTCACATCGAACGTATAAACCATCGGTTTATCGCGCTCCTTTTTATAGCCCGAATAACCTGAAAGTGAATTGGAAACCGACCATCGCGACCATTTTAAATCCACCCCTCCTCCATACATAAATGCATCGTTCTGAAGGTTCATGTCATCGTTGGTTTGCCACGATTAAAATCCGAACGAAGCAAATGACTGAAAAGAAAAATTTTCTTTTTTACCCGGAAATTCTTTGGAAAAGCTGAAGTCGAAAAAATAGCCCGGACTGTCTGAATATCTTGCCCCTTCGAGTTGGCTGCCTGAATTAGTGCGGCCGGCCATTCGTGCCATGGTGTCCGGAAATTTTTTCCCTTTTACCAGCTGTACAAGTGTCGAAAAATATATGTCGCCAATGGCCAGTCCTTTCCCATCAAAATCCCGGGCCGCCCGTTCATCACGAATAAACTCTGACATGGCATAATGCTCAACCACAAACCAATACAGCTCAATGGCAATTTTATCTTCGGCAAATGATTTATAATATTTTGCGAATAAATTCTGTGTCGGATCGCCCTCCTGAAAATGGGCATCAAATCCAAGTTCAAAACTTGTTCCGGGCTTAACAATGCCCTTTTTAACATCGGGAACCGGTAAAGCATTAGGCCCAAGGTAACCCGGGCGATATATGCAAAAAACTCCGCCAGCTCGGCATTCCTGGCTCCCATCCGTGCTTTTGGTTCCACCAGGTCCAGTCATCGGCTGAAAAACAGAACAAAGGGAGCAAACAAAATATAATCAGACTGATTTTTTTCATGTGCCAAATATACAAAAGCAGGGCAACTGACCGAATTATTCTAAATTCAGTTTTTTTCGGATGTTCTTCGGAATGGCATCTTTGTGAAGCATTATCGACATCGTTTTGTATTTAACGTATGGTTTCGATGCAAAGAAATATCCACCAAAATCATTGTAATCGCCCCATGAATTTTTCACCTTATAATAAAGGTTCCCAATCTGATCTTTGGCAGTTCCTACTATCAACATTCCATGATCATCGGTTGTCCGGTGATTATCAAAATCAATCTGACGCATTTCCTGGGTAATTGCCTTTTCCAATCCGGGTTTCGATAATTTATATAGTACTTCATTTTTATCTTTCTCAGCCTTTTTTTCCCATTTACTGATTTCGGCATCTGTCATGTTTGCTTTGTCTATATCAGGAACAACGGCCACCCCTTTCTGCGAAGTCGAAAAACCTTTTTCACTCACATCGGCAGCCCATGCCACAGTGAAACCGGTATTGATGGCATTGTCGATAATCTCTTCCAATTCGTTCACCGGAACATTGTAAACTTCGTCCCACGACCAGTTATCAGGTACTTCGATGATAAATTTGCTGTAAAAAGGATGATGGGCATAGGAAGAAATTTCCACATAATCGTCCATATCTAAACCAATATATTCTGATGCAAAACTTTTTGGATTGTAATCTTTGCCCTTGTAACTAAACTTTTCAGGCAGTTCGCCAAAATAATTATCGAGTGTGTTGTTCAATACTTCCTGCCATACGGTGGTCAGTTTTTTATTTGGATTTCCAACTAAAGCCTTGACATTTTCAAGCAATACACGATCGAGTTCGCCATGTACATGTTTTTCTTCACCATAATTGAGACCTGTATAAACTTCCTCAGGAACAATTCCGAATTTTCTGATCACATTGGTAACATCATGAAAAGCACCACCGGCACTAAAATTTAAGTTTCCGTGCATCCGTACATATTTCACAGCTTTTTCGGAATAGGTATGATAAACGATAAACATTTCAGAAAGATCGACTTCAGGTTTTCCCAACCGCAACATCTCTGCTTCCAGCATTCCCAATCCTGAAAACGACCAGCAGGTTCCGGAACGGTGCTGATCCTTAACCGATGTAACCGGAATTTCTTTGATCGGCGCAAACTGATATCCCGTTTCTTTTTCACCTTCCTTTTGCTCCTGGGCAGAAACGAACAATGAAATAAGGACTGCACACGCAAATAAGAGATTTTTTAACTTTAGCATACTGATTAATTAATATTAGAACTCTCTAAAACAAAGTACAAATATAGTCTTTTCCGAGAGGATGCATAATCATAAGCTCAAATATTCAGATATATACATTCATTTTTTGGATGCAATCACATGAAAAAAAGATACTTCTTGTAACCTGAACTATAATACCTTCCGAAGGATAATACACCGATTAAGAGATGAAAAATTAACAAAAACATGTTATAGAACAACTTTTGACTTCTGCATCCAGTTTACCGTCTCATAGTTTCATTTTCTCATTAACCCGACTTGCCCTATTGAAATTTTCCTAACTTTATCGATCTCAAATTCAAAAACTGAATATGAAAAATGCAATTGTAGTATTGCTCCTGATTCTTTTAATTGGCCTGAATATTTCATTTGCCCAGCCAACCAGAAATGAATGGATCATGCTGCCTGAGGACAAACAAATTGCTGAAGAAAAACTAGAATTATTTTCTTCAAAGTCATGTTTGCCAATTTCAGAACTTGTAACCGAAATTGGGTTGTCTTTTCTGGGGACTCCTTATGTTGTTGCCTCACTTGAAAACGGGCTGGACGAAAAACTTGTCATCAATTTACGCGAACTGGATTGCACCACTTTTGTAGAGAATTGCCTGGCCCTGGCACATACTGTTAAGTCCGGAAAAACTGATTTTAAATCGTTTGTTGCCAAACTTGAAAAAATAAGATACCGCGATGGAATACGCAACCAATATCTTTCCCGGTTGCATTATTTCAGCGAGTGGATTCATAACAATCACAAAAAAGGTTTAATCAGCGGAACTCCAAATTTGAATGGGGAAAAATCGAATAAAACCATCAATTACATGAGCGCCCATCCGGCTAACTATCCGGTTTTAAAAGAGCATCCTGAGCTTATTCCTTCAATTGCCGGTCAGGAAAAAGAGCTTTCAAGTTCCGGATTTATGTATTTCCCGAAAGAAACCCTCCCCAATTTATACAAGTATTTGCAGCATGGCGATATCATAGCCCTCACAAGCAGCATCGAAGGAGTGGATATTAACCATGTTGGAATCATCATCAAAAATGGCGATGCGTTTTATTTGCTCCATGCTCCGTTGAGCGGTAAAAAAGTGTTGGTTTCAGATGGTCTTTTGTCAGATTTTCTGAAACCTGCTACAAAAAATAACGGGATCATGATTGCCCGACCTGTTTTTCACGATGAAGTAATCCAATAACTACTCTGCAGAAAGTCCTATTTTGTTAATTTTGTAGCTTTCAATTTCAAAATAAAGATGAATTCTATACTTGATCGTTTGGTGGTTGGTTTGTGCAAATTTACAGCAAGACTTCCGTTTTGGGTAATTTTCGGTTTAGCTGATATTTTTTATGTCCTGTTATTTTATGTTGCCAGGTATCGCCGGAAAGTCGTTCACGAAAACCTTACCAGATCTTTTCCTGAAAAAAGTCTGGAAGAAATCCAGAAAATCACCAAAAAATTCTACCATCATTTAAGCGATCTCGGTTTGGAAACAATCAAACTTAACCAAATGACCGAAAAGGAAATCGACGATCGGTTAAAGGTCCATAATCTGGATATTTTTGAGGAATATTATCAGCAGCACAAAAGTGTAATCCTGCTCGGAATGCACCACAACAATTGGGAATGGAGCGGAACGATGCAACGGTTCTTAAAAGCAGTTTTTCTGGTAGTGTACAACCCAGTTAGAAATAACAAAGCATTGGAACGGTTTATTCTCGATACCCGTGAGCGGTTCGGGGCTAAATCGGTAGTTGTCAACCACTCGGTACGCACTGCCCTTGACCTGAACAAGGCAGAACGGCCAGGGATACTGGTACTTGCAGCCGATCAAACACCACAGCCCAACTCTTTGTTCTGGACGAACTTTTTGAATCAGGAAACGGCATTTTTCCCAGGGCCAATGAAGATTGCGATAAAAACCAACCAACCGGTAATACTGCACCACACGCGAAAAACCGGCCGGTCGAGATACGAAGTTTTCTTTTATAAATTGTTTGAAAAACCTGCGGAGGTAAACCCAGAAGAAATAATGATGGCTTATGTGCGGAAAATAGAAGAAATCATCCGGGCTGAACCTGAATACTGGCTCTGGTCGCACCGCCGGTGGAAACACAAACGTCCGGCCAATGTTGAATTGTATGAAAGTAAGACAGAAGATATCAGACAATAGATTTTAGATTTCAGCCCAATGAAACGACTGTTAGCCAACTTAGGTATTTTTAGCCTGAAAGTACTCGGACATACTCCATTTTGACTGCTGTATATTTGTGCCGACCTCATTTATATAATTAGTTATTATTTGGTTGGCTACCGAAACAAAACAGTCATCCGAAATCTGAAGAACTCCTTTCCTGAAAAAAGAGATCTGGAAATTCATCAGATAACAATCGCCTTTTACCGTTACTTTGCCGATTTGGTGGTAGAAACGATCAAATCCTTTCAGATTTCAGAAGAAACCTTAAAAAAGCGGATTCGATATAAAAATCCGGAAGTTCTGAACGGATTGTACCTTCAGGGAAAAAGTGTAGCATTGCTTTCAGGGCATTACGGAAACTGGGAATGGACGATAGCAATGCCTGAATTCATTCAGCATCAGCTAAATGTGATTTACCGCCCAATGCAGAATAAACAGTTCGACACGTACATGAAAAAAATACGGTCGCGCTTCGGAATGTTTTTAATACCTGCACAAACTTCATTGCGCACCATGCTAAAACTCGAAAAATCAGGACAATTATCGGCCACCTACTATTTAGCCGATCAGACTGCGCTTTATGATACAAAATACTGGATGATGTTTCTGAATCAGGAAACACCTGTATTTTCCGGCCCTGAAAAGGTAGCTTCGCGGTTAAAACAGGCAGTCGTTTTTATGGACATTCAGAAAGTGCGGCGTGGTTATTACGAAGTGGAATTCACGAAACTTTTTGACGATGCCTCGCGAACCGAGAAATTTGAAGTGTCCAGGGCACATGTTAAATTTCTCGAAGAAATTATCCGAAAACGACCTGAATTCTGGCTGTGGTCGCACAAAAGATGGAAACATAAACGGCCGACACACATTCCACTGCAATAGTTTCCTGATCACTAAAAAGAGAGGCCATCCCGCGTAATATTTGGGATGGTCTCTTCCTGCCGTTTAATTCAAACTCTATAAGTTCATCCATGTTTCGCCCAACTGTCATCGGATAAAAATTAATAGAACGTACGATATTTTCTGAATCAATAATAAATACGCCCCTGATGTATTATCAAACACTTTACAAGTTTCCACGTCTTTTGCAACAGAGGCTAGAATGGATGGAAAAATTGTGAACGGTTTAAACTAGCGGATCAGGGGCTGGAAATACCGGCAACAGCATGCCCATACAACAGTAGCGTTTAATCAACAAACTAACTTCAGCAGATTGAAAATTTAAAGTCAGGGTTTCACTCCAAGTGAAGCCCTGACTTTTTTTATGCTTTTTTATCTACACGATTTACCATACTTTTGCGGCTCAATAAAATTATAAAATGAAGAACAAGGCATGGCTTCCGATGGGTGCAGCTATTTTGTCGATGATATTCTGGAGCTTTTCGTTCGTATGGATCAAAATTGTTTATGAAGCCTACGGCCCGCTGACTACCATTCTGTTCAGGTTGCTTATTTCCACGGGATTATTGCTGGCCTTCACCGTTCTAACCAGAAAACTTCAAAAAATTCGACCCGGCGACCTGAAGCTTTTCATTTTAATGGCATTCTTCGAACCATTCCTCTATTTTATGGGCGAAAGCTATGGCTTACTGTATGTTTCGTCAACCGTTGCTTCGGTAATAGTTGCAACCATACCGCTGTTCTCTCCCATTGCCGCATGGTATTTTTACAAGGAAAAACTTAGCCGGAACAACCTTTTGGGCCTGTTTGTTACCTTTTTTGGGGTCAGCCTGGTTGTGCTCGACAGCTCTTTCAATTTTACAGCTTCACCACTTGGCATTTCACTTGAGTTTCTGGCAGTTTTGGGTGCAATCGGATATGCCAGCGTGCTGAAAGGACTTTCGCATCGCTACAATACCTTCACCATAATCACCTATCAAAACATGATTGGCGTATTGTTTTTTCTTCCTTTCTGGCTGGGATTCGAAATGACGGATTTCACTCAGATACCGTTTCATGCCAAAGCATTTTGGGCCATCGTTAAACTTGCCATCTTTGCTTCAACCTTCGCTTTTATCCTTTTTACTTATAGCGTGCGGAACATTGGAATCAACAAATCAAATATTTTCATCAACATTATCCCGGTATTCGTGGCAGTTTTTGCTTACATTATATTAGGAGATGAACTCAATTTCCATCAAATGATCGGAATTGCCATTGTAATTTCAGGATTATTCCTTGCACAAATTAACTGGAAACGCAAAAAGAATGGACACAATCCGATATATCAGGCCTGACAAATTAAAAGAGCTGACGTACAGCCGAAAACAGGAATTCACTTCACTTTTCAAAAAACTGAAAGCCAAAAAACCAAAGAACCTGGACGATGTGTTTCACGAACTTCACATTGAAGCGTTCGTTCAGTTTGATTGCCTGACCTGTGCGAATTGCTGTTCTACCATGTACCAGATTTTAAACCTGACACATAAAAATTGTGAGGTTTGTCCGGTAGTATATTGCATCACCGGAGAATTGGTAAAAAGTCAGAAATAAACATTGCAATAAATTAACCTGACTGCAATAAATGTTGGCAAATAATTGCCGTAATTTCGGCCCGAAAACAGAATTCAATCAAATAGAAAAATGAAATTAGGAGAACATATCATTATAGGTGGAGAGGAATGGTGCGCATTCCCCGGATTGAACATTCCGGCCATCAAAGCACGTGTCGATTCAGGTGCAAAAACCTCTACGATACATGCAAGCAACATTCACAAATTCATGCGGAAAGGTGAAAAATGGGTCAGTTTCGAAGTTCACCCCATTCAGGATTCCCGTCGGATTACCCTCCATTGCAAAGCGAAAGTTGTGGATCACCGCAATATAAAAAACTCAAGCGGAATTTCCGAAAAACGCTTTGTGATTCAGTCAACAATGAAAATTGGCAATTTCCAGTGGGACATTGAATTGACCCTTGCCAACCGCGATTCGATGGGATTCCGGATGTTGCTGGGTCGGGAAGCAATGGAAAACCGGGTTTTTGTCGATCCTGCTAATAGTTTCCTGCTGGGCGATTATTCGGTTGAAAAAATCAGCGAGTTGTACCAGCATTTCAAGGATAAACGAAGTGGATTGAGAATTGGCATACTGGCAAGCAATCCCGATTTGTACAGTAACAAACGAATCATTGAAGCCGGAGAAGAACGCGGCCATGAAATGGTTTTCCTGAACGTTCAGCAATGTTACATGAAGCTCGATGCCACCAATCCTGAAGTGCGTTTCCGCGGAGGCCGGAGCCTGAACAACCTGGACGCGATCATTCCACGGATAAGGCCAAACCTAACTTTTTATGGTTGTGCATTGATCAGGCAATTTGATTCGCTGGGAATTTTTTGTGCCAATTCATGGGAATCAATTGGTCGGTCGCGCGACAAGCTTTTTTCGTCACAATTATTTTCACAAAACGGGATTCAGATTCCAATCACCGGTTTTGCCAAATCGCCGCTCGATACCACCGACCTGATCAACATGGTAAACGGAGCGCCGCTGATCATCAAATTGCTAGAAGGAACACAAGGGAAAGGGGTGGTTCTGGCAGAAAACCCGAAAGCAGCCGAGAGTGTGATCAATGCTTTTAAAAGCCTTAATGCCAATATTTTGGTTCAGGAATTTATAAAGGAAGCGGGTGGAAAAGACATCCGCTGTTTTGTGATTGACGGCAAAGTTGTTGCATCCATTCAGCGCGAAGCTGCAAAAGGCGAATTCAGGGCAAATCTGCACCAGGGAGGAACCGCTTCGATAATAAAAATAACTGCTGAAGAAAAAAAACTGGCCGTTAAAGCAGCCAAAGTTCTTGGATTGCAAATCGCCGGAGTTGATATTATACGCTCGAACAAAGGTCCATTGGTGCTCGAAGTAAACTCCTCGCCCGGGCTTGAAGGCATTGAAACAGCCACCGGAAAAGACATTGCAGGCATGATGATTTCGGCAATTGAACAGCAGTTGGGCTGGCAGCCAAAACCTGCACTTAAGGAATTAGTTTATGAAACTTAATAAATTAAGCTAAAGTTAATAAAAGTAAATGCTTGAAGGGCTTGTTAGGTTGTTAAAAAGCCTTTTTCTACTTTTGATAAAATTTTAAAAAACTATTAAAACCCATTGATAATGAGAAAAAAGATCGTTGCCGGAAACTGGAAATGTAACACCACCGTTCAGGAAGGTGTTGAACTTGCAAAAGCAGTAAGCGAATTAGTTACTATATCAGGTGTAAAAAACGTAGTAGTTGTGCTTGGAACTCCTTTCACCCACATTACCAGCGTTGTGGCTGCTGTTAACACTGAAGTTGTTGGTGTTGCAGCCCAGAACTGTGCTGCTGAAGCCAAAGGTGCTTTTACCGGCGAAGTTTCGGCTGCCATGGTTAAATCGACCGGCGCTGAATTTGTAATTTTAGGTCATTCAGAACGCCGCGAATATTATGGCGAAACAAGTGAAACACTGAACAAAAAAGTGGCCCTTGCCCTTGCAAACGGCTTAGCTCCGATATATTGCTGCGGTGAAGCATTGGCAATCCGTGAAGCCAATGAACAAAATGCTTACGTTAAAACACAGCTCGAAGAAACAATTTTCAACCTCGGCGCCGCAGACTTTTCGAAACTGGCAATTGCTTACGAACCTATCTGGGCAATTGGTACAGGGGTAACTGCTTCTACTGCACAGGCTCAGGAAATGTTGGCATATATCCGTGGCTTGATTGCTGAAAAATTCGGAAAAACTGTTGCTGAAGAAACTTCTATTCTCTACGGTGGTAGCTGCAATGCAAAAAATGCTCCTGAATTATTTTCTCAACCAGACATTGACGGCGGTTTAATTGGTGGCGCTTCGCTGAAAGCTGAAGATTTCCTTGGAATAATCACTGCCTACTAGAATAAGCAATATTGCTAATGACAAAGCAAAACTTGAAACTTTGAGCCTGAAACTTGAAACTCTTTTTTATGAATTATACAAAAATCACCTTTAACCTCACTCCAGATAGTGAAGAAAACCGCGAAATACTCGTGGCCGTTCTGGCCGTTCTGGCTTTTGAGAGTTTTGACGAAACCGAAGAACAGGTTTTGGGATATGTCCCCGGAGAATCGTTCAATTTTGCTGAAATGAACGAAATCACTTCTACCCTACCCTTTTCTGTTCATACTGAAAATGAAATGATTCCAGACCAGAACTGGAACGAAGTATGGGAAAAGAACTATTTCAAACCGTTGCTGATTGGCAATCGGTGTTTGGTCCGGGCGCCATTTCACACCGAATACGAACCGGCAGAATTTGAACTGGTTATTGAACCAAAAATGGCATTCGGGACCGGAAACCACGAGACGACCACCTTGGTTGCCGAACAAATCCTGAACATGGATCTAACCGGAAAAACCGTGTTGGACATGGGCTGCGGTACCGGAATCCTGGGAATGCTCGCATCGCTAAAAGGAGCAAAAAGCGTAACGGCCATCGACATCGACACCTGGTCATTTGAAAGTACGGTTGAAAATGCCCGTTTGAACAATATTTTCAATCTGGAAGCAAAACTTGGAGATGCAAGTTTGCTCAGAAATGAAAGCTATGAAATTATTTTTGCCAACATCCATAAGAATGTAATCATCAACGATTTGCCAGCCTATGAAAAAGTACTGAAATCAGGCGGAAAACTTTATCTGAGTGGTTTTTATACACACGACATGCCTGATGTTAAGAAAAAAGCAGAATCGCTAGGTCTTCAGGAAACTGGATTTCATGAAAAGAATAATTGGGCAGTTTATTTGTTTGAAAAGCCCTGAAAATTAGTGTTTGGTCGCAATTGACAATGAACTGTAATCATAAAAAACCCGCATCCCAGCGGTTTTTTTATCAATTTGAACGTGTTCTATTTAACCTCCAATTCGCCACTTTCGGCAGCCTTCACCAAATATGCGAAATGTAATGCGGAAAATATCCCCGGCAGCTTTGTGCGATGTTCAATCTTTCACGTGGAGAAAATGGCCCGAAATAATCGAGCAGGTTATATTTGTCGGTTCAATTGCAATCGATTGCTTTGATTTTGAAAATAATTTATCAAATAAAAACACAACCATGATTCTTGATAAACTTGAAAATGCCGATTTCTATAAATCCATCAGCGAAAACCTGAAAAAAGGTTTCGAATTCCTGATAAACACTGATTTACAGTCCATAGGAATTGGTCGGTATGAAATTGAAGGCAAGGATGTTTTTGCTTTGGTGAGCGAATATGACAGCAAAAAACCTGAAGATTGCCGACTGGAAGCCCATCAGGACTATGCCGACATTCAGTACATTGTTTCAGGAAAAGAAGCCATTGGATTTGTGACAATTAATAATCAGGAAGTCACATCACCATATAATCCTGAAAAAGACATTATTTTCTTTTCAGGCGAAACCACCCCGTTAATTATGGTATCAGGAATGTTCGCGGTTTTCTTCCCTCAGGATTTTCACCGTCCATGTATGCAGATTGATGGTTCGGAGAAAGTAAAAAAGGTGGTCGTGAAAGTGAGGGTTTAGACGAGTTGTTCAGTAAGTACAGAATGTTCAGTAAAAAAATTAAGATCATGCCATTTTCATTGGTCCTGCTTGTAATAATTGCCATGACACTATTTTTTTATAAATTTAACCAGTTTTTCAATAAAAACATATACAACAAATCAGCCTTCATGAAACATTTTTCACTTTTTCTGAAAGTCACTCTTCCCATTCTTTTTTTTAGCCTGAATATCACTGCACAGGAACGGTACAAAGATGAAATTAGCGATTCTGTCAGGGTTGAAACTTATACTTATGCATTCAAGGATGGCCAGTCGCTCGACCTTGACGCCTACTTTCCGGCATTCGACAATCAGGTTATAAAAACCGAAAACAAACCCTGTGAATACCAAACCTTCAACTTTTGTACCGAATGAAACGTATTGCCTTCATCCTTATATTATTTGCATGCAATTTTGCCATGGCTCAAAACCTTCGTGTAATAACCTACAATATTCGTATGAATACTCCGACCGACGGCATAAATGCCTGGCCAAGCAGGAGCAGTCAGGTGAGTGCTTTGCTGGATTTCCATCAGGCTGAAATATTTGGACTACAGGAAGCCTTTATTGGTCAGATTGAAGATATTCATGCCCAACTTCCAAAGATGAAATGGGTTGGGGTTGGTCGCGACGATGGTAACCAAGCGGGCGAATACTCCCCCATTTTCTACGATTCAGGAAAATTCAAAGCACTTAAACAAGGTGGGTTCTGGTTATCTGAAACGCCTGAAAAACCTGGATTTGGTTGGGATGCTGCCTGCAACCGTGTGTGCACATGGATTGTACTGAAAGAGAACAAAACCGGTGGTAAGTTTATAGTTTTCAATACACATTTCGATCACATTGGAACAAAGGCAAGAAGCGAATCTGCAAAACTTATTCTCCGTAAGATCAAGGAATTAAATACAGAAAAATTACCTGTAATTTTGATGGGAGACTTTAACCTGACACCTGAAAAAGAACCAATTTCCATAATTTCAAGTGTGCTGAACGATTCACGCTCAATCAGCAAAAAAGCACCTTACGGACCGGTAGGGACCTTCAATTCCTTTAAGTTCGACGCTCCGATGAAAGACCGCATCGATTATGTTTTTGTAAGTGATAATATCGAAGTAAAACGGTATGCAGTTCTTACCGACTCAAAAGATCAACGCTACCCCTCAGACCACCAGCCGGTATTTGTGAGTTTAGAGCTGAAGTCGGGAAAGAAAAAATAATGTTTATCAACCATGAATGTTGATTTTATTATTGTTGGTCAGGGATTGGCCATTTCCGCTAATGGAAAACACCTACCTTCAACTATAAAATTTATTGAACGAAAAGCTGTATTGTCCCTATCAAATGATGCGGATTTCCACATACGAGGGAAAAGATAGCATACAAATTGCAAAAATTCATTTTCTTTGTGTAAACAGGCTGATTTTAAACTACGTTTAATCATGGAAGCAATGGAAGATATTTTTCAGAAAATTGGTACAACACAAACTTTGAGTCAGAAGATTGAGCGGAACATCGAACGTGCAATTCGTGAAAAGAAGTTGCCAATCGGCGCTAAACTTCCTTCTGAACGAGAGTTGTGCGAGATGTTTGCTGTTAGCCGCACTGCACTCCGCGAAGCGCTCAGAAGACTTAGTGCCCGTGGCCTGATCGAAATTAAAAAAGGAAGTGGGATGGTGGTGACCAAGATTGAATTGAAAGATGCCATCAGTTCGCTCAACTTGTATTACGACTTGAAATTCGATGAAAACCTTATCAGCCAGATCATTGAACTTCGTATGGCATTTGAGCCTGAAATTGCTAAAATGGCTGCACTTAACCGCACTGATGAGGACCTGAAGATCATGGAGAATAATTTGATCGAATTTGCCAAATGCAATCCGGATAACACCCAGCTCGAATCAGATATCGACAACCGTTTCCATCTTGCAGTAGCCAGGGCAACAGAAAATCCATTTGTGATTATTACCATGGAACCTGTTCACAATCTGCTGCCACGGATGCGCAACTTTATTTATGCCAACATCGATGGCGAAAAGGAAATTACACTCGGATACCACAAGGAAATTGTGAATGCAATCCGTGAGCGGGATGCTGACCGTGCCTGCGAAAAAATGCAGGCGCACATTGATCGCAACATGCAGGTTTACAACAAGTTTTTCAAACATTCCTGATATAAATACAAAAATGATATAAAACAAAGAAGGCAGCTCGATCGGGCTGCCTTCTTTGTTTTGTACAATCTGATATTTTTTACGCCAGAATCTCCTTTACCTGGTTGTAAACATTCACAGCAGTAAATCCAAGCTTTTCATCCAGAACGGTGTAAGGAGCTGAGTAACCAAACGATTCCAGCCCAAATACTTTACCATCGGCTCCAACCAATCCTTCCAGGTTAACCGGTAATCCGGCAGTCATACCGAATTTTTTCACTCCTGAAGGCAATATGCTTTGCTGGTATTCCTTGCCCTGGCTGCGGAACAAACCTTCAGAAGGAACTGAAACGATGCGGCATTTGATGCCTTCTTTTTCCAACAAAACGGCACCTTCAACCAGTGTGGCAACTTCAGAACCGCTTGCCAAAAGGATCACATCAGGAGTTCCTTCTGATTCGGTTACAATATATGCGCCTTTTCCGGCCTGTTGAGCTTCGGCATAACGGTCGCCTTTTGAAGGAAGGTTTTTGATGTTTTGACGCGAAAGAATCAGCGCAGTTGGCGAATCTGTATTTTCGAGTGCCAGTTTCCAAGCAACCGTTGCTTCTTCGCTATCGGCCGGACGCAGCACCAAAACAGAATTTTTGCCGTGGTGGTTTTTCAGTTTCTCCATCAGGCGGATTTGGGCTTCCTGCTCAACTGGCTGGTGGGTTGGACCGTCTTCCCCAACACGAAAAGCATCGTGGGTCCAAACATATTTCACCGGTAATTGCATCAAGGCAGCCATGCGTACTGCGGGTTTCATGTAATCAGAGAACACAAAGAAAGTACCACAAACCGGAACGATACCGCCATGCAACGCCATTCCGTTCATGATACAAGCCATGGTCAGCTCGCAAACCCCAGCCTGAAAGAATGATCCGGAGAAATCGCCTTTGGTAAATGCTTTTGTTTTTTTTAGAAAGCCATCGGTTTTATCAGAATTTGAAAGGTCGGCTGAGGAAACGATCATATTTTCAACTTCACCGGCAAATGCGGCCAAAACGGTGCCCGAAGCGGCGCGTGTGGCTGTTCCGGCTTTTTGCACAATCTTATCAAAATCAAATGCAGGGGTTTCTTTGCTGAAAAAGCTTGCAAGTTTAGCGGCCAATTCAGGATTGGCTTTTTCCCATGCCTGTTGAATTGCTTTTTTACCTGTGGCTATTGTAATTAATTCAATTTTGCGTTGGTCGAACATTGCCTGAACATCGTTGAAAATGACGAATGGGTTTTCATGATCGCCACCTAAATTTTCGATTGATTTGTCGAATGAAGCGCCTGCTTCTCCCAAAGGCATACCGTGTGTGGCACACTGACGTTCGAAGCTTGTGCCATCTTCTTTTAAAGCGCCTTTACCCATGATGGTTTTGCCAATGATCAGGGTTGGTTTTTCTGTTTCGGCATTGGCTTCATTCAAAGCTGCACGAATTGCATCAGCATTGTTTCCGTCAATGGTGATGCAATTCCATCCCCATGCTTCGTATTTTTTTGCTGTATCTTCTTTGGTAACTTCTTTTGTTTCGGTCGATAACTGAATGTCGTTCGAATCATAAAACATGATCAGGTTGTTCAGTCCAAGGAATCCGGCAATACGTCCGGCTCCCTGCGAAACTTCCTCCTGAACACCACCATCAGAAATAAAAGTGTAGGTTTTGTGCGCCATCCATTCGCCAAAACGCTGAACCAAAAAACGTTCGGCAATCGCAGCTCCAACAGCCATTGTGTGTCCCTGACCGAGTGGCCCAGATGTGTTTTCAACGCCTCTGGCAGGTTCTACTTCAGGATGTCCAGGTGTTGGACTGCCCCACTGACGGAAATTGGCCAGTTCGTCCATACTGTAATTGCCATTCATTGCCAAAATGGAATAAAGCATTGGCGACATGTGTCCCGGATCCAAAAAGAAACGGTCACGGTTAATCCATGTCATGTCACTTGGATCGAAATTCAGAAATTCAGAATAAAGGACAGTCACAAAATCGGCACCGCCCATTGCACCGCCCGGATGTCCTGATTTGGCTTTTTCGACCATTGCCGCCGACAGGATTCTAACATTATCAGCAGCTTTTGTTACGAGGTTTTTTCCCATTTTATATAGTTTGAAAGAAATTAGATTTATAGATGTAGAGACGTAAGATCTTACGTCTCTACGTACAAAAATTTACCCGGCAAAGATAGCAATTACGCCATATTTATACCGGGTAATAATTTACGGTTTAATGGTAATTTATCATTTTGGAGGAAGAATTCTCACCATGATTACTCCTTCAATTGCCGAAATCATGTCTTTTATTGTTGCAGGTACATTGCCATCAATATCAATAATGTTATAGGCAATTTCGTCTCTGTTTTTATTAAGCATGTTTGAGATATTCAAACCTTCATGAGCCAGTAATGCCGAAATCTGACTTACCATTTTCGGTACATTTTTATTTGCCACCAAAATACGGGTTCCCCCGTTACGTTCCATTTCGGCAGTTGGAAAATTTACCGAATTCACAATATTACCGTTTTCGAGGTAATCAATAATCTGATTTACAGCCATGATCGCACAATTGGTTTCCGACTCTTCTGTGGAGGCCCCAAGGTGAGGAATGGCAATAATGTTTTTCACATTGATCAATTCATCTTCAGGAAAATCGGTCACATATTTTCCCACTTTTCCTGATTCAATGGCTTCGATCATATCCTGATTGTTTACTAGCCCGCCGCGGGCAAAGTTCAGGATTTTAACCCCGTTCTTCATCATCTTCAGCTTATCTTTATTGATGAATCCTTTGGTCTCGGGCATTTGAGGAATTTGAAGCGTAACAAAATCGGCATTGGCCAACAATGATTCAAGTCCTTCGGCCTTCTTTACATTTCGGCTCAATTTCCAGGCATGTGCAACCGAAATGTAGGGATCGTAACCAATCACATTCATTCCAAGACCCTGCGCTGCATTGGCAACCAATACACCGATAGCTCCCAAGCCGATAACAGCCAGTGTTTTTCCGCGGATTTCGGTGCCACCGAAGTTGGCCTTGCCTTTTTCAACCATGCCGGGAACTTCGCTTCCTTTGCCTTTCAATGTTTTTGCCCATTCAATAGCTCCTGAAATATCGCGTGAAGCCATAAGCATCCCCGCGATTACAATTTCTTTCACTCCATGAGCATTGGCGCCGGGCGTGTTGTAAACAACAATACCCTTTTCAGTACATTTTTCGATCGGGATATTATTTACCCCGGCACCTGCACGGGCTATAGCCAGCAGACCTGATGGCAACTCCATGTCGTGCATGGCCTGACTACGAACGATAATTGCATCAGGAGTAGCGAACTCGCTGGCAATTTCGTATTTATCAAGAGGGAAAATCTTCAATCCCTCCGGATCGATCTTGTTTAATGTCTGGATTTTGAACATGATATTTGGTTTTTTTGTCATGAAAAAGTATGACAAAGATCACAAATTTATTTAAAAACTGAAGGTCTGAATTCGAAAAAGTTATCAAGAAATAAACAAACTTACCGTCAAAGTCAGTATCAACCCCATAACTGAAATGATGCTTTCCATGACTGTCCACGATTGAAGTGTTTGTTTTTCAGTCATTCCAAAATATTTGCCAACCAGCCAGAAGCCGCTATCGTTAACATGCGATAAAAGGGTTGCGCCTGATGCAATGGCAAGTACAACCAGAGCAGTATGTGTTGGAGATAAACTAAAAACTTCCAGAACCGGCGCCATAATTCCTGCTGCTGTAATCATCGCTACGGTGGCTGAACCTTGTGTTACCCGAACAATGGCGGCCAGAATCCATGCAAGCAAAACCGGAGGTAACGATGAATCGGCAATTGATTCGGCCATCATTTTGCCAATGCCACTGTCAACCAAAATCTCTTTCAGAACTCCGCCAGCTCCGGTAATCAGAATGATGATTCCGGCAGGCCCAAGCGCTTTGGTGCTAAGTTCAAGTATTTCTTTTTTGTTGAATCCCTTTTTTATTCCGAGGAAATAAATTGAAATTAAAGTAGCGATGGTCAAGGCTGTAAACGGATGCCCGATAAATCCAAGTATTTCAGGAATTAAACCGGCTGGGACAAACTGCTTTTTTACCATTACATCAGTAACCGTCGCAAGCAGGATTAAAAACAGTGGGATAGCAATAATGCTGATAATCAATCCGAAAGAAGGAAGGTCTTTTCTTGTTTCAGGATGAATCTCGTCAATGTTTTCAGGAGGGAATACAATGATTTTTTTACTGATGTAGCGGCCAAAAACCGGTCCTGCCACAATAGTGATGGGCAAACCCAGAATGAATCCCCAAAGGATTACATATCCTAACTCGGCATTGATGATTTCGGCAACGGCGACCGGCCCGGGCGTTGGCGGAATAAATGAATGAGTTACGGCAAGCCCAGCCAGTAAAGGAATTCCGTAGTGAAGAACTGATTTTTTCGTGTCGCGCGAAAGGGCATAAACAATGGGAACAAGTATGATGAACCCAACATCCAGAAAAACCGGAATACCGACAAAAAAGCCGGTTAGTGCCATGGCAAAAGGTGAACGTTTTTCACCAAACTTTTTGACCAGGTAACGTGACATAGATTCGGCGCCTCCCGAACTTTCGAGCATTTGACCGAAAATGGCGCCCAAACCAACTACTGTGGCCACAAAACCAAGGGTTCCTCCCATCCCCTTCTGGATGCTTTCCAGGATACCCGAAAGCGGCATTCCGGTTGCCACACCAACAAACATGCTGGTAATTAGTAGAGCTATAAAGGCATTGAGCTTTAATTTCAGTACCAGAAGAAGCAAAAATGCAACTGCAAAAACAACGGTCAGCATCAGGTAGGTTGTGCTCATTTCGGGTACTCAATTCGGACATGGTAAATATTGACCAGTTTTTCGAGCAAAGTGGCTTTCAGGATAGTGATTTCCCTAAGCGTCAGGTCGGCATTGATCAATTGGTTCGATCGGATTTTTTGTTCTACCATTTTTTCGATCAATTCGCGGATATTGTCAACCGATTTTTCTTTCAGGCTGCGTGTTGCAGCTTCAATTCCATCGATCAGCATCAGAACGGCTGTTTCTTTGTTCTGTGGCAATGGCCCGGGATAGGTAAACATATTGCGATCAACATCTTCCTTCGGATTTTCAATTTGATACATTTTATAGAAATAGTCGGTTTGAGTGGTTCCGTGGTGTGTTGCGATAAACGAAATCAGTATTTCGGGCAATCCATATTTGTGTGCCAACTTTATGCCATTTGCAACATGGTCGATAATAATTGCTGAACTTTTCAAATGATCAATCTGGTCGTGCGGATTCATTCCAGCAGCCTGGTTTTCGATGAAAAATTCAGGATCGAACATTTTTCCAATATCATGATAAAGCGCACCAGCCCTTATCAGAAAAGGGTTTCCGCCAATTTTGCGAATTACTGCTTCAGCAAGATTGGCAATTTGAATGGAATGCTGGAAAGTACCGGGAGCCTCTTCGGCAAGCTTTCGCAACAAAGGCTGGTTGGTATCAGAGAGTTCTATCAAGGTAACATCTGATACAAATCCGAAAATTTTCTCGAAAATATAGATCAGCGGATAAGAAATGAAAATGAAAATGCTGCTTACAGCAAACCATTCAAGAGCTATCCAATTAATTGTATCCAGACTGCCTTCCTGAACCATGGCCATAGCGAGGTAAACGATTGAATAAGTGAGGAATACCCAAAGTGCAGAAAAAACAATGTGAGAACGTTTGTGTAATTTATTCAGGCTAAACACGGCAACAACTCCTGCAACCATCTGAAGGATAATATATTCGTAACTATTTGGTGCAAAATAGCCAATCAGCAGGGTTGTGATCATCAGCGAGAAAATGGATGTTCGCGAATCGAAAAATATCCTGACAAGTATGGGTAATATGGCCATCGGAACCATATAAATATTTATAGCTTTTACACTTGAAGCAAATCCAGCCATGAAAACCATGAAAACAATCATCATGAAAATGAAGGTAAATTTTCTCTTATGATCAAATATATCGCGCCGGTAAAAAAGCAAATAGAGAAACATCATCACGATGAAAATTGAAATAATGAGCAGGCGGCCTGCTATTACCAGAAAATATTCGATGTTGTCGCCTCTTTTTGTTTCGTAGGTCTTTTTAAGCGACTCAAGAATCATGTATTTTTCCTGACCTACCAGATCGCCCTGAAAAATGATCCGCTCGCCAGCCTGAACCATTCCTTTTGTGGCCGAAAGTTTATCGAGCAATTGCTTCTTTTCGTTGCGGTTAAGCTGTTCGTCGTAATAAAGGTTTTCAACAACAAAATCGCTGATATTAACGGCCTTCAAAAAATCAGGATAAAGTTTGCCAGAAATTGCGCGTATCGTATCATTCAATTTAGTATAGGCAGTTTTAATTGAATACAATTGAGCAACAGGCGTTTTAATCGCCTTTTGCCCTTTAATAACCATGATTTCTGATTTTCCGGTGAGCTCCTTATATGAATCTGTTGATTGTTGTAAAATACCTGTTTTGTATATTTTTTTTAAAATCTCCAAAAATTCCTGAAACATGTCCGGCGAATTTATTTTTTCATCGCTTTCGGTAAATTTCGAAATTGCAATCGAAAATTCTTTGATTTCGGCACTACCAACCAAGGTGTCGAACGTAAAATACGGTCTGTATCTTTTTAATAAAGAGTCATTTTCCGTCTTTATTTCGGCTTCCGTTTTCATAATCGCGAAATCGAAAGGAGCGATCAGGGTTTCGTGCCGCCAGGGACTTCCCTTCTGAAATTCGTATTTGAAGCGGCTTTCACCCGGAAATATTAAAAAAATCAGTCCAATGCCAACGATAAAAACCATTGAAAGGTAAAACCAATGATAAGACTGAACAAGACTGGTGAAAAAAATTTTCATAAATACTGGTATTTAAAACCTTTGCAATTTAGAAAGTAACTGTTAAGTTCTATCTTTGAAAAACTAAAATTAATAAAATCTTTGGTAAAGTTGCATAAACAGCAATAAGTGCGAAACTTGTAGTGCTGCCGGCAAATTTTCCTGAATAATTTAAAATCCCATGAACTACGGCATTTCTGGTTTAAGTATCATTCCGGTGCGCAAAGAGCCTTCAGAACAAAGTGAAATGATCACCCAGATTTTATATGGCGAGCATTTCGTTGTGAATGAAATTATGCTTGGTTGGGCATATGTAAAACTGGCTTTTGATGGATACGATGGTTGGGCGGACATGAAAATGATCACTCCCCTGGCTGAAAAAAACTACCAAAAGATTGAGCATTCGCCATTTGCTGTATCAACTGATATTTTCAACATCATTCCGGTAAATGCAGAACAAACAACAATGATTGTTGCAGGAAGCACACTTCCTTGCTGGCGCCCAAATTTGAAAGAATTTTCGATACAACATGAAGTTTTTCGTCATACCGGAAATGTCACTTACCGAAAACCTGCCAATATTCGCAAAGTACTGATTGATCAGGCTTTAAAATACTTTAACGCACCCTATTTATGGGGAGGCCGCTCTCCGCTTGGCATCGACTGTTCCGGCTTTACCCAGATTATTTATAAAATGATTGGCATCGCAATACCGCGCGATGCAAATCAGCAGGTTCACTGCGGTACGGCATTGAGTTTCGTAGAGGAGTCCCGGCCTGGCGATTTGGCTTTTTTCGACAATGACGAAGGGCAAATTGTGCATGTTGGAATTATATGGGAGAAGCAAAAAATTATACATGCCTCCGGAAAAGTCCGCATCGACAACGTTGACCAGTTTGGAATTTTCAATTTCGAGACTAAAAGATACACTCATCAGATGAGGGTGATGAAACGGATAATAAAAGACTAAGGCGAAGGCGAAGGCGAAGGCAAAGGCAAAGGCAAAGGCGAAGGCAAGGTCAGCAAGTCAGTGAGTCAACAGCTTGGTGCAACCCAAAAAGCAGCAAAGGCAATTGGCTCGGCAAGA
>JANONW010000360.1:0-1818 GCA_031421065.1 Prolixibacteraceae bacterium
CTGGTCGGTGCTGTCCATGTCAACCAGCCCGCTGGCCGCACCGAATTGGCGCAGGCCAGCGAGAATCTGCTGGACGTGTTTGAGGCCTTGTCGGCGCACTATGAGCACAGCATGCAAATGCTGATGGGGTGACGATTAAAGTGGACCCCAGTGTCAAGACAATTCTGAACTCAGTTTAAGTTGCACTCGATTTGACGCACAGCTGAACGGCGCTGCCCCGGTTTTTTGTATTCGGTATTACTGATTTTTCTAACCCGACTTCATCCTGAGCAGTCCCTGTGGAGCGCAGCGCAATGGGGAGTCCCTCGACTGCACCATATTTATCCAGGATCATGGCGCCGCCACCTGTGGCGCTTTGGTGCACCTCGTGCGGCGTACGATTCTCCAATGCTTGGTGTGGCCGTTCGCCGTTGTAAAACATGAAGTATTTCGTCAAACCGACCAGTAGCTCGCCCATCGTGGCGTAGCCGTTGAGGTACACATCCTCGTGCTTAACGCTGCGCCACAGGCGTTCGACAAAAATGTTGTCAAAGGCTCTGCCACGACCGTCCATGCTGATGGTCACACTTTCGCGTTTGAGCACCCCGGTGAAGGCATCACTGGTGAACTGCGAGCCCTGGTCGCTGTTGAACACTTCGGGCTTGCCGTGGATGCGTAAGGCATCTTCGAGACAGTCCACGCAGAACACCGCCTCCATGCTGTTACTGATACGCCAGCTCAGCACTTTGCGGGAGTACCAGTCGATGATGGCCACCAGGTAGGCAAAGCCTCTGGCCAAACGGATGTAGGTGATGTCCGTGCTCCAGACCTGATTGGGGCGCTCGACCGCCACGCCCCGCAATAGGTACGGGTACACCTTGTGTTGCGGGTGTGCCCGGCTGGTGTTGGGGCCTGGCGCCATCCCTTGCAAGCCCAGCGTGCGCATCAGGCGTTGGGCTCGTTTGCGGTTGACGGTGTGGCCACAACGACCTAGGTACACCACCATTTTTCGGCTGCCGTAAAACGGGTGGCGGGTGTACTCTTCGTCAATCAGCCGCTTGAGTACCTCATCGTCCAAGGCAATCCGCTTTGGTTTTTGCCGCGCATAGACTGTGGCTCGCGAGACGCCTGCCAGCGCACATTGCCATGTCAAGGCAACCGTGTCACCTTTATCGATCCAAGTTTGGCGCATCATGGCAGGCTGATCCCGGACTTTTTTTTGAGCCAGTCGAGTTCCATTTTGAGGCGACCGATTTCGCTGTACAACCGATCCGGGGCGCTGTGGGCTGCCACGGGTTGCGGGCCACGTTTGCCCTCGAACAAGGTCTTGGCATGTTCCTGGATTTCCTTTTTCCACTGACTCACCTGCACCGGATGGACTCCGTGCGCCTGGCCTATCTCGTTGATCGTCATCACCCCTCGCACCGCCTCCAGCCCTACCTTGGCTTTGAATTCCGGCGGGTGCACATTGCGCTTCTTCGTTTCACTCATGGTTTCCCCATTTCTTCAGACAGTGTCTAGCTTAAACCGCTGTCTTAAATCCGGGGTCCACTTTAGTCTCGCTGAAGGCATTGAAACCGCTTTAGCGGCCATGATGGCAATGAGAATGCCCGCCTGGGCGGCACTCTCAACCTCCGGCCTGCGCTCATTGGAGCTCGGTCCCGAGATCACCGAAGTCATTGTCTTGGCCGACGGTGACGATGCCGGTGTAGCCGCCGCCGAAGCCTGTGCCCGTCGGCTCCAGCACCAAGGACGACGGGTTCGGATCGCCCGTGCTCCACCGGGGCAGGATTTCAATGATGTGCTTCTTGCCGATCTTGTTCACCCTTTAGAGGATTT
>JANONW010000361.1:0-4179 GCA_031421065.1 Prolixibacteraceae bacterium
CCTTGCCGAGATCGGTGATCTCGACGCTCTCGGAACCCTCGACCTGCCAGGTCAGTGTGGCGGCTTCGCCTTCGCCGATCTCGACGGGGCTGGAGGTGAACGTTCCGATCTTCGGCGAGGAGCCGGCCGGAGTGACCGTCACCGTGACGGTTGAGTTCACTTCACCGAACTGGTTGGTGACGGTGATGGTGTAGGTGGCCGTCTCCCTGGGCGAAACCGAGGCGGTGCCGGAGGGGTTCACCTGGCCGATGCCGGAGATGGAGACCCTCTGGGCGTTCTCAGTCTCCCAAACGAGGTTGGCCGAGTCGCCGGCCTTGATGGTGGACGGAGCGGCGCGGAAGTTGACGATGCGGGCGGCGGGCTGGTCGACGACAACCTGGACGGTGTCGGTGACGTCGCCGGCCTTGCTCTTGGCCGTCAACCTGTAGGTGGTGGTGACGGTGGGGGAGACCTGGATGGAACCGGCCGATGAGTTGACTGATCCGATTCCGGAAATCTCGACGGAGTCGGCGTTCTGCACCGTCCAAGTCAAAGTGGAGGACTCGCCGGACCTGATGCGCGACGGGTTGGCGGCGAACTTGGTGATGGCGGCCTTCGGAACTTCACGGACACTGACCGTGGTGCGGGCCAGAGACATGAGGCCGAGGGCGTCCTTGACGGTGAGGCGGAAGCTGTAAGTCTGGCCCTCGGCGCCGGTAAAGGTCGCGCGGGATTCATTCTTGCCGGTCAGGCTGACCGAGGGGCCGGAAACCTGATCCCACTGGAAAGTAATCGCGTCGCCGTCGGGATCGTAAGACGCCGATCCGTCCAGCGTGACGGTGCCCGCGGCGACACCAAGTTGGTCGCGGCCGGCGTCGGCGATGGGAGCGTCGTTGCCGGTGCGGACGCGGCGGGTCAGCAACTCGTAGCGGACCCTGGGCACGTCGACGGGCACTGGCCGGCCGGAGGCGAACTGCTCCTTGGCGCCGTTGTAGTCGCCGAACAGGACGCCGCCGGTGATGCGGCCGTAGGTCTTGCTGGTGGAGACGAGGGTTTCATTCCATCCGCCTTCGACCGTGACCGCGATCTTGTTGTTGATGGGCTGGATGAGGCGGATGGTGCCGCCGGGCTTGTCCTTATCGCCGTACATATTGAGCCAGGCGAGGTTGCCCTCGATTGTGGTGTTGCGGCCCATCACCACGGAAGCCGAGCCGCCCGCCTGATCGACCGTCCTCAGGTAGGACTCGAGGAAGATGTTGCGGGAGAGCGCCGCGCGGCCGAGCACGGATTCGTTCATGAAGGCCTTGGTTCCGAACATGCCGACGCGGCCCCGGCTGAAGATGTAGTCGAGGGTGAAGGCCGCCTGGCCGAGAGTGCCGCCCTGCTGGTAGCCATCCAAACGAACGTGTTTGAAACTGGAGAATGCGCCGAACTGGGCGCGCTGATGGAAGCGATTGACGAGGCCGAAGTCGGCCTGGGCTTCCTGCCGGTCCCTGTAGTAGAAGTACTCGCCCTGGCCCTGGAAGGCGTACTTGTCGCCGAAGGGGGCGAAGTAGCGGCCGCGGCCCTGGAAGGTGACCTTGCGGTCCTGGTCGGCGCCGAGGTTGACGCCAAGGATGGAGAAGCGCGGATTGGCGTCCTGATACTTGCGGACTTCGGTTTCAATCGTGCGCTGAACGTCCTGCGTCGTGGCGCCCTTGGGCAACGCCTGGACGGCGGCCTGGGTGGCAGCGCCGGCGCCCTTGAGCGCGTCTAGATCGGCCCGAAGCTTGTCGTTATCGTTCTTCATGTTGCCGAGCATCCGGGCGATGTCGTCGAGTTTGTCGAGCTTTTTCAGGATGTCGTTGAGCGATTGGGTGTAGTCGGGGCACTGGGCCTGGATGGTCTTGATGGCGTCTCCGACACCACCCGCGAGGTCTCCGATCAGCTTGCCCTGGCCGTCAAAGACGCCCATGGCGACGCGACGGTTGATCCAGCGCCCGGCCTGGGTCTTGTTGTCGACCTTCGGCACGCGTTTGCCCTTGGGCGCTATTTCGATCTGGTTTGCGCGCGCGCCGTACTTGAGCAGAAATGCCTTGACGGCATCGCAGCGGCGCTCCGCGAGTTTTTCGTTGTACTTTTCACTACCGATGGAATCAGTGTGGCCGTCGAGGCGAACCTTGAAGGCTGAGTTCTGGTTCAGGAGTTCGGCCAGCCGCAACAGGCTGGGGTAACCATCCGTCAGGACGGCCGAGTTGAAATCGAAATTGATCTCTTCCCAGTCGTTCTTGGAAGCGTTGTCGACCAGGAACTGGCCGGAGACCATGCTGGCCAAAGCCAGCAGGACGACTAGTACCTTGGATCCACGCAGAGCGGGCACGGTCATGAGAATCTCCTCCTTGGACGTATGCGCACGTCTGAACATCAAACATAAGACTTAATTATCAGTATATCCGAGAACGGTGCGAGAACGGTGCGAGAATGAGTTGGGTGGCCGGACGGGCAGTCGCGGTCCGTGTTTGCCCGTTCCATTGGGGCGGGTGCAGCGGATCGAGGAAAGTCCGACCGACCTCCGCCATGGACCCCTGGGCCGAAGCCGGCTGGCTCACCCGCTTCCGCGCCCTCGCCGCCGGTCAAACCGCCCTCCTCATCACCCACCGCTTCACCGCCGCCCGCCACGCCGACACGATCCATGTCCTCGAAGCCGGCCAGGTGGTCGAATCCGGAACCCACACTGAACTGCTCTCCCAAAACGGCCGCTACGCCACCTGTGGTTCCCGTAAACTCCGTTCCGCTGGCGCGCGAATGTTACACGTGGGGCACGGAGCTCGCTGATACCGCGCCAATGGGTAGGCCCGGCTCACTCGTTGGTGCTGTGATGGCGTAGAAGACTCCGTAGCCAATTCGGAATGTGGTGATGGCAGGGCTTTCGCCACGGAGTGGGACCACAAGCGCCCATCCGAGTCCAGCGGCAAGGGGCGCGATCTCAGGCGGCGCGCCGCTCGTAGCGGTGATGGAGGCCACCGAGTTGTGGGAGGGAAACGATCTCTCCGGCGTCAGCAGCCTGCACCGGCCGCGACTCGGGCGCGTCCTTCTCCAGCGAAAGATGAGTCCTGGAATCGTGGTAATACGCCACGAACGACTTCATCTGCCGATACAGCGATGCTTCGTTGAAGACGATCACGTGATCCAGGCACTCGCGGCGAATCGTCCCAATCACGCGTTCCACGTACGCACGCTGCCAGGGTGACCGTGGCGCCGAAAGCACTTCCTCGATCCCCATGGCCTTCACGTCTTCGCGGAACGCACGGCCGAAGATGCCATCCCGGTCACGGAGCAGATATCCCGGGATCTGGTCATAGGGGAAAGCCTCTCGCAACTGCTGCGCCGTCCATTCCGCAGTGGGGTGGGCCGTCACGTTGAAGTGGACGATGCGGCGCCGCTCGTGAGCCAGCACCAGGAAGACGTACAGCACCTGGAACCGGATCGTCGGCACGGTGAAGAAATCCACCGAGACCATCGTTTTGACGTGATTCTCCAGGAACGTGCGCCAGGTTTGTGAGGGCGGCTTGCGCTGCCGCACCATGTACTTGCCCACGCTGGTCTCACCGATGTCGATACCGAGTTTGAGCAGTTCGCCGTGAATCCGGGGCGCGCCCCAGAGCGGGTTTTCCCGGCTCATCTTGCGAATCAGATCCCGAACGTCCTTGGGGACTGACGGCCGTCCAGTCTTTCCGCGACGGACTTTCCAGGTCCAGAACAACCGGAAGCCTTGGCGGTGCCAGGCGATGACGGTATCCGGTTTGACGATGACCAGCGCCGATCGATGAGTCATTCCAGGCCCCGCACAACCAGGCCCAGAGGAGTCGATCGGGTGGGGCAAGTCTCGGTCGCTTCACGGAGCGCTGCAGAACGCCGATTTGGTGTCGCAAGGCGAGGTTCTCCAGATGGAGAGCGGCTCGGGATTTGAATGTCGCGGAGGCTGCGTCACCCAGCACACGGAGCATGCTCAGGGCCAGATAGAGGGAGTAACGAATGAGGCGCAAGCTCCATGTTATCAGTCAGTTCGAGGTTTGCGACAGGCACAATCTGAACTCGGACACCACATCAAGTTGTAGGAGATCCGAAGATCCTCGGAGCCGGACCGAAGTAGGCGTCCCGGCGGTGAGCCAGGTTAAGAGGTGCCCACTATGGGCGGCTTGCGGACGCGAACCACGGTCT
>JANONW010000362.1:0-16570 GCA_031421065.1 Prolixibacteraceae bacterium
TTAAAACCACCAGGGGCGGTTGCCAGTGGGTGGCTTTTGGCAAAACAAACATCGCCCATGCTTGTAAGGATGGCAACCCGGCCGTTTTTAGATTTTGGGACATTACCAACCATAGATTGAAAAACCGACTGGCCAAAATTCCGCAGTAGGTCAGTTAACGTGGCTTCAAATTGGCAACTCGAAGATTCTTTATCGATGTTGTTTGATAAATCTTCCAGTGACCCCTGATAAATTCGCAAATATTCCGTCTAAATTTGTTGCCATACCCTTAGGGGTTAAAGGTTATACTTATTTGTATTTTTAGTTGATCTACAAATGTATAGCCTTTTTTCTATTATTTTGGAATTTTGTCGTACACCCCTAACAAGTTTGTCAAATCTTTCATGAGATAATTTTTTTAGTTGATAAGTAAGTACAATATACTACTTTTCAATCAAATTAAAATCGTCGGCATCGTTCAGAACCGGAAATTTCCGGCGAAAATCGGCCATTTCCTGAAAAGAAAGTGATGCAGACAACATCTCTTCCTGATCGGACAGCGATTTTGCCAATAGTTTCCCTTTGGGGCAAATAACCTGCGAATCGCCTGAATATTCAATTCCATTTTTATCAGTGCCAACGCGGTTCGCTCCAACCACATAACATTGGTTTTCGATTGCCCGAGCTTTCAGCAAAGTATTCCATACATCATTTCGGTTATGGGGCCAATTGGCCGAATAAACCAGCAAATCGTATTCGTTCCGGTTACGGCTCCATACCGGGAAACGCAGGTCGTAGCAAATCAACGGGCAAATTCGCCAGCCTTTGTACTGAACAATCAATCGTTCGGTGCCTTTCTGAAAATGGGTTTCTTCATTGCCCATGGCAAACAGGTGGTGCTTGTTGTAAAAATGTATTTCTCCGGAAGGCTCAACAAACAACAACCGATTAAAGAAATCACCATTTTTCCTGATAATCAAACTTCCGCAAAGTGCAAGCTGATGTTCAGAACTACGTTTTTTCAACCATTGCACAGTTTCTCCTTCCATCGTTTCGGCCAGTTCCGAAACATTCATCGAAAAACCGGTTGTAAACATTTCAGGCAAAAAAACCACATTGGTATTGGTGTCAGTTTTCTGAAGTAGTTCATCAATTTTTGCACGGTTGGCTGAAGGGTTTTCCCAAACCAAATCGAGTTGAAGGATGGCGATATTTAAGAATTTTTGTGACATACGTGAAGTTTTGAGTTCCAATAAATTGGTCATTATTATTTGATATTAAATTCGATGATATTCGTTGCCTTACACGACCACATTGTTGATTTGATACAGGTTTTTTCCTGAAACGACCCTGCGCAACAAAGCTTCGGCTGATAAACGATAGCGAGCCGGATCTTTTCCACAGGCTTTATAGGCTTTTCGGGATGCCACAATGGCCGGAATTTTGGAATTACCCATATTGTTGTAGCTGTTGGTTTATCTTTGGCCCGGACATGCCTCGTCGCAAATGTAGGAATTTAGCCTGCAACAACTATTTTCAAAAACAGATTAACTTTTTGCTTACGCTTAATCCGTTCAAATTAACCTTAAGAATATATATTCCTTTGGGATATCCGGCCAAATTGAAGTTGAATTGCGTGGAATACATATTGACCTCGTATTGTTTTGAAAACAATATCCTGCCATTTAAGTCAGTAACGGATGCTTCAGCAATTCCATGGTCAGGATGAAAAATATTTATATTGAAAATACCATTTGATGGATTCGGAAATACAAGCGTTTCAAGCGAATTGCCAATAAGATCAATTGTAACATTGCCAAAAGCACCATTATTCCCATCAACCTGCAACCAATATTGCCTTCCGGGCTCGAGAACCAAATTTTCAATGAGTGCAGTTTTATCGCTGTTCGAACGGTTGTCGTTGGCTGCTACCATGGAATATTGCTTTTTATCGGCCGATAAAATCCCCCGGTAATCTGATGCTTCATAAACCGCAATTTGGTTGTCAAATCCGTAGGTATTGATTGTAATCATGCCATTTGCCGGTGAAACGAACGTAAACCAGATTGAATTATCCAATAAACTTTTGGTAGGCTTGAAATCGGGGCACCAACCTTTTTTGGCCAAACATCCCAATGATGGTGGATTGGGTTCGTTTATCTCAACAGTTGCACATTTGTTTGAATATCCGGTATTTCGGCCTAAAAACAATTTTGCCGCATTGGCAATATGATCGTTTGGCTGAATTATTACATGAAGCAATATACTGTCAGAAGCAATGCAATGGCCGTTTGTTCCGGTAACCTTCACCCAGGTATCAAACGATTTGGTGTAATTGGCTGATGATTTTAATGTCAGAAATACGCTGTTCGATCTAATTTCCGTATCAATTAATTCAGGTCGGTCAATTTTGAAACTGTAGGCCACAGCGCCACCAGCGATCAACGGAAAACCTTTCAGGTCGCCACCACAAACCACACTGTCCTTTCGGGCTTTTAGGAACCTGACATCCAGCTTACTTCTGGCAATGATATATTTATTCTGGATAAGCTCATTACTTCCGTATTTATTTGATGTTTTTAACTTTACAGAGTAAGTGCCATCTTTCAGGAACAATATTTGCGCATTCTGAGAAGTACTGTCGGTACCATTTGCAAAGCTATGCGTTGGCGGATCAATCTGCCAATGCCATTCGGTTGGTCTGTGCGCACTTCTGTCGGTAAACAAAACCGGAGAATTCACACATACTTCCTGCAATTCGGCACGAAAATTAGTTTTAGGTGGCATTTTCCAAATTCCGTCAAGTGTTTTTCTCGTATTAAAAGGGTCGAGCCAATAAGCCAGTTGTTTGGTGTAGTCTGATTTAAAGTCCCACGACACCGACAATTTTCCATAAAGCAAAACCGAGCCAACCCCTCCATGAAGTTGTCCAACAATCCGTTGATTCTGGTCGAAAAGTGGAGCTCCCGATGATCCTGTCTCTGGTAAACCTACATTAAATTGTGAATACCAATGTGTTCCCGGCAATGTTGTGGAAACCAATATCAGCTCCTCTGAAAACCACTGATTTTTTTCAGGATAACTAAAAGAAGTGTTGTGGGCCGTTGCAATGCTTTTTGGAGCGCCTTCAGGATGGTGGATACTTGCACTGGTTATGGGATTATCCCCACTGACATCCCAACCGGCATAGAATGGATTGTATTCATCGGGCGGATATTCATTTAATAGCAACAAAGAAAAATCTGAATCCTGACTTCCTGATTTAAACGTTGCACCTGATAAAGTCTGCGAAAACGCCGCATCATCAGATTCACAGGTCGAATTCTCAAAATTGAAATAGGTGATAAGCGTATTTGCTGCCAACTCGGTATTGATGCAATGGTTGGCAGTCAGAAAATAGGGCGTTTCATCATCTTTTACATTGTTTATTAAAGATCCGGTACAAAAATAGGAATTCTGAAAGTTATGAAAGGTCATCATGCAAACACTGTGTTTTACTATTTGCCAGTCGTCACCTTCTTCGCAATTAATACCGATACGGTTTTGCGCCACTTGCTGAATTGAATATTGCTATAAGCCTGCGATACAGCTCCCAAAACCAGTCCTCCTGAAAATTCAGCCGATATTGGCTCGAAATATTCAATAATCATGTTCTTTCCCGGAAATTCAGCAACCGGTAGAATGTTTTCCATGTTGTTATTGTTGTGGGTAAATGCGCCCCGCAATTGGGTTTTGGATGAATTATAAATAAACACTTTGGCATTTGGGGGAAGGTGATACTTTTTAAAGAAAATTCCAAGGGACAAGGCATTTTCAGATTCTATTTTGTATTGCCAAATGGTTCCTTTTCCCAAAATTTCAGTTTTGATCCCAACTTCTTTAATATTTAAATCGCAAGGTTTAACAACTCCATACCGGTTGTCAATCCTGAATTTTTTATCCTCTTCATGCATTTTCCCGATTCGAACCGAATCAAGTTTCATTGTCGGAATAATTAATGCCTGCTTCTGTTCCAAGAGAATGCTTTCCGGCAATCCTTTTTCACTTACCTGAGCTTTCGATTCGAAACAATTAATAGCTATTCCAAAAGTCAGGCTGAAAACAAACGAACAATATAATAAGAGTCTCACAATTAATCTTTTTGATCATTTCCGAAAGTCATTCCATAAAATACAGACACTTAGACCTGGAAATAACCCTATCTCGTTTTTTTAGGGCCAATCTAATTATTAAACGAGAATGACCAACCGAACGTGATAAATATTTACTGTTTTTATTTTATTTTCATGAATATCAGAAGAAAACTTCGGTTCGGATATTTTCAGGGAGAAGCCCGTATTTTTCGAGTATGGCTGTTACTTCTTCAATCATTTCTGAATTTCCGCAGAGGTAGCAGATCGTACCCGGATCAACCGGATTTTCTTTCAGGTATTTGGTAATCCGTCCAAAATAATAACCTTCGTCGCTCCGCGATGTGCAAAGTATGTATTTATCCGGATTAAAATCTTCTCTTCCATAAGCATCATTGGCATACCGTACACCATGAATGACACGGTAATTCAGGTTTGGATATGATTTTACGTAGCTATAAAAGGGGGAAATTCCAGTCCCTGTTGCAATCAGCAAAGTGGGATGGCCTTGTTTTGTTTTTTCATTCAGGATAAAATAACCTTTCAGTCCTTCCACATCCAATTCTGACCCCGGTGTCAGGTGACGCAAATAGCGCGAAAATTCTCCGGCAGGAATCTCCCGGATTAAGAAGTCAAGATATTCATCGTTTGTTGAACTGAATATTGAATATTCGCGGCCTTTTTTTATATCCGGAATGCGTATCACCACATATTGACCGGGTTCAAATTGCAAACCATGCCGATCGAGCCTGAGTATAAATGTTTCGGGAGTTAAGCTTATAATGTCCAGTACGGTATGTTTCCTTCGTTTCATCTTCTTGTGTAAGTAATTTCTTTTTTCTGCTGACTCACCCCAAGCCCGAGACTTCTGGCTTGGGGCGAGTAGGTTGATTTTTACTACTTATTACCCATTCACATGCCGTTCAGCATGATAGGACGACCGCACCAACGGACTGCTTTCGACATACGAAAATCCTTTTTTCAAGCCTTCCTGCCGGTACATTTCAAAAATTTCGGGGGCAATGTATTCCTGAACAGGCAATAAATTGGAATCCGGTTGAAGATACTGTCCGATAGTCAGGACTTTGCAACCAGCGGTACGAAGATCGTCCATAGCTTGCAAAACTTCCTCTACGGTTTCGCCCAAGCCAACCATGATGCCCGATTTTGATACAATCCCGGCTTCAGAAATAATAGAAATAACTTTTAAACTCCGATCGTAACGTGCAGTGCTCCTGACTTTTGGAGTGAGCCGGCGCACTGTTTCCATGTTGTGCGAAATAACATCTGGAGCGGCATCAACCACCATACGGATCAACTCAGGATTGGCATTAAAATCAGGGATGAGGGTTTCGATGGTTGTATCCGGGTTCAATTCTTTTATTTTGCGGATAGTAGTTGCCCAGAATCCAGCACCACCATCTGCCAAATCATCACGGTCAACTGAAGTAATCACACAGTGTTTTAATCCGAGGGTCCGTATTGTTTTGGCCAATCGAAGTGGTTCCATCCAATCAACTGGATCCGGAACATCATTTTGGACAAAGCAAAACCGGCAATTGCGGGTACATTTATCGCCCAGGATCATAAAACTGGCAGTACCGGCATTCCAGCACTCTCCTTTGTTGGGGCAGTTTCCGCTGGTACATATCGTATTTAAATGATGGCCGGCTATTAAACGCTTAACTTTCATGTAATTTTCCCCTTTTGGTAAAGGAGATTTCATCCAACGCGGCAATCGCTCCCGCTCTGTTTTTAATTCGGTCATCTTATAAAATTGATTTCAGCCATTCAAACAGAAATCAGGGAATGAAGTTCATAAAAAATGCATCTCTTTCATTCAACTTTGCCGGAGTCAGTAAAGTGAGCAGACTAATAACGTGCCAATGTCCCTGAGCTTGCAGCTCATTACCAGATTCCCATTTCCATACTGCCAAAACCCGGTAAAAGTGAATACCCTGCACAAAAGACTATTTATGTTTTCAAACATCGGTTGCCTGACGCAACCTTTTGGTGGTTTTTATAAAGGACACATTGGTAACCTACAATTTATCAGATGAGAATTTTAAAATACCTGCAACTGTATTATTAAATTCACCAGATACACTTTATAAAATTCCGGAGTCATATTTTCTAAATGGTTGGGGTGGCATGTTCCAAGCTTCGTCACGCTATGAGTTTAAAATCAAGGGTATGTTTAGGTATGCGAAAGAAGATGAGAAAAGTATTCATTTATGTACAAATGATCTACTTCTAAATTATAAACAGATAATTATAACAACTGCAACAAAATAACCAATTTAAATCACGCAGCTGGTGCTGATTTGTAATCAGCACCTCTTAACCGCGGATCTGTGATCCGTTTAAAATCAACACTTCAGGGTATGCCAAAGCTGACCGACGTACAGGCTGGTCGCATGTGTGTTGATGAGCGGGTGGCTAAATGTTCCCTGCCGGGATAAGCTTCCTTTCCCAAATTCATATAGGCTAAACCCTTAAACTTGCAGCTCATTACCAGATTCCCATTTCCATACTGCCAAAACCCGGTAAAAGTGAATACCCTGCACAAAAGACTATTCATGTTTTCAAACATCGGTTGCCCGACGCAACCTTTTGGTGGTTTTTAGCATCAATAGTATATCTTTATTTAATCATTAAAGTTTCCCACATCGGAAAGTGTTGATATTCATGGGGAATAAAATGATATAAGTAGTGGCAAATAGAATTTAAATTACTATATTTGAGTTAGTTACAGATCAAAAAGCAGTTTGTTCACAAAACCACTGCTTATGGCATCAAAAATAGCACATTTAAGCGAATTGGAAAGCGTTCTTTGCAATAATGAAAAAACTAACGAGGGGGCACTCCATTTCTTTTCAACCTTTAAAATTGCCCGCCTTTTGGCTGCACTCGGTTCTTTCAAGACCAAGGGATTTGATGTTTCCCTGCTTTTGCTTTCCCTGCTGATCTTTAGGCTCAGGAGCGAAAGTATTTGCAGGATGCAAACCAGGGGCAAAAACTTTCTTGAAAAGATCGACGACAATACCTTTTATCGACTGATGGACAATCAATGGATGGATTGGCGAAAGTTGCTGATAGGCTTTGCCAAACAATTTGTTGCCCTCGCAAAAGCCAATGGCGACAATACTCCGGGAGTAACCTGCTTTGTTTTGGACGATACCGATATTGAAAAAACCGGAAAAACCATGGAGTTCATGGGCAGGATTTTTAACCATCTGGCCAAGCTTTGCCCACTGGGGCTTAAATTGCTCCTGCTGGCATCCTGGGATGGTAAAAGCCTTGTTGCGACCGACTGCCCGCCCCATCGCGAGAAGGGGGGAAAGGGAACTTACGGTATGTCAAAAAAGGAACTGGGACCGCAGTTCAGTAAAAAGCGCGATGGCAAACCGTCTGGCAAAAAAAGGGTTGAAGAGTTGGATATAAAAAAAGGCGGAGCTGCCGTTTCAATGCCCAAACGGGCTGTTAAAAATGGGTTTATAGCAAGTTATGTCCTGATGGACAGTTGGTTTGTAAATGATTACATGATCAAAAGTGTCCGTGCCATAAAAAGCGGGGCAATGCATTTACCGGGGATGTGCAAGCTTGACAGACGACAATACCTGATTGACAAAAAAAAATTAAACGCCCATCAGTTGATCACCAAAAACGAACGTAAGAGAAGCAAGTATTCGAGGAAATACAAGTCTGATCACATCTCTTTGGTGGCTGGTTACAAGGGTGAAAAAGTCCGGCTTTTCTTTATTCGGCACAACAATGCAAAGAACTGGGCAATCCTGTTGACAACCGATTTGGCCCTATCTTTCGTTAAGGCGACCGAACTTTGTGGGAAAGGCTGGTCAGGGTGTTTTTTAAAATGATAGTACAGTTAGCTGCTGTATTGAATGTCGATATGGAAGAAATGATGGAAAAACTAATGCAGAACGATCACGCAAGCAAACAACTATTTGCAATACTCAAAGTGGTGGTTGAATTTGACGATAATGACCAAAATGACGATAAGACCGCCGTCTGGCTCGCAGTAGCCTGATAATAAACAATTAATGATATACTTAACAAATATTATGAAACACTTAACATGCCCTATTATGTGGCTTTTAAAATGTGGGAAACTTTAGTTAACAAGTTAAGACTTCGACTCCTATCAGTATGACAGTCACCCTGAGCGGAGTCGAAGGGTGGATTTTCACTAAACAATTTAGCATTGTATGCTTTAACTAAACGACATTGATTATGAGTTAATAACTTTTAACGCTCTTTCTCCCCTCCCTGTGAGGGGGCAGGAGGAGGCTTTTTTTAAATATCCGAATAATCGGTTGGGTGCATCAAATATTTATCCATGTGCGACACAGTATTTTTATACTCTTTCATACCCGAAAGTTTTTTCCAGTCGGGGTGATCACGGAACACATTCCAATGATCCTGGTTTGATTTTATATCTGAAAAACTTGTCATATATATTAAATTAGGCATGGCGCTTCCCGAAATAACTTCGCCGTAAAAAACAGCATTAAATTCAAGTTTTTTGAAAAGTGCAACCTCGCCGCCTTCGTTAAACATTTCCACTTTTTTCTTCCAGATTTTTTCTGTTGCCCCTTCGTAGCTGCGGAGTTCGAAAATCTGTTCGCATTTTGGGGTAGTGTATTTCGGAACGCTAAATTTGGGCATTTCGCTAAAAGCTTTTAAAAGAAGCGATTCCATCCGAACATAGGGAGGATTATCAAAAGCTGCATTAATGTACGCTGTGCCTGCTTTCTGGTATTCGCTGTCTTTGGCAAGTGCTGCTTCAATTTTTTCAATCTGGCCGAGATTTTTTAAAGGGATAAATACAAATATTTTCTTCCCTGCTGCCGGATCATTGGCAATTGGTTTAAAAACGCCAATTTTTTTAACTCCGGCTTTGTGCAGCGCAGGTAACCAGGCATCTTTCAGATAATTTTCAACAGTAGCTTGTTGCGCCTGATCCTTTACATTGTACACTTTGATCTGGTAATAATCGCGGGCCGAAAGCGTTGAACTGATTACGAAAACCAGTACGAAAACAGCAAGGGATAAAACTCCTGCAAATGATTTTTTTGTTGATTTCATAACAATTTGATTTATATTTTATTGGTTCAAACTGATGTAAAAGTAATTAAAATTTGATGGGCATCTCTAAAAACTGTTTTTTTTATTTCCAATACGATCAAATTATTCGTATCAGATTGTGATTTTTAATTCTTATTTAGTTATAGTATTTAATATCAATACATTAACCATTAGCTTTGTTCGGTATTAGACATACCTATCCCATTGAAACATTGATTTTTAACTGTACACAACGGCTAATGTTATAGGTTAGGTTCATCATTCCTATCTTGGCTTTTGCCCTTTTCGGTAAGCAACCCTTCAATGGCTTGTGGATCATGAACTGAAGCATCCGTTACTATAAATTCTTCAATTAATTTTGTTTTTGTATCCGCTTTGATATGGTTTTTGTATCCAAAAAAAGTTACACTATTCTTCTTTGTCCAGCGTGCATCCACATCTTTCTGGCAGAGTTTGTTGGGGGTTTCTTTCCACTGCCCGGGTGCGGTGCCTGTCTGTTTTATGTGCTTGTTTTCTTCCCTGGCATTACGTTGACGGGGAGCTTCTACAAAACTTGCATCAACCATTTTCCCTTCATTGGCAAATACCCCGGCTGAATCAAGTATTTCATTGAATGTCTTGAACAGTGCCATAATAACGTCTTTTTCTATAAGTTGCTCACGAAAAAACCAGAATGTCTTACTGTCAGGAACTTTGTCACTCTTTTTCAATCCTAAAAACCGTTTGAAACTTGACCTGTCTACTATTTGGTACTCAAGCTGGTCATCCGACAAATTATATAAACCCTGGACGATCAAGGCTTTGAACATCAATAATTTATCAAATGATGGCCGCCCTCCTTTGGCCCTGTCTTTTGCTTCTTCATTGAAGGCTTTGTCCAGTGGTGCTGCGAATATATTCCAATCAATATAATCGTTTAGTCTTTGAAGTGGGCCTCCCAGTTTGGTGAGTTTCCCCATTAAAAAATGATCATCAAAAAGGCCAAGTGGGTTTACATTTTTCATAGTTGCTTATTTTATTACTGTAAAATTAAGCAATTAATACGTTATTATATCTATTAAGTTATTAACAATCAGATGTTTATATCAACATTTAGTTTTTAGAGATGCCCTTAATTGAAAATAAAAACTTCTTGGATGCAGTAATTGGATTGCCTGCCAATATCTTTTATGGCACAAGTATCCCAACTTGCATTATGGTTTTCAAAAAATGCCGCGAAAACCCCGATGATATTCTGTTTATTGATGCCAGCAACGAATACGAAAAAGTAAAAACACAAAACATATTACGGGACGAACACATTAACAAAATCATTGGTACTTACCGCAACCGAACCGAAACTGAGAAATACAGCAAACGAGCTTTTATTCGTACAGACGTTGCACTGCAACGTCTCAATACCATAGAATCAAACGACTACAACCTAAACATACCAAGGTATGTTGACACTTTTGAAGCAGAAGCAGAAGCAGAAACCGACATTGAAGCCATTGCAAAAGAATTAAAAGCATTGGATGAAACAATAAAAGCGACAGGCATTACCATTGCTCAATTCTGCAAAGAACTTAATATCTCAACTCCTTTTTAACTGCAAGTAATATGAAAACAGAAGAAATAAAACAACTTTTTACACTGTTTGAAGCAGCAGCTTCCGAATTAGAAGGTGTTGAGTGTTGGAGTGCCAGAGAATTACAAAGTTTATTAGGATACAGCAAGTGGGAAAACTTTGAAAAGGTAATTCAAAAAGCAAAAGATGCTTGTAAAAATGTAGGCGAAGAAGTGGATTGTCATTTTCCTGACATCAGGAAAACGATACCAATGCCCAAAGGTGCTGAAAAAGAAATAGATGACATTCTTTTAACCCGCTACGCTTGCTATTTAATTGCTCAAAATGGCGATAGCCGTAAAGAAGAAATTGCGTTTGCTCAAAACTACTTTGCAGTGCAAACACGTAGGGCTGAATTGGTTGAACAACGGCTTTTAGAATTTGAACGGGTAAAAGCCCGTGAAAAACTCAGCCAAACCGAAAAACAACTTTCGGGGATTTTGTACGAAAGAGGCGTTGACAGCCAAGATTTTGCTATTATCAGAAGTAAAGGCGACCAAGCACTTTTCAGGTTAAATACCCAAATGCTGAAACGAAAAATGGGCGTGCCCGATAGCCGGCCTGTTGCCGATTTTTTGCCTACAATAAGCATAAAAGCCAAAGATTTGGCCGCTGAAATGACAGGGCTAAATGTACAAAGCAAGGATTTGAAAGGACAAACCAAAACTTGCCAAAGAGTATGTCTGCCCCAACGCACGGCAAACAGGACATTGCAGCATAACTGGAAAAAACGCTGAAGAAGATGGAAAAGGCAATGCCGGTGTTTTTTGCGGATCGTCTGTTGAATTGCATGACGGGACAATTATTACCGATAAAAACTCGCCCAATACTAAGGTTTTGTCAACAAATAAGGTTTTAAAGAACAAAAAAAGAGTCAACTCACAGACACCATCTGCCGGTTGACTCTTTTGAGTTTTTGAAAATCGGATAAAGATTATTTCATTCCAAATTCGATCATTTCACCCAATTTCAGGTATTTGGCATACAAAGCCTGGTATTTGGCCACATTTTCAGGAATAGGAGAATAGGTAGTTTCGAATCCGCCGCCCATTTTTTTCTGAGCTTCCGAAATATTTGTGTAAACTCCGGCAACTACTGCAGCAGCCATGGCCGAACCCAATGCGCAAGCCTGTTCCGAACGGGCAACTTTAATCGGCATATTCAGCACATCGCACACGATCTGCATCACAAAAGGCGATTTTTTTGCCACACCGCCCAAAGCAATCACGCCGTCAATCCTCACACCTTCGCTGATAAAACGATCAACTATGGCTTTTGATCCAAATGCAGTTGCTTCAACCAGAGCGCGGAAAATACGAGGTGCATCCGATCCAAGGTTTAATCCTGAAATTACACCTTTTAGGTTTTGATTGGCATCCGGTGTGCGGCGACCGTTCATCCAGTCGAGTGCAACAATACTGCTTTCCTCAATTGGAATCTGTTCGGCAGCATAAGTTAGTTCAGGAATAATACGCGATGAAATTTCAGCAATCATTGTAGTTTTGGTTGCTGTGTCAATCATTGTACTTGTCGAAATAATCTGTTCGGCAGGCCACAACAATACATTTTTGAACCATGCATAAATGTCGCCGAAAGCTGACTGTCCGGCTTCCATTCCCAACATTCCGGGAACAATGGAGCCGTCAACCTGTCCGCAAATTCCGCTGATCAGTTTGTCGCCCACTTCTTCCATTGGGGCAATCAGCATGTCGCAAGTCGAAGTTCCCATCACCTTGCTCAAATAATATGGTTCGATTTCAGCGCCAACAGCGCCGAGGTGAGCATCAAAAGCGCCAACCCCAACTTTTACATTGGCTGGCAACCCTAATTTTTCAGCCCATTCCTGAGTAATTGTTCCTGCAGAAATATCGCAGGTGAAAGTTTCTTTGAACAAGCGGTCTTTTAATCCATTCAACAGCGGATCAAGTTTTTCGAGGAACTCTTCGGCTGGCAATCCTCCGAAAGCCTCGTGCCACATGGCTTTGTGACCTGCCGCACAACGCGAACGTTTCAACGTTTTGGGATTTGTATTGCCGGTCAGAATAGCCGGAATCCAGTCGCAATGTTCCACCCATGAGTTGGCAGCGCGGAAAACACCTGCATCTTCGCGGATTACATGCAACAACTTGGACCAGAACCATTCCGAAGAATAAACGCCGCCTTCAAATTTGGTGAAGTCGATGTTCCAAACTTTGGCCAGTTGATTGATTTCGTCGGCTTCTTTAACTCCGGTGTGGTCTTTCCAGAGAACGAACATTGCATTTGGATTCTCTTCAAAACCGGGAGTTAGCGAAAGCGGAGTGCCTTTTTCATCCACTGCAACGGGTGTCGATCCGGTGGTGTCAATCGAAATTCCAACTATGTTATCAGTAACACCGGCCGGAGCCAGTTTCAAAGCCTCAACAATGGTGTATTCCATACCTTCCAGATAATCTTTCGGGTGCTGGCGGAACCGGTTGTTGGGCGCATCGCAGTACATTTGTTTTTTCCAGCGTGGATATTCAAAAACTACGCTGGCTACTTCTTCACCATTTGTGGTGTTTACAATCAACGAACGAACAGAATCGGTACCATAATCAAGTCCGATAGTGTATTTTGCCTGACTCATAATATATAGTTTAAAGTTTTTGAGTTTAAATCTCAGTTTAAAGTTTAAAATTTCAAGTTCCAAGTCAAAAAAAACTGATTATGAGCGATAACTTGGAACTTGAAACTTATTTTTGCCCGTAATACGCATCTTTGCCATGTTTTCGGAGGAAATGTTTATCCAGAAGTGATTGTCCCATTGAGCTTGTCGGGTCCAGGTTTAAGCTCCGGAAAGTCATTTTGGCAACTTCCTCCAGAACTACCGCATTGTGTACCGCATCATCAGCATTCTTTCCCCAGTTGAATGGTGCATGGTTATTGACGAGCACCCCCGGAATCATATCAGGATCCAATTCTTTGAACCGTTCAATGATTACCCGTCCGGTTTCAAGTTCGTATTCACCATTAATTTCCTCTACTGACATTTTTCGGGTACATGGAATTTCTCCGTAGAAATAATCGGCATGAGTGGTTCCAATGGCTGGAATTCCCTTTCCTGCCTGCGCCCAACTCGTAGCCCATTCCGAATGGGTATGCACAATTCCACCGATATTCAGAAATTGACGGTACAAAATCAGATGAGTCGGTGCATCGCTCGATGGATTAAGTTCACCTTCAACCACTTTGCCATACAGATCAAGCACTACCATGTCAGATGGTTTCATGGTATCGTACGAAACACCGCTGGGTTTGATCACCACCAAGCCATGTTGGCGGTCTATTCCACTTACATTTCCCCATGTAAAAATCACCAGACCGTGTTTTACCAAATCAAGATTGGCTTTCCAGACCTCTTCTTTTAATTTTTCGAGCATATTATTTAGTTCAAAGTTTCAAGTTTCAGGTTCCAAGTTCGACTGCTCCCTTCAACTGCTTCGCGCTCAGGTAGCGGCTCTCCGATTTTCCGTCTTCGGCCTTCTGACTTGTTCTCTATTTCACCGGCTCCAGCCATGCTGCAAAACCACCACCCGGAGCCATCCTGATATTCACAACATCGCCTTTCACAACAGTTTTGGCATTACGCATTACTTTTTCAGCATTGATTGCTGCATCGGGAGCATCTTCGAAGGCTACCATTAAGTATTTTCCTGATCGCCACTGTCCATAAAGTCGATTTTCACCCCGGCAATACCCCAGCTTTCATACAAAGCACAGGCTTTATCGAAGTCGGTGCGGTTTACATCGGTGTGGTAAAGCCAAACCCAGCATTTCACATTTTTACTTTTAGCATAAGCCAAAATTCCAGGCATATCGAGCTGCGGAGCAATTTTAGTAATATCGCCCAGCAAGTGTGATCGGCAGTAAAATTAAAAGTTACCTGTTCGTCGGTCAGAACATATCCATGTTTCGTTAATTTCTTTGGCTGAAGTTTTAAGCACATTCATGTTGTCGCCCATTTGTGGGTTGTTAGTTTAGTTATTTGAATATCAATGATTTAGAACTCTTGGCAGAGGTTTATATATAAAACGTAAATTTAACACTTATCTTTACATCTCAAAACCCAATGATTTGTTCAGGGTTGCATCTTCTAACCTTCAATATTTCTTCGGAAATTCCAAACTAATTAAACCTCCGCCAAAGGGCGTTAAATAGATGCTGAAATTAGGTTATTTAGTTGAATTTTAAAATATTTCATCCTGAAGTTTATTTTCGGCACATAGAAACTTTCGGTTCTTTGAAATGTTTTAAACATGTCGTAAAACACAAAAAAAATAATTTAAGATGCCAGTTAATATACCGGAAACGGCCCAAAAGCGAATTGTAATTATCGGTGCAGGATTTGGTGGTCTGAAATTGGCACAAAAGCTCGTTGGATCCGGTTACCAGATTGTACTGATTGACAAGAACAACTATCATCAGTTTCAGCCATTGTTCTACCAAGTTGCAAGTGCAGGTATAGAACCGAGCTCCATTCTTTTCCCTCTCCGGAAAATATTTCAGAAGCAAAAAGATGTTTACATCAGGGTTGCTGAAGTTTATTCGGTCGATACCCATAAAAAGGAACTTCAAACCAGCCTCGATAAGGTATGGTACGATTATCTGGTTATTTCATCGGGCGTAAATTCCAATTTCTTCGGAATGAAAAACATGGAAGAATATGCGATCCCGATGAAATCTGTATCAGAAGCCATGGCGCTTCGAAACCGTTTGCTGCAAAGTTTCGAGAAGGCGGTTACCCTGCGCGACCAGAATGCAAGGAAGGCTTTATTGAATGTAATCATTGTTGGTGGCGGGCCAACCGGGGTTGAGGTTGCCGGAGCAATTGCCGAGATGAAGAAATTTGTTCTTCCAAAGGATTATCCCGACCTGAATTTTGATGCGATGCAAATCAGTTTAATTGAAGGATCACCTGCCCTGCTGGGTGGAATGTCGAAACATGCTTCCGAAAAAGCACTGTTTTTTCTCAAAAGGCTCGGAATTAAAGTATTATTAAATTCGCAGGTAACCGATTATGACGGAAATAAATTGAGTTTTAGGGATGGTACTCGTATTGAAACCAAAACGGTAATCTGGGCTGCAGGTATCAGTGGCGTAATTCCTTCGGGATTTTCTGAAGAGATAATTGGCAGTGGGAACAGGCTTGTGGTTGACCAGTATAACCGGATCAAGGGTTTTGATGTTATTTATGCGATTGGCGATGTTTGTGTGATGTCCGGTCCCGATTATCCAAACGGACATCCTCAGGTGGCGCAGGTTGCTATTCAGCAAGGGAAAAATCTGGCCATGAATTTTTTATCGATGAAAAGAAATGGCTCGTTGAGGCAATTCAAATACATTGATCGCGGATCGATGGCTACCATTGGCCGAAACCGTGCAGTTGCCGATTTTTCATTTATTAAATTCAGTGGTTTTATCGCTTGGCTAACCTGGATGTTTGTTCATCTGATGACCATTGTTGGTGTTAAAAACAGATTGTTGATATTTATAAACTGGATGTGGAATTACATGACTTACGACCAGTCGTTGCGCCTGATTTTATGGGCGGCAAAGAAAGATCCAACCAAAATCATTTCACCCCTGGACCTAAGTACATGACAAAAATTTGAATACATCTATATCAGGTTGAAAACTAGAGTTTAGCAGAACTGTTGCAATGTATGTTAATCCATATTTGAAAATACTCTTGGCCTTATTGCCATGCTTTTTGATCTGAATCGGTTTA